>JAVJTD010000490.1:0-1714 GCA_040219065.1 Planctomycetota bacterium
GCCAATGGAGCGAGCGGCGGGCTGAACGGGCTGGACCTGAGTGCGGACGGGCGCTTCATCACGTTCGAGTCCAAGGCGAGCAACCTGATCTCGGGAGATCGCAACAACGGCTTCGACGTGTTCGTGCACAATCGTCGGCACGGAAAGACCGAGCTCGTCAGCGTCGCAGCCGATGTCTCGTTTCCCGGCAACGACGAGAGTCGCCATCCGGCCATCTCGGCCAACGGGCGCTTCGTCGTGTTCGAGAGCAAGGCGAACAACCTCGTCTACGAGGATTCGAACTCGTACTCCGACATCTTCCTGCGAGACCGGATCCACCGTCAGACCCATCTCGTCAGCCGAGTCTGGCCGGGTGACATCGGAAACAACGACAGCTCGCTCCCCGACATCTCCGGCGACGGGCGTTGGATCGTCTTCCAGAGCTTCGCCAGCAATCTGGTCGCAGGAGACACCAACGGATTCTCGGACATCTTCCTCTACGATGTCTCGACGCGCCGGATCACCCGAATCAGCCAAGCGGCCGATGGGACGCAAGCCGACCGCAGCAGCCGGCAACCTTCGATCTCGGACTCGGGCGACTGGGTCGTCTTCACCAGCCAGGCGAGGAACCTCCTGCCCACTCCAGCGACCGACGAGTGGGAAGATGTCTTTCTCTACGATCGCATCAACGGCACCATCGAGCGGGTCTCGAACAACCCGGCGGGTGGAGTGCCCAACGAGCGCAGCCGGCTGGCCACGATCTCGGCCGACGGCCGCTGGATCGTCTACCAGAGCGCCGCGAGCGACATCGTCTCGGGTGACACCAACAGCAAGTGGGACATCTTCCTCTACGACCGCATCACCAAGCAGACTCGGAGGATCAGTACTTCCGAGGCGGGAATCGAGGCGGACGACCACAGCGAGCATGCCCACATCTCGGCCGACGGCCGCTTCGTCGCCTTCTCCAGCTCGGCAACCCAGCTCGTGCCCGGCGACTTCAACGCCGCGCCTGACGTGTTCCTCGAGGACGTGCAGACCGGCGCGCTCAGGCGATGCAGCCTCGACTGGAAGGACCAGGAGGCACCCGGCACCTCGTACTTCCCGCGCGTCTCCGGCCAGGGCCGCGAGGTGGCTTTCACCAGCGATGCCTCCAACCTCGCCGATGGCGACACCAACGGGACGTTCGACGTCTTCGTGCGTGACTCGATGGAGCTCACTCTCCTCGGTGTCCCGCTCGTCGGCTTCCCGGTGCAGTTCCAGCTCGAGCACGCTTTCCGCGAAGAAGGGCAGAGCCTTCAAGTGCTCTTGTCGCTGACCGGGCAAGGGCCTTGGGACCTGCCCGGTGGAAGCGGGCTGCGCCTGCCGCTCACACCCGACTCTCTCACGGTCGCCGGGCTCAATCTGGGCAGCCTCTTCGTCGGTGGTATCGGAATTCACGCCAAGGCGCTCACCCCCTCCCTCACCATTCCCCAGACATTGAGCAACCAGAGGGTCTACGTGGCCGGGGTCGTCTTCAACCCGACCAACGGCGTGCTGCGCGAGGTCACCGGGCCGCTCACCATCGACATCCAGTAGCTCGCGCCCCCTGCCGCGGCAGCGATTCCGCATGAGGTCGGGCTGAGCGATCGGTAGCTCCTGACCAGAGGTGGAGTTAAGCTCCCGCAGCTCTTAGGGAGCAGATTCGAATCCACTTTTTGGCTATCCCGCCGCGACCAATCTGGTACTCTTGCGTAGC
>JAVJTD010000497.1:0-6985 GCA_040219065.1 Planctomycetota bacterium
CGATCGACTTCACGCGCTCGGACGCACCGACCATTCCGGGTGTGGTGATCGAGGGCGTTCTCGGCGAAGGCGGGCAAGGGTGTGTGCTCGACCAGCTCATTGGTCGGCGGGCTCCAGGAGTCGATCCGCTCCCGCATCTGCCGCCCGAGCGGTGGTGTCTCGCTCTCGAGTGAATCATGCGCGAGCAACGACTCGACCTCTCGCCGGACGTCGTCCTCGAGCGCCTCGAGGAACGCGAGCCTCTGGTAGGGATCCAGGGAGCGCGCTTGCAGGAACAATGCGTCGATGCGGTCGGCGTCGGACATGAACGGCCTTCAATTCTCCTTCGACAGCTCACGCCGGAGCCAGGCGCGACTGATCGCCCAGTCGTTGTCGACCGTGCTGGTCGAGACAGAGAGCGCGGACGCCGTCTCCTCGATGCTGAGCCCGCCGAAGAGTCGCATCTCGACGACGCGCGATTGGCGCTCGTTCTTCTCGGCCAACCGCTCGAGCGCTTCCTCGAGGCTGAGCACGTCGACGAGATCATCCTCCGCGGTGAACGCGATCTGCTCGTCCAGCTCCACGGGCTTCGCGCCGCCGCCGCGCCGGAGTCGACGCTTGGTCCGCGCATGATCGACCAGCACGCGCCGCATGGCCGTCGCCGCGAGCGCCAAGAAGTGTGCGCGGTCCCGAATGTCGATCTCCTTCTGCCCGATCAGCTTGAAGTACGCCTCGTGGGCGAGGGCCGTCGGAGACAGCGTGTGCTCTTGGCGCTCGCCGCGCATCTTGCCAGCGGCGATGCGACGCAGCTCGTCGTACACCACGCCGAACAGGCGATCCATGCCGTCACGATCTCCGGCGACGACCCGGGACAGGAGCTGGGAGGCGTCGGTCTGTGAGTGTGTCGGATCCATGGGTTGCCGCCAGTCAGATCGAGGTCTCGAAGCAACCAGCCTGGCCCGTCCGGGCTGGCGTCAGAACAGGACCATCCCACATCGTCACTGCATTCGCCGCAAGACGTCGAGGATCTGCTGCGTGGACGGCCGGTCGTCGATCGTCTTGCCGACGTACGCCCATTGGATCACGCCCTCTTCGTCGATGACCAGACTGGTCGGGATCGCGAGGTTGCCGGTCAAGCCGAGCTCTTCGGCCAAGCGCAGGTCCGGGTCGTAGAGCAGGGTGTACGGCGGCGGCGACTGCTCGTCGAAGGTGTTCACGTACGCCTCGACGAAGGCGTCCATGCCGCTCTCGGGGCCGGGGTAGACGATGACCACCTCGGTATCGAGGGCATCGAAGGCCGAGAGGGACGGAGACAGCGCCTTGGTCTGGGTCGCACAGTAGACGCACACCTGACCCGCGAATCCGCGCAGCAGCACGAGGAGCAGCTTCTTG
The DNA here is from genome assembly GCA_040219065.1 of Planctomycetota bacterium. GTDB lineage: Bacteria > Planctomycetota > OFTM77 > OFTM77 > OFTM77 > OFTM77. The sequence continues at coordinate 1,372 of JAVJTD010000497.1, forward strand.
TCTCGGAGCTGATCGAGATCGATGGCGCCTTCGCTCACGCTCTCGAAGCGAGTCACCGGCAGCCGCCGCCCGAGCAAGGGGCGCGACCGCTCGAGGTCGCCGCGCCGAGCCGGAGCGCGCTCGTTGCTCTCGGGAGCGTAGAAGCTCGAGCGGCGCAGCCGCTCGCTGTCGCCCGTCGTGTAGCGCTCGATGTAGTCCGCCATGAACTCCGTCTCACGCACGGTCCAGGGCTGCGGACGGATGGGCGCTCGGACGATGTCCTTCTCGATCGCGGGGCTCGGAGCCGAGGTGGCCACGACCGCGCGCGGCTCCTCGATCCGCTCCGAGGCGATCTCGGCGAGCCAGGTCTCCACGCAGCCTTCCGGTCCCGACTGGATCGCTTCTGAGGCGCTCGACCAGGTTCCCGACCAGACCGGCGCCGGCCGCACACCGACCTCTCTCCCTTCGAGCTCGCCCGTCTCCGAACGGAATTGCCACACGCCCTCGAGCTGACCGCGCTCCACCTCGCCGGTGGCCATCAGATCGCCTCGCTCGTCGAATGCCGTCCAGGTCCCGGTCGGCACGCCGTCCTCGAGCTCGCCGGTCGCTCGCCGGCTCCCGCTGGCATGCCAGCTCGCCCAAAGCCCGACCGCCTGGCCGTCCTGGACGAATCCGGCGCGACGCAGCGTGCCGTCCGGCCAGTGCTCCTCGTAACATTCGAGCCCGTCCGGCAGCGGGTAGCTCTTCTCCAAGGCCACGCCGTCTTCATCGAAGAAGCGCCAGGGACCGACTCTCTCGCCGTGGTAGTAGAAGCCCACGGACTTCGGCTCGCCCTCGAGCCAGCTCTCCCAGAGCAGGTGGCGCTTGCCGGCTAGGAAGTCGCCGGATCGAGTCGCGACGCCGCTGGCGTCGAAGAAGGTCCACGCGCCGGTCTCTCGGCCATCCTCGAATCGCCCGCGGGCGCGGAGCGCTCCCGATGGATGCCAGTAGGTCCAGGGGCCGGCGCGGCGCTCATCGCGAAAGGCGCCCTCCATCTCCTTTTGGCCGTTCGGGTACCAGTAGGTCCAATCGCCTTCCTGGATGTCGTCACGGTAGGTGCCGCGGGCTTTGGGCTCACCGGACTCGAAGTAATACGTCCACAGCCCCTCTTGCTGACCGCCGACGAGCGTGCCCGCCTTTCGGAGCTGACCGCTCGGGAAGCGATCCTCGAACTCGGTGATCGACTCACAGGCGATCGCCAAGGTGAGGAGGAGGGGGATGCCGAGTCGGTTCATGATTCACCTTTCGTGGGACCGTCCGCGAGATCGGCCAGCCTAGCTCGCGCATCCTGCCGGTCAAGCCGAGCCGGCCGCGACGAGGCGCGGCGGCTCCATTCTCCAGTGGCGGAGTCGCTCACCGAGACGGCTCATGATTTTCTTCGAAAAGCGCTGGGTGCTTCCAGCGGTTTCGTCGCCTGCGTGTGTGTTCGGCGAGTGCGCTGGACGATTGATGAGCAAACGAAACGAGTTCACACATACAGTGGAGCAAACCATGAACGCCACTTACGGCAGCGACTTCCCGTCCTTCGATCCTTCCAACACGACCAACAGTTCTTGTCCGCATCGATTCGGAGCTCGGCTCCTGACAATCGCGCTCGGCGCGGCTTCTCTGGTCTCCATCGCCGGATGCGGCGGAGGCGGTGGCGGCGGCGGCTTCTTCCCACCGGCGGCGGCCCAGCCCGCTGCGACCCGCGACCCGGTCCCAGCTCACGACACGACCGACCTGGACCTCACGTTGGAGCTGAGCTGGCAAGGGGAGGCCGAGATCTTCGAGGTCTTCTTCGGTCCGAACGAGCTGCCCGACACTCCCATCGCCGCGATCGACGAGACCCGCTTCGAGGTCTCGGATCTGAAGGTCGACACGAATTACGTCTGGCGAGTCGATTCGATCCTCGAAGACGGCACGGTCGTCGAGGGCCCACTCTGGAACTTCGAGACGGGCAACCCGTTCCTGGGTGAGCCGACGCTCGAACCGGGCAACGGCGAGCAGAACGTCCAGCCGACGGATCTCGAGATCGTCGCCAAATTCGATCGCGACCTCGATGCTTCCAGCGTCGATGCGAACAGCTTCTCTCTCGAGCTGGCGAACGGCGAGCGACTGCCGGGTCGTCATGAAGTCGACGGTGCCACCGCCCGCTTCATCCCGGAGGCCTTCACCCTTCCCGAGAACGCTGAGCTCTTCGTGAAACTGTCCGGCATCCTCGCGACCGATGGCCGCGAGCTGCAGAGCGACATCACCTCGAGCTTTCAGACCGGCGAGTACGAATTGATTCGCGTCAACTTCCAGAACGAGCAGGCCGAGGTCCCGGCCGGTCATCTCCGCGACTTCGGGCTCGCCTTCGACGTGCGACAGGAAGCGAATGCGGGACGTGGCTTCTCCTACGGCTGGGTGCGCGACGACAATGGCGAGCCCTTCGATCAGTCGAGCGAGGGCCGGGATCGTGGTGAGAATGAGGACGGGCGGCTCAACACCTTCCTGCACATGCAGCAGCCGATCGACGTTGCCTGGGAGATCGAGCTTCCGGTCGGCACCTACGAGGTGACCGTGGCGCTGGGCGACGGTAGCGACTTCTTCGTCGACGATCACTTCCACACCGCCGTCGTCGAAGGCCTGGTCGCGATCGATCGCTTCGTGCCGAATCCGCCCGAGCAGCAGCACGCCTTCGCGACGATCACCGTCCCAGTGCTCGACGGCAAGCTGACGCTGTCCCCGAACGCTGGCGCGAACACCAAGATCCCATTCGTCGAGATCCGCCGCGCCGGCAATCTTCGCTTCTCAGTGAACTTTCAGAGCGAGAACGCCGACGTGCCTTTTGGTCACCTGCGGGATTTCGGTCAGGCCATCGACATCCGCCTGGATCGCAATCAAGGCGACGGCATGTTCTACGGCTGGACCCAGTTCAGCTCGCCGATCAATCTGACCAGCCAAGGCCGCGACCGCAACGTCAACGACGATCAGCGCCTCGATACCCTGATGCACATGCAGAACGGCTTCGAAGCTGCCTGGGAGATCGCCTTGTTCCCCGGACGCTACCGGGTCCGCGTGGCCGTCGGTGACGCAGCGGCTCTGAACAGCGTGCACACGATCACGGTCGAGGGTGTCCCCGCGATCAACGGCTTCGTCCCGAGCGGGCAGGAGCCCCACTTCGAGGCGACCGTCGAAGTGATCCTTCTCGACGGCATCCTGACGATCGACGCGCTCGGTGGAGCCAACACCAAGCTCCACTTCGTGGACATCGAGCTCCTCGATTGAGCCCCCCACCCTCTCACACGCGAGCCACCTTCGGGTGGCTCGCTTCATTGGTTGGGCCCATTGGAGTGCCCAAGTCGAAGCGAGCCAAAGACCGCGTCTGTCGGAAGAAGATCGCCCGAGCGAGCTTGGGACTCTCCGAACGTCCAACGGCTCGACTTCCAACTCTCAACTTCGAAGCTGGCGGTCCGATCGTACCCGGCGGCATCGGGCCACGGAGCTTCGGATCTGAGGTCCTGGTCCTCTCCAAGGCACTCGGAAAGAGGACACCGAGACCGGCTGAAGCCGGCGGTCCGAATGCGGCGCCTTCCGAATGGCCCCTTGCTCGGCACCTCTTCGCTCGATCGGTGGCACCGTCGAAGAAGCGGCTCCCAGCTCGGTGACCGCTGCCCGTCTCGGTCGCGCGGGCTCTGGTTTCAGATCTTCACTCAGCCAACATCCGATCGATCGCGGTGATCAGGTCGTCGGAGGCTTCGAGGATCGCCTGGTCGGTCGGGACCTCGTTCGCCTCGAATTCCCAGGACACCGTGACCAGGTCCGGGCGGAAGCTGAAGAGCGATCGGAAGCGCGTCTTCAGGCTGCCCGTCATCGCCATCGCGGGAAGGACGCCGGGCCTCTGCCACCAGTAGACGACGACCACGTCGCGGCCCTGGCGTGTGAGGTGCTTCTCGTGGAGCGTCGCGCCGGCGGGTGTCGTGAGGATGCGCTCTTTCTTGTCCTGCCAGCCGGCGGCGAGGTAGCACTGACCGACGTCGTGCGGACGTCCGCTCCAGCTTCGAGCGCGGGCGTAGTACGCGATGAATAGGTTGCCGCCATTACCGTCCTCGCCGCGGTATTCGGAGAACCGGAAGCGATCGGGAACGAGCTCACCGAGATCCTCGGGCACGAGGTCGTGATCCTGCTTGCGCTCGAACGGTCCCAGCTTGGCCGGCACCTGATCCAGGTCCGGCGGGTGCGCCTCTCCGACCCAACCGAGATGAGAAGAGATCGAGAGCAGTCCGGCGGCGGCGAGCGCGATCCAGGAGACCCACCTCATGCCGGGACCTTTCGCGTGCGGAGCCGATCGACCTTGGAGAACAGCAAGGCGAGCGCGGCGGCGGTCGCCACGATGAGCACGATGCCGAGCAGCTCGTGGGCGGCTCCCTCGGCGGCCTCGACTCCGAAGAGGTCGAGGGAGACCGCGGACAGGGCGATGCGGATTCCGTTGACCACGGCGACGAGCGGGATCGAGAAGAGGATCGCACCGATGCCCGTCAAGAGGCCCAAGCGGAACAGCCCGGCGAGGAACGTGCTGAGCACGACCAAGATGAAGAGTGTGCCCGATCCGCTGCAAGCTTCGGAGACGAGGAGGCGATGCTCCTTGTAGTCGAGCAGGTCCCCGCTCCAGGACGCCTCACCACCGATGGAGAGCATGCCGGCTGCGATGTTCCCCGACGCCGAGACCAAGGTCGGCGTGATTCGATCGATGATCGGAGTGGGCAGCGGCACGATGAGGAAGAGCAGCGCGATTGCCCAGCCGTGACGGCGCAGCACCGAGGGTCCTCGATGCCCCAGCAAGAGTCCCGTCACGGCGACGGGGAATCCCATGAGGGCGATCGTGAACACGCTCGCCAGGGTGCCGACGGCCAGGAGGACTGCGGCGAGGAGGATCAGCCCGGACTGCATCCAGGAGGATCCTTCGGTGGGGGCTGCTTTGCGGCCTCCGAGACGTGCCACGATGAGCACGAGCACGGGGACGAACAGCGCGTAGCTGAGCCGACTCGATGCCGAGCAGTACTGGGCCCACTCGAGCAGAACGGCTCCGAAGGCGGCCGTGATAGCGGCCGCCTCGAAAGCTTGCCTACGATTCACGTGGAGTCAGAGGTGGGAGCCCTCAGGCTTCCTCGGACTCGCCGCGACGGCGCTTCTTGTAGGCAATGCCGCCCGCGACAGCCGAGCCAGCGGCCAGCGCGGCCATGGTGATCGGCTCGGGGTTGTTGACCGGGACGGCACCGCCGCCACCGGCGAAGGCGAAGGGCGCGAGGCAGGCGAAGGCGAACGCGAGTCGTGCCAGGGTGGAGATCATGGTCGTTTGGTTCCGATTGGAGGTTCGGTCTGGGGAAGAAGGCAGAACTTGCCGAATCGATAGGCCATTCAGTGCCCACTACACTGACTTCGGTAGGCTCGGAAGTCAAGGAGCACGGCCTTCGATTTCCAAATGAGAGAGATGCCCATTGCGGCCCGTCCGTTCGCTGATCTGAAACTAGCGGGAGCGCCGAGCCAGGAGGGCCTCGACTGGCAGTGGGGTGAGAGCCGTGAGCGGAGCGATCGGTCCTCGCCGAGTCCGTTGAGGGTCCGTGCCGGTAGA
>JAVJTD010000498.1:0-13443 GCA_040219065.1 Planctomycetota bacterium
GACCCTCCCCGGGCCGAGCGAGGACCGATCGCTCCGCTCACGGCTCTCACCCCACTGTCAGTCGAGGCCCTCCTGGTCGGCGCTCCCGCGTGTTTCAAGTCAGATGGTGAAACCCGTCGAGCCCGGCTCTCCCGAACGTCCAACGGCTCGACTTCCAACTCTCAACTCTGAAGTCCGTGTCTCCGCTATTTCAGTCTGACGACGAGGCGCGGAGCGCCGGCGCCGTCCTCGAAGTGCAACGTTCCGTCGGACACGATCCACTACGACCTCTTGATGCAGACGATCGGCAAGGTCGGCACCCAGGTCCAGCACCAGATCCGCTACGAGCTTCGCCGGCACCGGTGAACCACCGGCGGTAAGGCCGCATCGGTATCGGAGGTGGGGCCGAAGCAGCTTTCGCCAGGTAGGCAGCACCGGTCGGTGGACGCTTCGCGTTTTCCGACCTGTCGCGAATCGTGGGAAGGCGCTAGCTTCAGCCCACCCCCAAAGAGCGAGACCGAAGGAAGGCTCCGCCGGACGCGAGTGTTCCGGGTGTCGAGCGCCCTCCCTCCTCGCGGGCCCAGAAGGTCGAGCGCGCCATGCCCGATAACATCACGGATGTCTTGGATCGCCTCGAGGAGGAGTTCGGGGACTCGGAAACCGTCGAGCTGCAGGACATCCTCGATGCATTCTCTGGCCGACTGTTCGGTCCGCTCCTGTTCGTGCCCGCCCTCATCGCCCTCTCGCCGATCGGCGCCATCCCTCTCGTGCCGACTTCGCTGGCCGTCGTTCTGGTCCTGATCGCGGGGCAGAGGTTGTTCGGTAGGGACAAGCCTTGGCTGCCGCGCTTTCTTCGCGAGCGCGAGATCGATCGCGAGAAGGTGGAGAACGCCTTCGACAAGATCCGCCCCTGGGCGAAGCGCATCGATCGCTTCCTCGAGCCGAGGCTTCCAGCTCTGGTCGAAAAGCCGATGAGCTGGGTGCTGACACTGCTCGTCCTCGGCTTCGCTGTCACGATGGTGCCACTCGAGATCCTTCCGTTCGCGGTCGTCGTTCCCGCATTGGGCGTGGCGCTCTTGGCGCTGGGACTGACGGCACGAGACGGTGTTCTCGTCATCGCGGGCTACGTGCTCGCGGGCTGTGTCATCGGGCTGTTGATCTTCGCCTTGTAGGCGGATGCGTAGACTTCGAGGGCCACCCGGCCCCGGCACGCCCGGCTCGGGCACTCCGGATTCATGACGCTACAGGCTCTTCAGCTCGAGGGCCTCCAGCGTCCGGAACAGACGCTCGCCCTTTTCGAGAGCGCGCACCTCGAGGCGAGCGCCATCCTCTTCGGTCAGCAAGCCGAAGACGAACGGCCGTGGCCAGGGAGCCTCATTGGCCTCCAGATGTCGACGGCGATCGCCTTCGAGGCCGCGCACTCTCGGGCCGCCGCCCGAGCCCAGGACGAGGAAGTCGCGTCCGTGCTTCTCGAGCCACTCGAAGGCGTGCACGTGTCCGCTGATCAGTGTCACGGGCACGGAGCTCTCGAGGATCGGGGGCAGGAGATCCTCCTGGACAGACTTCGTGTCACCGGTCACACGGCTGTTGGTGAAGGGGGGATGGTGGACGAAGGCGATGATGGAATGAACGGAACTGTCCCGCGCGGCTGCCGCCAACACCTCCTCGAGCCAGCTCCTCTGCTCTCGCCAGAGCTTCGATCCCAACCTTCGAGCGTTCGAGTCGAGAAACAGGAGCGAGAGCGGTCCGAAGCGCTCCTCGTACCAGAAGGACTCTCGAAGACGGGGAAAGCGCTCGCGGAGATGCGCCAGTCCCCTTTGCGTCCCACCCCAGGTGTCGTGATTGCCGAGGATCGGAAGGAGCGGGATGCCGAGCTCTCGAATCGGACGGATGAGCCGATCGAAGCGGCGCCAGTCACGAGCCCGGGCGCCGAAGCAGACCAGGTCTCCGAGGAGCACCAAGGCGCACGGCCGCTCAGAGGCGATCGCGTCGATCAGCAGCTCACGCTCCCGGTCGTTCTGCTCGCGTCCGAGGACGAAGCGCTCGATCCGGGAGGTGCGCTGCAAGTCACCGAGGATGGCGATCGGGGCACGAGACATGACGAGCTGGAGCGCGGACTGCTCTCGAGCCCGCTCCCCTTCGCTCCGGCTACTTCTCGGGCGGGTTGACGACCTCGCTCATCGGGACGCCGAGGGCGGCGCGGCGAGAGAGGCGGACCTTGCCGTTGCGCTCGACGCCGAGGACCTGCACGATCAGCTCCTCGCCTTCTTTGAGCACGTCTTCGACCCTCTCGACTCGCCGTTCCTCGAGCTCGGAGATGTGGACGAGTCCGTCGACGCCGGGGAAGATGCGCACGAAGGCGCCGAAGTCTTTGATGTTCACGACGGTCGCGTGATAGTACTTGCCCTCTTCGAGGGTGGCCGTGACCTCCTTCACGCGCCGGAGCGCGGCATCGCCTTGCTTCTCCGAGGGAGCGTAGATGGCGACGTGACCGTCGTCGTTGACCGAGATGTCGGCACCGGTGGTCGCTTGGATGTCTTGGATCGTGGCGCCGCGCGGGCCGATGAGGTCGCGGATCTTCTCGGGGCGGATCTGGTGGACGCGGAAGCACGGAGCGTGCTGGGACAGCATCTGCCGCGGATTGTCGAGGATGCGCGCCATCTCCGAGAGGATGTGCAGTCGCCCTTGCCGGGCCTGCTCGAGGGCGCGCTCGAGGACGTCGCGCGGCAAGGAGCCGAGCTTGTTGTCCATCTGCACGGCGGTGATGCCCTCCGTGGTGCCGGCGACTTTGAAGTCCATGTCGCCGAGGTGATCCTCGTCGCCGAGGATGTCGGAGAGCACCGCGATCTGTCCGTCCGTCTGGATCAAGCCCATGGCGATGCCGGCGACGGGGCGCCGGATCGGGACACCCGCGTCCATCATCGAGAGGGCACCACCGCAGACCGTCGCCATCGACGAGGAGCCGTTCGACTCGCTGATGTCCGACTCGACGCGCAGCGTGTAGGGGAAGTCCGATAGCTTCGGCAGCACCGGCGAGAGGGCGCGCTTGGCCAGGTTGCCGTGCCCGATCTCGCGGCGACCGGGGCCACGCAGAGGCCGCGTCTCTCCGACGCTGTAGGGCGGGAAGTTGTAGTGCAGGAGGAACGACTCCTCCTGATCGCCGAGGATCGTCTCGACGCGTCTCGCCGACTGCATGGGCGCCAGAGTACAGCTCACGAGCGCCTGGGTCTCACCGCGGGTGAACACCGCCGAGCCGTGGGTGCGCGGCAGCCAGCCGACGCGGCCGGAGATCGGTCGCACACTGGTCAGGTCGCGGCCGTCGAGGCGCACCCCCTCATGGACGACGCGGCTGCGGACCAGGTCGGACTGCAGGTCGTGCACGATGCCGGAGACGCGCGGGTCGGGCGTACCGTCCTCGAGGAGGAGCTCGGCCGCGACCGACTGGCACGCCTCCGAGACCGCTCGAGCCCGGGCGAGCTTCTCGGTGACGGTGAGCGCTTCTTGGAGGCGCGGCTGGGCGAGCTCGCGGACGCGAGCGACGAAGGCCTCATCGACCTCGGGCTCCTCGAGCGTCCACTTCTCCCGGCCGACCTCTTCGCGCCAGTCGTTCAAGAGCTTCAGATACTCAGACAGCCACTTCTCGCCCTTCTCGAGCGTCTCGATCACCGAAGCCTCGGAGACCTCCTGGCCTTCGCCTTCGACCATGCTGAGCCCGTCGGGACCCGCCGAGACGACCAGGTCGAGAGTGGCGCCCGCCCGCTCCTTCTCGGTGGGGAGGGGCCGGACCTCGCCGTCGATCGTGGCGAGGCGCAAGCCGCCCGCCGGTCCGTGCCAAGGAATGTCCGAGAGGTGCAAAGCGGCCGCGGCGCCGAGGATCCCGAGCGAGCCGGGGTCGATGTCGGGGGCCGCCGAGAGCACGGTCGCGATGACTTGCACCTCGTTCTTGAAGCCCTTGGGGAAGAGGGGGCGGATCGAGCGGTCGATGAGGCGGCTGGTGAGGACCTCGTGATCGGCGATGCGGCCTTCGCGCTTGAGGTAGCCGCCCGGCACGCGGCCGGCCGAGGCGAGCTTCTCGCGGTACTCGACGGTGAGCGGGAAGAAGTCGGCGTCCGGGCGTGCGGTGCGCGCGGCGACGGCGGTGACGAGGAGCACGATGTCTTGGTGAGTGACGACGACCGAGCCGTTGGCCTGCTTGGCGATGTCACCTGTCTCGAGCTGGACCTCGCGGTCCCCGAATCGAATGGTCTTGGCCGAAAGCATGGTGGGCTCGTGCTCCAGGGTAAGTGGAGACGGGCCCCTCAGGCGATCGGCTTGAGCCCGTCGGGGACGGAAACGGACTCAGCGGTCTTCGAGAGGGACGTACGCGCGCTTTTGCGATCCGATGTAGATCTGGCGAGGTCGACCGATGCGCGAGACGCTGTCCCTTTGCATCTCGATCCACTGCGAGATCCAGCCGGGCAGACGGCCGATGGCGAAGAGCACGGTGAACATGTTCACCGGGATGCCGATCGCCTTGTAAATGATGCCCGAGTAGAAATCGACGTTCGGGTACAGGCGACGCTCGACGAAGTAGGGATCCTTGAGCGCCATCTCTTCGAGCTCGACGGCGATGTCGAGCTGACGGCTGCGCAAGCCCAGGTGATTGAGGACCCGGAAGCAGGCCTCTTTGATGATCTTGGCGCGCGGATCGAAGTTCTTGTAGACGCGATGGCCGAAGCCCATCAGGCGCGTCGTGTCGCCCTTGTCCTTGCAGCGCTCGAGGAAGGTGCGACCGCTGTCGCCCTCGGCCTCGATGCGATCGAGCATCTCGATCACCTTCTGGTTCGCGCCGCCGTGGAGGCGTCCCCAGAGCGCCGAGACGCCGGCCGCGATGGACGCGAACAGGTTGGTCTGCGCGCTGCCGACCATGCGAACCGTGCTGGTCGAGCAATTCTGCTCGTGGTCGGCATGCAGGATCAAGAGCAGGTCGAGTGCCTCGGAGATGATCGGGTCGACGACGTACTCCTCGCAGGGCGTCGCGAACATCATCCGCAGAAAGTTGCTGCAGTAGTCCAGATTGTTATCCGGATACATGAACGGCTGGCCGATCGAGTGCTTGAACGAGTAAGCCGCGATCGTCGGGATCTTCGCCATCAGGCGATAGGTCACGAATTCGACGCTGGCCTCGTTCCTCGGATCGAGCGAGTCCTGGTAGAAAGTCGAGAGCGCTCCGATGACGGCCGCGCAGATCGCCATCGGGTGGGCCTTCTTCGGGAAGCCCGTATAGAAGCGCTTGACGTCCTCGTGCAGCATCGTGTGCCGCGAGATCTCGCCCACGTAGTTCTCGAGCTGCGATTTGTCGGGCAGCTCGCCGCGCATCAAGAGGTAAGCGACCTCGAGAAATGTGCTGCGCTCGGCCAGCTCCTCGATCGGATAGCCGCGGTAGCGCAGGATGCCTTTCTCACCGTCGATGAACGTGATCGCGCTCTGACACGAGCCGGTATTGACGTAGCCAGGGTCGAGCGTGATGTACCCGGTCTCGCTCCGGAGCTTCGAGACGTCGATGGCCTTCTCGCCTTCGGAACCCTCGACGATCGGGAGCTCGATCGTCTGACCATCGATGATGACCTGCGCTGTCTTCGACATGTCGGCGATTGCTATCGTCTTGATGGGGAAGGGATTGTGTGAGCCTGGGGAGGGGCGAGCCCTCGTCGAGGCCAATGAAGACGCGCATTGTACCGTTCGACGAATCCGCTGCGAAGCCGGAATTCCCGGGACCGACCGACAGAGCCTCGACCCGCCGAAGTCGGTCGTCGCATCTCCCCTTCCCGCCTCTCCCGCTCACGCGAATCCTCCGATCAAGGGTCGATCCAGGCGTCGCTTCGAGGGGACTCGGTGCGATAGAGCTGCGATTCAGCGGGGATCGCGTTGGCGCCCCGAGGCGTGATGGCGATCTTCGGTGAGAGGGGATCGACGATCGGCTGATCGTTGACCTGAGTGGTCGTGACCTCGAAGCCCTGCACGTGGGCCTGGAAGAAGAGGACGCCCATGCCCGGCCTGGGCAGCACCGGATCGGTCACACAGACCGCCGTCACGAAGGCGTCGTTCCCGCGGATCAGGATGTCGGCGTCCGTCAGCACCTGGCCGTGCAGCGCCAGTAGCTCGCGGAATCCGCTGGCCGTCAGCCCGTTGAACCAAGTCAACGTCCGAGCGCCGTAGCGGTCGGGCGTGCCGCGCAGCGCGGTGAAGTTGATCTCACCGCGGTAGATCGCGACGCAGGGTGACGAGTACGTCGCACTCGACGACGTCTGGAACGTGGCATCGAGCGGCTTGAAGTCCTCGATGTGGGAATCGATGTCACCGCTCAGGAGATGGATGCGTCCGTCGGTCGCATCGTGGAACGTGAGGACGACTTGTCGGTTGTTGGCATCGCCGACCAGGCTGGGATGACCGAAGTCGTGGGCCAGCGTGATCGAGTCGCCGTAGCGGCCGGCGATCATGCGTCCGCCTTGGCTGGACGCTCCGTAGTCGGTGGAGTAGACGACCTGGACGGTCACGGTGCCGGTCGCCTTGTCGGGAAAGGTGTACGCCATCCCGACCGCGTAGTCGCTGCCGCCATTGCGAGGGATCACCGCGACGCTGCTCATCATGCCGATCCACGGCGGGAGTTGTCCCCAAGCAGGTTGGATCCACTCGCACTGCGGCTGACTCCACGGCGCTAGGTAGGAGCCGCTCAGGAGACCCAAGAACCCGATCGGCTGGCCGCGGTCGGTCCAGATGCCGTTGATGCCCAGATAGACCTTGTTGTCGATCGCCGGGTCTCCAGTGCCGTAGGCCAAGTCGAGCGAGACGTGAACGATCTCGTCCACCCGGCCCAATGGACCGACGTAGAGATCGACCCAGCTTCGCCCCTGATCATCCGAGCGCTGCACGTGCATGATGTCATACGGCGATGCGGGCTCCGCCCAACCCATGACGATGGCGCCCTGGTCATCGATGGCGAAGTCCATCGCCTTCGCCATCCGGGCCGCCTGGAGGTCGGGGTCGTTCTGTGCCGTCCCGAGCGCGGCGAGCAGAACGAGCGCGAGGAAGGGCAGGAGCTTCCGACGCAGCGATTGAAAGTGAGCCGTCATGAGCAGTCCCTCGATTGGACGAGCCGATGTCCCGAGCGCTCGCCCGGTCGACCCTCCCCCAAACGAGAGAGAAAGAGAAGCGCAACAGAAGGAATGGCGTGCTCGAGCCGAGCGAGCTCGAGCCGGGGGAATCAACCACCTCAGCGAATCACCGCCTCGACGACGTCCTGCTCGCCGAACAGCTCGCAAGTGCCTTCCAGGGTTCGCTCGCCGACCTTGGCTCGAATGCGGTAGCGGCCCTTGGCGAGGTGGTGGACTTCGAAGGTGCGCCCGTCGGTGCTGCCGACGATGGCGATGTGCCGGTAGTCGGCGGGGATCTTGCCTTCGAGCACCTGCCCGGCGACGGCGATCAAGCTGACCTCGATGGGCACGTCGCTCGGCAAGGGCGCGCCCTCGATGCGACCTCGAATGCGACCCGAGGGCCAATCGATGTGCTCGGGTACGGCTGGGCTGTTCGACGACACCTCGACCCAGATCGTCTGCTCGTTCTCGGGATGGACGATACGGGCCAGTGCCGGACCGAGCGGGAGCTCTTTGGCGATGAAGGTCCCGTCCACTCCGGTGCCCGTCTCCCGGGACTCGATCGAGCCGCCCTCGAGGCGACCCACCGAGACCGAGGCCTTCTGGAGCGGCTGGCCTTCGAAGAACACCTCACAGTGCACCTCGCCCAAGCGCCCGCCGAAGTTCACTTCGACGGACTCGCCCTCCTTCACCTGAACGATCTTGATCTGGGACCCGAAGCCACGCGTCACCGCGTAGGTGCCTTCGGGGACACCGGAGAAGTTGTAACGTCCTTCATCATCGGTCTGACTGTAGGTGACCATCTTGTGCTTTCCGCCGATCAGGTCGGGCACGAACAAGCTGACGGACGCGCGGGCCGGATTGCCGCTTTCGTCGAAGAACTGGCCGAAGATGCTGCCGCCGACCGCCACGACGATCTCGATCTCGGTCTCTTTCCCAGGGCGAATCTCGATGTCCTCGGTCGTGATGTCGATGAAGTTGGGAACGGTACCGTCTTCGGGGCGATCGAGCTCGCCGAGCGTCTCGCGCTGAACGGTCAGCTCGTAGGTCCCCTCGCGCAGCGCGTCGTATCGAAAGCGACCGGGCGTGCCGTCGTCGGCGGTTTGAGTCGTCGACTCGACGGACCAGTACTGCACGGCTCCCGAGCGGTAGAGCTGAATGGAGGCGCCTTCGAGCGGAGCTCCGTCGGCTCCCTTGACTAACCCGGTGAGCGAGCCCGTCTCCAAGGGAGGCAGGACGAGATCCAAATCGTCCCGATCGACGCCTGGGTCTTCGAGGCGAATCGTCGCGTACTCCGCATGCTCAGCGATCAGCTCGATGTCGGGTCCGACGATACCGATCCGGTAGTAGCCTTCTTCGTCCGACTGCACGCTGGCGGTGCGCTTGGCTTCCTCGAAGAAGAGCCGGCGCTTGACGCTCGTGACCTCGATCCAAGCTCCGGCGATCGGCTCACCAGAGACGTTGCGCACCTTGCCCGAGAGGAAGCTCGACGGCGTCAAAGTGATGTCGATGTGCTGCGAGCCCGGCCGCAAGAACACCGAGCGCCGCGCGCTCTCGAATCCTTCGGCCTGCGCGTCGAGGACGATCTTCGTTCCCGGAGTGCCCTCGAGCTCGAACGTGCCGTCGCTTCCCAGCGGGACGCGGGCGCTGATCTTCCGAACGGGGTCTCCGTCGCTCAAGAAGATCGCCCACTCGAGCGCCGAGAGGAGGTCGCCGCCCCGGATCGCTCGGCCGGTAGAATCGACGAGCTGGCCAGTGACCGTCGCCGAGCGCACCATCTCGACGATCACCGCTTCGCCGCTCTCGATCGAGCTCGGACGACCATTGAGGACGTAAGGGGCATACCCTTGGTGGCGGACGACCAGGGCTTGGGTCGAGTTCGGCGGGAACTCTCGATAAAGGAACCGGCCCTCGTCGTCCGAGGTGGTGCCGACGAGGTCGGAGGTGGCGCCGCGGGCGATGACGCTCATCGGCTTGCCCTCCAGCTCGTCTAGCGAGTAAGAGACCCGCGAGCTCCCGTCGCGCCAGTTTTCACGAAGCATGGCCCGCAGATCGGACTCGGGATACACGCTGAACATCACCTCGGCGCCGGCAATCGGCTCTCCGGTTTCTTTGTCTTCGACGCGCCCGAACAGGTACGGCTTCACTTCGGAAGCCTCTCCTTCCTCGGCAGCCGCCTCGGGCTCTTCGACGAGCTCGGACCTCGCCGCACTCGGATCTTCGGAGAGCACTCGGGCGGATCGACTCGAGTCGGAGGGAATCGCGATCTCGATCGAGGCGGGCGCGACCAGCTCGGTTCGATCCTCGACCTGAACGGTCCCTTCGCCGTCGTCATGGAGCTGAATGGTGACGAAGGCGGCGAGGGACACTGCGGCGGCGCCCAGGCCCAAGCGGCGAGTGATTGCGGACATCTCGGGATCTCCTTCCACGACGACGCGGACGGTGGCGCTCCCTCGTCGGAGCTCCAGCCGGCCACGCGGGAACCTGACTTCGAGCGGGCGACGGCCGACCTCGGCCCGCACCGCTCCT
This sequence comes from Planctomycetota bacterium, assembly GCA_040219065.1. Lineage (GTDB taxonomy): Bacteria > Planctomycetota > OFTM77 > OFTM77 > OFTM77 > OFTM77. The sequence goes on from JAVJTD010000498.1 coordinate 9,642, forward strand.
CGTTTCAAGTCCAATCGTGAAAGGGCCCGGTCGATCTCGAAGTCGGTGTCGGCGTCGAGGACGAAGACGGCACCATCGGCCAGCTCCAGCCGGCCAATGCCGGGGGCGTCCTGATCCAGCACGCGCCAGAGCGCACCACCGGCGATCAACGCGAGCACCGCGGCCGCGACGGCCCACTTGCCGAAGCGACGCGGGCGGCGCCGGCGCTTCAGCTCGGTGGCGGCCGCCGCGAGGATGCGACGATCCAGCGATTCGGGCGTCGCCTTTGGCAAGCTGCGGCCGAGGTTCTTCTCGAGCTCGTGATCAGACATCACCGATGGTCCTTCCGAGGCGTTGACGCAGGCTGTCCAGAGCGGATCGGTAGCGACTACGAACGGTCGCTGCCGGCGCCGAGACCTCTTCCCCGATCGCCGCGTAGTCCAGCTTGCCGAACAAGCGAAGCCGGACGACATCGGCTTGATCGGGAGGCAAGCTGTCGATCGCTTCCTGGATGAGATCGTGGCGCTCGCGCTCCCAGCTCTGATCCGGAGGTGCGGGCACACCGGCCGTTGCGCGCGTCGCCGTTTCCAGGGGCCTTCCCCGGGAGGCGAACGAGCGCTTCTGGTCGATGTGCCGATTGCGCACCGATCGGAGCAGATAGGGGAGCACGGTCGCGTTCGGGCGAAGCTGGTCGATGTTGCGCAGGAAGCCGAGGAAGGCATCTTGAACGAGATCTTCGGCGGCCGGGCCGACGCCGCTCATCGAGCAGGCATATCGGTAGACCCGATCCTTGTACTCGAGGTAGAGCGCCTCGAAAGCACGCTCATCCCCGCGCCGAATGGCCTCGATCCAAAAGGCGTCGCTCAACGGTTCCCTTTCAACGTGGACTCGACCCGTTCACGGAGCACCGCCCGAAACTGGCCACGCGATCTTGGGATTTTTTTCCGTGAGCGGAAAGGGGGGAGGGAGGGGTGTCTTGGTGTTCGTGTGCCCAGGTGCCCAGCGATGCGGGAAGCCGGAGTGCCCAAGCCGAAGCGAGCCGAAGGCCCTGTCTGCCTGAGAGAGCATGCCCGAGCGAGCTTGGGCCGAGAGCCGCGATGCGGGAAGTGGGAGTGCCCAAGCCGAAGCGAGCCGAAGGCCCAGTTTGTCGATGAGAGCCTTCCCGAGCGAGCTTGGGCCCCTCTTGGAACGACCAACGGTTCAACGTCCAACTTTGAGGTATCCAGCGGCACTGCCTCTTCGCGAGCAAGGCTTTGCAGAACGTCGAACGGCTCAACGTCCAACTCCCAACTCTCGAGTTCCCGGCAGTTCTGGCCCTCACAAACATGAGGGTGTGAGCCGCGAGCGCAGCGACCGGTCCATTCTCGATCCTTGGAGGATCAATGCCTGCCCGAGTGCCGTGGTGCTGTGATGATCAGCGCGCTTCGTGACGGAGACCCGACTCGATGGAGCCCAGCACTCCATGAGATCTGGAGGGAGAGCACCGAGACCGGCTGAAGCCGGCGCTCCGATTGAATCGACCACCCGACCACCCGAACACCAGAGCACGCGAGCACCCCGGGGCAAACAGATTGCCCCACATACCGCCGAGTGGCCTGTTGGCGCGCTCGAAGACGTCCGTAAGATCGAGCTCGTGAAGACGCACACGACATCGCCTCGGCCCGACCCCGAGCGGGGCTTTCGGGCCTGTCTGCAGCAGGAGCTCGCCCGGCGCTGCGCGGGAAACGACCAGTACTCGCTGCGGGCCTTCGCCGCGGATCTGGGCATCGACCACTCGTCGCTCTCGCAGCTCCTTCGCGGCAAGCGGGCGCTGACGGAATCGATGATTGGGCGGCTGGGCGGGCGGCTCGGATTGGCCGAGGAGGACATCACGGGCTTCGTTCGCGCCGAGGCGACGCGCTCCGCCGTCACCGTCGACCCGGTCTCGGAGCGCGAGATGTTCCGCCTCGCCGAGGACGCTCGCCACGTCCTCACCGAGTGGCAGCACTTCGCGATCCTCGAGCTCACTCGCCTCGACAGCTTCCGCCCCGACGTCCGCTGGATCGCGCGGGTCCTCGACATCTCGCGAGACGATGTCGTTCGGGCGGTGGACCGTCTGGCGAGGCTGCGGCTGCTCGAGATGCGCACGGCCACCGAGTGGGTCGACCGCTCGGGAGACCGCTGCGTCGGGATCGAGTCGATGTCCCGAGCGACGCTTCAAGCGCTCGCCGAGCAGCAGGCACGGTTGGCGACTCGCAGCTCGGGGCGGAGTGCGGACGAGCGCCTGATCAGCGCGTCGACGGTCACGATCCGGCGCGCCGATCTGCCCGAGATCCTCGCGCGGCTCGAGCGCTGGCGTGCGGAGGTGGTCCAGGAGATCCAAGCACCGTCCGGGGCCGACGACGTGTATCGGCTCGATCTGACGTTCTTGCCGCTGACCCGCCTGGGAGCGGAACCATTTGAAGAAGAGAGGGAATGAACATGGGAAGCCCCGTCATCCACTGGCAGATCATCACCAAGGATCCCGAGGCTCATGCCAGCTTCTACGAGAAGCTCTTCGGCTGGACGATCGACGGCGATAACCCCCTGGGATATCGGCAAGCAAACACCGGAAGCGACCGCGGCATCGACGGCGGCTTCTGGCCAGCGCCGCCGGAAGCGCCCAACTTCGTCCAGCTCCACATCGAGGTCGGGTCCGTCGACGACGCTTGGGCTCAGGCCGAAGCACTCGGTGCCAAGCCGCTCATCCCGCCCCAGGCCCTTCCCGAAGGTGGTCGCATGGCCGTGATGCACGACCCGCAGGGAGTGGCCTTTGCGTTGGTGGAGCGGTAGCGCGCTCCTCGTCGCTGGATCACCTCGACCGCGCACGTCAACTGGCCACTCACCGCAGATACGATGCGCCGTTGATGTCGATGATGGCCCCGGTCAGGTGGTCGGTGCCGGGGCCGGCGAGGAAGAGGATGGTGTTCGCGACCTCCTCGGGGCGGGCGGGGCGACCGCCGGGGTATTGCTCCATGGCTTTACGGCCCATCTCGCTCTCGAGCATCAGCGCGACGCGCTCGGTGTGGACCCAGCCGGGCGCGACGGTGGTCACGGTCACGCCGTGCTTCGCCCAGGCGACGGCGAGGGACTGACCAAGCGCGTTGAGCCCGGCCTTGCTCGCCCCGTAAGCGGGCATCTCGGGCTCGCCCTTGAAGGCTCCGCGAGACGAGACATTGATGATGCGACCGCCGCCCTTTTCGATCATGTGCTTGCCGAATCGGTAGCAGAGGTCGGCCGGCGCCAGCAGGTTGACGGTCAGCGTGTCGTCCCAGGCCGACTGCCACTCGCTCTCATCGACCTCGCCCGGAGGGTGGAGGCGGATCACGGCCGCATTGTTCACGAGCACGTCGATCCGTCCGAAGGAATCGAGCACCGCCTCGACGAGCGCGGACCGGGCACTCTGCTCACGCAGATCGGCGGGGAAGAGCCGATGCCCTTCGCCCTTCAGCGACTTCAACAAGGCTTCGCCGGCTTCTCGGCTGTGATGACAATGAACGCCGACCCGGGCTCCCTCGGCCGCGAAGGCCTTGGCGGTGGCGGCGCCGATACCTTGCGCCGCTCCGGTGATGAAGATCGTCTGACCCTCGAATCGCATGGTGTCCTCCGCTCGGATGATCGGCTGGCCGGGGTCCTGAGAATCGGGATCATATCAATCGAACGCCGCCAAAGGACCGGCGGAGCATGCAGCGGTGAAACGATCGGAGCCCGAACAGGTCCCTGGCGCTGGGTTGGGAACGCGCAGGCACGCACAGAGCTCATGATCGATTCAGTGGGGCTTCGTGAGGGACGAAGGGACCCGATC
>JAVJTD010000499.1:0-3121 GCA_040219065.1 Planctomycetota bacterium
AACCAGAACCAAGACTGCTGGGCGTTGAGCGCGTCTAGCCTTTAGCAACACGGATTAGGCCCCGGAACAGCAGCTGAATGCCGTCTGACTTCATCAAGGTGGCCTAAATCTATACCCCGAGAACCTCACGGATCCTGAAGCGCAAGAAAACTTTACGCGAGAGGAGAACCAATGAAGTCAGACGGCATTCAGCTGCTGTTCCGGGGCCTAATCCGTGTTGCTAAAGGCTAGACGCGCTCAACGCCCAGCAGTCTTGGTTCTGGTTTACCGCGGGCGCAGGCCATTTCGCTCTCCCTCTACGATCCGCTGTCACCGTCAGTACTCGCTGAGAAAGGGCAGATCCTGGGGTCCATACTCAAGGCCAGAACGCCATCTACCTGAGAGTGATGGTACGTGGGCCTACGCTATCTGGAGACAGCTCGATCATCACGTCGTTACCGATTCTGTAGCTGTCCGAGTAGAGAGGGCCTGCAACGAGGCGGCCCAGAGAGTCGGTTTGGCAGGAGATCGTGAGGAGACTGCATTCGTCCTGCAGCTTCATTGCATCTACCGTGCTCGCGACGAGGCCGATCTGCTCGCCAGCAACTGGCCTACCCTCCGAATCGAGCAGGTAGAGTTCCAAGGTTCTGGGAAGCGGAAGCCTCAGGGGGCGCGTGAGGGTCCGATGCTCCTCCTCACAAAAAGGAGAGAACTGGATCTCCTCGACTAAAGCTCCATCTGAAGTGAGCAAGAGCATGCGAAACGGCACACCTGGGGGGAGGTGGGTGAGTTCCAAATCCTCGTTAGCCGGAAAGAAGATAAAGGTGTGGGACCACTTCTCTTTAGACCAGCGATCCACTCGGGGCCTTATTCTGGCCTCAGACTTCTCGGACCATAGAACGGCGGTTAGAGAAAGGTCACTTGGGACATCAGCTTCTTTCGCAAACTCGAGACGGAGTAACGTCGACCTAGGAAGTTCCACAACGAGAGGTTTGCCGCCGTTGATGGCGTGATCTTTCAGCGCCACCGTGCGCGCGTGGTACCCAGGTGCGAGGAACCCCGCTTCGGAAGCGGCCGATCGGAGGACCGAGAGGGTACCGAGGCCCTGCGAGTCGGTGAGCACCTCATTTGATCCGTTGACGATACGTGCCGTCGCACCCTTCAGAGGGTTGCCGTGTTCATCATGAACGACGAACGGGATCTCGCGCGTCGAACCTAGGTCAAACTCACCCAAGTATCCGTCTGATCCAACCTTGTTGGGTTCAACGGTGAAGCGCACTGATCCGCTGTGAGTCCAAACGGTGACTTCGATCGTGAAATGCGGCCGCCCATCGGGGAGTGTCGAAGAGAGCAAATGAAGTGGGTCTTGCGGAAGATTTGCGCTATCGCAATCATCAGCGTCGGGAAGTCGCGACTGATCACACAATCCCGCGAAGAAATCTTGTTGCTCGGTTACGCTCGAGTAGAGGTTAACGTCGTGGGAACGAAGCTCTGGAGACTCGTCGCATTGGCAAACGAGATCGACATGCACCCAGTCTTGAGTCTGAAGCTTACCGCGAGGTTGGCGCATAATCCTGCCCCAGAGACTCTTGTGCGGGAGAGTCTGGATCTCCAACCGCGTCTGTGGGGAGCTCAGTGGCAGGTGGTGCGAGTCATCGGCCCATCCACAACCCTCGCTCGGCTGCGACAGGTCCAGTCCGTGCGGTTCGTCCGGGAGGACCACGCATCCATGCCAGTCAGCGGGAAGACCGGCGAACCGGAAGCTGCCATCAGGTTGAATGGTTGCTTCCAGCAAAGAGGCGCTTGTCACAGGGATGTCTGCGATTTCCCCTGTTTCAGACAAACCGGCCCTGGCCCTCAGGGGGCCAGGGAGGTCGAAGTGAGCCTTCCAGAGCTGATCCGACTCCAGCGCGATGGTCTTCGGGAACTCTCGGGGCGCTTCCTCGAAGATCAGCCTGCCGGAGACTTCGCTGCAGGCGTCGAGGGGCACTTGGCGTTGTCCGGGCTCGAGTGATACCTTCACGACTTCTGGGCCTCTTGCTGGGCCGTGCACGTAGAGGGCTCCTTCGCCACCGAACGCGGTGGCCGTCAGGCGGCCTTCGGCGTCGGCGCGGGTCTCGAGGAGGATCTTTTCGTCGCGGATTACCCAGACGTCCACGTCGGCGACTGGGTCGTCTCCGCAGCGGAGATTGAGGACCAGGCGGCCCTCTGTTGGAGCGGAGGTGTCCGCCGCAGGCTCGCTCGGCAGGTCGGCTGAAGCTTCCAGGACCGGCACGGCTTCCGTGTAGGCGGGCCCGGCGTGCGCCATCCGGGATCCCTTGCCGGTATCAGACGTGACCTCACCGAGCTGCTCTTGGCCCAATGATGGAAGGGAGTTGGCCCGGAATCCTTCCCAGAGCATCCAGGCGACACCCAGGATGGCGACCGAGCCCCACACCTGGAATGCTCGTCGGCTCCGAAGTCGCATTCGCGGCTTCCGGGCAGCATGCGTAGTGTCGGCTGCCTTCGAGGCGGCGGTTCTGAAGCCTGGGAAAGCAATGGGAAGGAGCGCGACTCGCCAGTCATGCCGCTCGCGGTCGAGGCGGTCACGTACCAGCGCGAGGCCCCGTCTGATCCTCCAACGAACCTTCTCGAGCGACACTTCATGCCGCTCGGCGATCTCGGCGGTCGTGAGCTCTTCCAGATAGTGAAGGACGAGCGTCGACCGGATGGGCCCTGGTAGAGACTGCACCGTCTCGATCAACACGCGCTGCAGCTCGAGCTGCTCGATCGAGGTCTCGTGCGACGGCGTCTCTTCAGAGCGCGCGACCCATTGCTCCCGGCGCCGGCGCCGCTGGACACTCCGCTGTAGAGAAATCGCCTTGTGGCGTGCAATCCCGGCGAGCCAGCCTCTCATTCGCCCGGGCTCTCGGATCGCCGGAGGCACCCTGGCGAGGACCGTCTCCTGCACGATGTCCTCGGCGAGATCGTCGCAACGGAGCAACGATCGGACGATTCGCCTCAAGAAAGCGCCATGCTCGATGAGGAGCTCGTCCGGGGTCCAGCCACCATTCATTATCATCCTCCTTACCCAGCTCTGAAGATCATGGCCAAAGCATCGGCCTCTGTCCATGGGTCGCCACCGAGGCGAGGAGTGAGGGTG
>JAVJTD010000504.1:0-10371 GCA_040219065.1 Planctomycetota bacterium
CGGATCGGCGTCGAGATCGATGAGCAGGGGAGTACCCCGCACGGGCCCGGGAGTGGGAATCGGGAATCCGATCACCGGTGTGCCGTCGTGATGCCAAGCGAAGACGTACTCGCTCGGGAGCGCGCCACCGAAGAAGCTGCCGGCGACGATCTCGGGGTCGCCGTCCGCATCGAGATCGCCGACTGCGACGCCCGTGAGCTCGTCCTGAGCGGGCACCGGAAAGCCGGTGACTGGCACTCCATCATGATGAAACGCGGCCAGCTCGCCGCTGCCCGGAACGAGCACCTCGAGGTCGCCATCGCCGTCGAGGTCGGCGAGGGAAGGCGGCGAGGAGCCATTGCGGCGAATCGGCCAACCGGGCATCACGTTGCCATTCGCGTGCAAGAGGTAGGCGCGCTGCGTCGTCGAGACCGCGATCTTCGGTATGCCGTGCACACCGAGGACATCCCCGACCGCGACCGGCGCGACGGCGCCTCCGATCAAGAAGACGGGAAAGCCGGCCACACGTGTTCCGTCGCCGTGCCAGGCGAAGAGCAAGCCGCCACTCGAGTCGTACGCGGCCACGAGAGCCTCGGGCGAGCCATCGCCATCGAGGTCCGCGAGCACCGGGGACGTGAGGCTGGCGCCGGTCTCGTCGGTCCAGGTAGGAGGCGTCTGGGCGTGCGCCAAGGCGGCCAAGACGACGATCATCCCGAGGATCGAAGTGAGTTGTTTCATCGAAGTCCCTCCAGTCGGCATGCCGGGACGCCTCGGTGTCGTCGCGAACGCCGCGCCAAGGAGGAAGGCCGTGAATCGGTAAGCCAGGAGCCACTACGGGAGCTCAGCTGTCGGTCCGCGGTCATGTCGATGTGACAAGGGAGGGGGCGGCTGACACGGTGCTGGCACGCCGGCTGAGCTTCAGTACAGGATGACGAAGTCGCCGTCTGGCCGTGAGAACGCTGTCACCGAGCCCCAGACGGGGACGCCTTCCTCGCGGCCGCGATTCGCCGTCGGCTTCCCTTCTGCGTCGAAGACTTGCCAGGCGACGGCACCGCCCTTCTGCCAACCGGTACCTTCGGACCAGGCGAGCAACACCTGGCCAGCTTCGTTCCTGGCGAGCACAGGATGCTTGCGGCTCCGATTGTCTCCGGGGGCGGCAGCGACGAGTCCCACCCTTCTCGAAGCGACGTCGAATTCGCCGTAGTGCACTTGGCCGTCGGTCTCCCAAGCGCACAGGACGCGCGAATCGGCAGCGAGCAGGCTCATGCTGCTCATCGGACACGATTCGATGCGCCAAGGATGAAGTTTTCGCGCTTCGAAGTCGCCGCCATCCTTCGGAGCGAGCAGTACCACGTCGCGTCGCACGCCTTCCGTGGCCGCGCGATACAGCGCAAACAGATCCCCGGCCCGAGTCGCCATGAGCCGCATCCCGCAGCATCCGCAAGCGCCGAGACCCTCCTCGCCGATTGGGCGCTCCCTCTCGAACGTCTCACCCGAGTCCTTCGACTGAGCGAGCCAAACGCGGCGTCCCGCTTCCCCGGCTTTTGACTGAGGGCTCGAGGCGTGCCAAGCGACCCAGACGTTGCCGTGCCCGTCTGCGGCAATCGAGCCGCCTCCATCGAGCGAAAAGGTCCTCGTCATCAAGTTGCGCTGTGGCTCGAAGGCACCGTCGTCACTAAGCCGTGTGTACAGCATCGGGAGCCCGTTGTAGGGGCTGTCGGCATCGATGGCGGGATTCTTGGGGCCCTTGGGCTCTGCCCGGGCGGAGCCGTTCCAGGCGACATGCAGGCGGCCATCCGCGCCGAGGGCCATCTGTCCACCTCGGATCGTCCCGACCGCTATGGCGCTTCCCTCTTGGCTGTTGACGCGTAGCGCGGCCCCTCGGACTTCGCCGTCCAGCGAGACTCGGCGGTAGAAGAGGTCTCCGGCTTCAGGAGCCCCTTGAAAGGAGAGGAGGTGGCATGTTTCGCCTTCCACGACGATCTGCGGTTGCACCCCGTCGCCGGGTACGCGGCGGAGCCGCACGTCGGGCTCGCTCTGGCCGGTGGCCGAGGCGAGAGACAACGAGGTGAGCGTGACGAACGACAAGATGGCGGATGTCATCTGAGTCTCCGGTGAGCGCGCGAGAACAGCGAGGCCCACATTCTGTGTATCCCAGCCGGACGGTGAAAGACTCTACCGGAGCTGACTTGCCTGACGCGGAAGCCGTCCGGTTTTTGCGCGCCGGCTGAATCGGTGCCAGACGAGAGAGCGGAGTGACGAGAGATCGCGATACAGAGCAAGGAGAATGACCATGACCCCTCTACAGAAGCTTCACGATCTGGGGCAGAGCATCTGGATCGACAACATCACACGCGACATGCTCGACTCCGGCGAGCTGAGCCGATACCTCAGCGACTTCTCGGTCACCGGACTCACCTCGAATCCGACCATCTTCGAGAAGGCGCTCTCCAAGAGCTCCGCCTACGACGAGGCCATCGCCGAGGGGCTCGCCGCCGGTCGAACCGGTGAGGAGCTCTTCCTCGATCTCGCGCTGGCGGACTTGAAGCGGGCCGCCGATCTGTTCCAGCCGATCCACGAGCGCACGAGCGGCGTCGACGGTTGGGTGTCGCTCGAGGTGTCTCCCTTGCTCGCCTACGAGACCAATGCGTCATTGAAGATGGCGAAGGTCCTGTTCGCGCGCGGCGAGCGGAACAATCTGCATATCAAGATCCCGGGCACGAAAGAAGGGCTTCCCGCGATCGAGGAGGCGACCTTCGCCGGAGTGCCGATCAACATCACGTTGCTCTTCTCGAGGGAGCACTACTTGGCGGCGGCCGACGCCTGGCTACGCGGTATCGAGCGGCGCATCGAGAAGGGGCTCGATCCCGACGTACGATCGGTGGCGTCGCTGTTCGTGAGCCGTTGGGATCGCGCGGTGGCCGACGACGTGCCGAGTGAGCTGAAGAACACGCTGGGCATCGCCGTCGCCGGACGGACGTATGCGGCGGCGCGCGAGCTTCACGATTCTCCGCGCTGGCGGCGGGCCCTCAATGCCGGTGCGCGTTTGCAGCGTGTGCTCTGGGCGAGCACCGGGACGAAGGATCCCGATGCCTCGGACGTGCTCTACCCCGAAGCGCTCGCCACGCCATACACCGTCAACACGATGCCCCAAGAGACGCTCCACGCCTTCGCCGACCATGGCAAGGTCGGTGAGCCCATGCCCCGAGATGGAGGGGACTGCGAAGAGGTCCTCGCAGCTCATGCCAAGGCCGGCATTGATGTCGACGCCGTCGCAGCGAAGCTGCAGAAGGACGGTGCGAAGTCGTTCTCAGACTCCTGGAAGCAGCTCCTCGAGCGACTGGAGGAGAAGGAGCACGAAGTGCAGAAGGCGTCCTGACTCGTGTGTTCGTGCGTTCGTGTGACCGACTGAACATTCCTTGCACGTTGTCGTGAGCACCTGACCACCTGAGCACCTGACCACGTGATCGAGACGAATCAGGTCGGTCGGATCACGGCGACGGCGAGCCGACGCGAAGCGCACTCAGAAGTCCTCGAGGAACGCCTTGCCGCGGTAGGCCGAGGAATCGGTGTCGATCTCACGCACTTGAACGATCGCGACGATCATCGTCGGATCGTTCGGGTCGACTCGATCGGTCGGCTTGGGGACCGCCATCCAGAAGGTGGCTTCCCCATCCTCGAGGTCGTGGCGCCAATTGATCTCGGAGGTACTGAACGTGGGCAGCTCGATCTGGACGGGCTCGTCGACGTGGCCGGCCAGCCGGGTCTCGAAGGTCGGGAAAGGGTACTGCCCGATCTCGCTTTGGAAGAACGAGGCATCGACACCGATCACGCCGTCCTTCTCGGTCACCGCGATCTCGAGCTCGATGCCCTCCCAGACTTCGCCTTGGATCGGCTTCGGCCGACGCTGCTCGTCGACATCGAAGTCCTTGATGTAGCTCTCACCGCGGCCGTCGAAGACGCGGACGCATCTGTCACCGAAGAAGGTGATTCGCGGACTCGCGATCAACTCGCCGCGTCCCTCACTCGTCAGCGCCAGGATGAGAGCGTTCGGAGAGTCGACCTCTCCGGTGGGAAGCTCTTCCATCACGCCTGGGAGATGAGGGGCCGCCTGAGAGCGCCGGATCTCGATCCAGCGAGCTTCGAGGGAGTAGAGCGCCGTGGCGGAACCGGAGGCCGGGGCCAAGGCGACGACGGGATTGAGCGCCATGCGGGGCCGTGTCGCCGAGCAAGCGGCCGTCAGGATCAACGTCGCGGCCAGGAGAGCGAAGCGAGCCAGTCGAGCCATCGTTTCCTCCTCGTCGAGCTTCTCTCGCTCGATCACGGATCGAGCTCTATTCCGTCGGCGAGGCTATCAGGAAATGGGAGGGCGCGGAAGGATCTCATGCGTCATCGATTGTGCTTGGAGCGCCGGACGACAGCGAGGCAGAATGAGCAACCGAGCGCACGCTCCGCCGATTCGACCACTTCCGTGAACCGACTCCATGAGGGACGATCGATGCCGTGCCCGACGCCTGAGCTGGCATCCCTTCCACCCGGCCGCGAGAGCTGTTGGGACCTGATGTATCGCGTGGCCAAGGCGCTCCTCGCGAGCATCGCCCTCGTCTTTGGGGTCTTCTGGGTGTCGGCTCTCGGGGCGCCGATGCGGTTCGAGCAAGTGTTCGGCCGAGCTCCTCGCCCGATGATCGACGGCGATCTGATTCGAGAGGACCATGTGCTCGGGGCGCTGTACCTCACCTGGAGCATAAGCGTCGAGCTCCTGTGCTACACCTGGTTCCTCTTTCCAGCGCTCCCTTGGTTCGTCGGCGGACGCCTCGTTCGCAGGTCGCTCCTGTTCTTCATCTGTTCACTCGCCGTTATCGCCTATTGGCGTTATTGGACCGACCCCTCGACTTCGCTCCTTTGGCTGATGGATTGAAGGTGGGATCCACTCTCAAGTTCCCGTGGCGAGGATCCGATGACCTTGAAGGTTATCGAGATCACCTCAGGAACATCGTTTGGGAGAGTGGCGATGAAGTCGAAGATTTCGCAGATCGCAGTTCTGGCCTTGCTGCTGGTCGGGCTGAGCGGATGCACTGCCGGGCCGTCTTACTTGACACGGACGGTGGACGACTGGCAGAACAACATGTACGCCGACAATCCTCTCGTGGCGAGTGTCGTATCAGACGTCGTCCCGGGCTTTCTGATCCTCAAGGTCCTGGCTGCGATTCCGGACTACCTCTTCTTGAATCCCACCCAGTTCTGGTTGGTCGACATCTGGCGAGCCAAGGGCGCGGCTCACGAGCACGACAACCCACAGACGATTCGCGAGCCATGGTTTGCTGGTGAGTTCGACTGAGGACTCTGATCTCGATTCGGCGGATCAATCGAAGCGTCGGGCTGTGCGACGGAGATTCCGGCGCACGGCCTTACTTGCTTACCGGCGCGCCGGTTGGAGAATACCGAGACCGGCGGACGCCGCTGCTCCGAATAGGCTCTTGCTCGGCGCGTTCGAGCTCGATCGCCAGCACCGCCGAGGAAGCGGCTTCCCGCTTTATTGTCGTTCCCGTCTCGGTCGCGCTGGCTCTGGTTTCAATAGGCGCTCTGTTCCTCCGCTTCCCTCACTCCTCCAGGCCTTCTTGATCCAGGATCACTCGTACGGCTTTGAGCACTCTCGCCTTGGCCTTGTAGACTTGGTTGGCGTTGATCTCGAGGTGGACGCAGATCGCTTCCACGGTCTCCTCGCCCATCAGTAGGCGACAGAAGATGTCGTAGTCGCGCTCGCTGACTCGCAGTCTCAGGCGCCTGAGCGCATAGCGGAGATGCTCGGCGCGCCATTGGCTCTCCCAGGCTTCCTCGGGCGTCGGCGTTGGGCAAGCCAGCTTCTCGCCGTCCTCGGGATGGAGCGGGAGGTGTCTTCGCTTGCGGTGGAGATCGATCACCTTGGCGCGCACGATGCGGTGCAGCCAGGCCTTGAACCGGCCGCGATGGCGATCGTAACGGAAGCTTCTCAGCTTGCGGCAGAGCAGCTCGAGGGTTTGGTCGCGCACTTCCTCCGCGTCGGCTCGCGTCAAGCCCCTCGCCAGGGCGTAGCTCAGGATCAACGGCGCATAGAGCTCGAAGAAGCGTTGCCACGCCTCGCCATCGTCGGGTTTTCTCAGGCGCTCCAGCAGGCTGCCGCGGGTGGTGCCGGCTCGCAGCTTCATCGCCCGACTCCCTCCATCGCTGCCAGACATTGCTGCTTCCGTGCGAGAGCTTCCTGCGCGACGGCCGAGCGCTCGAGACCTCGGCGGTCAGCGACCTCGAGGACCGTGTCTAGCCGTTCGAGCGCATCGGTCCAGCGTAATTGATCCATGTCGAGCTCGGCGAGCTGGAGGAGGGACTTCGTGCGATTGGGACACTCCTCTCCGTACAGTCGGCAGTAGATCTCCAATGCCTCGGTCAGGAGCTCTCGTGCCAATTCCGGACGCCTTTGCTCGCGGCGGAGCTCGGCGAGGAGATTGAGCCAATGAGACAGCTCGAAGTCGCCGCGGCCGCGGAGCTCGCGGAGATCGATGAAGGCCTCGCGGAATGGGGCGTCTTCGAGCCGGCCCGCACCGTGCTCGTCACCGATCAGGCCGCGGCGCAGCTCTTCCAGTCGCTCGTGAACGGCAGGCCGCTCCCCTTGCCACCAGGCGAGCTCTTGCGCCACGGCGCGCCGATGCAGATCTTCCGCGGTCACCAGTTGACCTTGCTCGGCCTGAAGTGATGCCAAACGGCGTAGCCCGCTCGGCACCGCCTTGTCTCCGACGAGTCGCTTCATCGACTCGACCAGCCGGAGCAGCCACGCCTCGGCGGCAGCGAAGTGCCCGAGGTGTTGATCGACCCAGGCGAGACCTTCGAGGGCGTGAATGGATGCCAGGTCATCCCGGCCGCCGGCTGACTCGGCGAGAGCGAACGCTCTCTCGAAAAGGTCCCGTGCCTCGGAGACGTCCTCGACTTGCATCGCGAGGCGGCCGAGCAGCACCAAAGTCTCGGCGATCTCGAGCGACGGCCCGCCCGTCCCCTCGAGCGCTCGCAATGCTCCTTGAATACGGCGTCGACCCTCGGTGATGTCGGGACTTTCGAAGCGGTTGGCGATCGCCCAGCCCAGCTCACGCTCGCTGACCGCAATCTGCGGATGGCCTCGCGGCAAGGTGCGCCTTCGGATCGCGATCGCTTCTTCGAGGAGCCCTTTGGCCGTCTCGCGTCGATCGCCGGTACGCAATCGGCCGAGCATCGTGAGGCAAGTGGCCAGCCCGGCGGGGTCCGATTTTGCCACCCGATAGCGCTGCAGAGCTCTCTCGAGATGCCGCTCGGCTTCCTCGCTCATCATGAGCCGAAAGTACGTCTCGCCGATCGCGAGGCGCGCGGCCGCTTGCGCATCGGGCGCGTGGACGAGCGAGCTCTCCATGCGACGCGCCACCTGATCGAGCACGTCGACGATCTGCACCGAGCCGCCCATCCGGTCCGGTCTCGCCGCGGCGAGGATCTCCTCGAGGATCTGCCGGACCGCGACCGCCGTGCGCCTTTGCGATTCGGCCTGAAGGTGCTCGTTGATCGACACGATTCCGGCGATGGCGACCACCATCGCGAGCAATCCACTGATACCCAGCGACCAGCGATGCCGCCGCGCGAAGCGCCGCAATCGCTGGCCGCTCTCGCGCCGAGACCGACGCTCGCCGGAGCGGTGTGCCCTCAGCTCCTTGGCCAGCTCGCTCGCCGATGCGTACCGGTGCTCCGGGTCGGGATCGAGCGCCTTCTCCAAGATGTCGAGAAGGCCGGGCTCGAGGAGGCTGCCTCGGCGCGGCAGCTTCGGGGGCCGATCGCGGTCGGTGCTCTCGATGAGCTCGGATATCGATCGGGCCGCGCCATGCGGATGCTGCCCGGTGAGCAGCTCGCAGAGGACGACGCCGAGCGCGTAGACATCAGCCGGTGTTCCGACCTTGCCGCCTCGGAGCTGCTCCGGGGAAGCGTAGCCCAACGTCCCCAAGAACTCACCCGACTCGGTGACGGACCAGGACCCTCGGACGTCCTGAGGCTTGGCGAGCCCGAAGTCGATGAGCACCGGCTGCCGATCGGCCGTCACCAGGATATTCGATGGCTTGAGGTCCCGGTGGATGACGCCGCTTCGATGCGCGTACGCCACGGCGTCGACGATCGCGAGTCCGACGTCTAGCCGCTCATCCGGAGAAAGGTCGAGGTCACCCACGAACCGGTCGAGATGCGTGCCGTCGATCCAGGGCATCACGTAGAACGGGCGCTCGTCGCCATCGCTCTGGTCGACGATGGGCACGATGCCCGGATGACGGAGGCGAGAGAGCAATTCGATCTCGCGCTCGAAGCGGGATTGATCACGACGCGAGGCGAGGGGATGAACGGCGAGGAGCTTCACGGCGACGCGGTCTCGCGTCTCGGTGTCGATGCCCTCGAACACGGTGCCTTGGCTGCCGCGATGCAGCTCTCTCACGAGACGATAGCGCTCGAGGCGAGCTCGAGGTGGCGCCCCATCAGCGGCAGGTCCGGACGCGACGGCTCGGAGCTCGGCGAAGAGGCGGGAGTCGGCCCGGAGCGATCGCACGCGCCTCGCGCAATCGGGACACTCATTCAAGTGTGCTCGGAGATCTGGCGCGACAGGCGATCCTTCGGCGAGGCTCTCGAGGACGGCGTCGTCAGGGCAACGGGACATTGGCGGGCCTTCGTGGGCAAAGGAGTCTGCCCGGTTTTTTCGGGCAGATTCTCTGAGGACGTACGGACTCCTCCGCGGAAGCGACGCTCGCTCCGGCCCTACTCGGCACGCACGCCGAGACGAATTTCGCCAACTCACCAACGGAGCAGCGTCGCTCCTGTTGGATTCGATCAGACTATCCCAACACCCATGCGCCTGCCGCCAGAAAGACGAGGAACTTCGCCCATGACACGCTCTCTCCTGTCGATCGCTCTCTTGTTGACCTGCCTGCCAGCGGCCCAGGCCGATGATGCCGAGCTCGCCCTGAACGGGCTCGACCCCGTCGCGCTCGCCCTCGGGAAGGAGGTCGCCGGCAAGCCCGAGCTCACCGCGACCGCCTTCGACCTCGAGTTCCGATTCGCGAGCGAGGAGAGCCGCGCAAAGTTCCTCGCCGATCCGAAAGCTCACGGGCCTGCCATCGGCGGTGATTGTCCGGCCTGCGTCAGTCACGCCGGTCATGCCGACATCTGGACCGTCTATCGCGGGCGAATCTATCTCGGCTGCGCCGAATCGTGTCTCGACGACTTCCTGCAGCGTCCCGAGCATTTCCTCGGCCAGAGGGAAGCACGACGGCGGGTCGCGATCCTGGTGTTCCCGGGCGTGCAGCTACTCGATTACACAGGGCCGTACGAGGTCTTGGCGGGCGCCGGCTTCGACGTGTTCACCGTCTCGACGAGCACCGACGCCATCGAGACGAACAGCGGGATGCGCCTCGTCCCGCATCACTCCCTCGCCGAGGCTCCCGAGGCCGACATCGTGGTCCTGCCCGGTGGCGGGGTCGGGCACGTGTCCGACGAAGAGGCTGTGCAGGACTGGGTCCGCCGGTCGTGCGCTCGTGCCGAGCTGGTGCTCTCGGTCTGCAACGGCGCGTTCTTCCTGGCCGAGATCGGTCTGCTCGACGGTCTGCAAGCGACGACCTACCACGCCTTGATCGACGACTTGGAGCGAGCGGCTCCTGCGGCGGAGATCGTGCGGGACCGGCGCTACTGCGACAATGGCAAGTACGTGATCTCGGCCGGCATCTCGGCAGGTATCGACGGCGCGTTTCGCATCGTCGAGAAGACGCTCGGTCACGGGCGAGCGCAGCAGCTCGCGCTCGGCTTGGAGTACGATTGGCGGCCAGGCACCGAGTATGCGCGAGCCAGCTTTGCCGATCTGCATATTCGGCGGGCGCTGAGTCGTGAGCTGCCGTTGCCCGAAGGCGCCACGGCCCAAATCGTCGACACGCGCGGCGACACGCGCGAATGGTGTCGGAGCTGGCTCATCGAAGGAGACGCTTCGGTGGACGCTGTTCGAGAGGCGTTCCAGACACGGCTCGCCCAACATTGGGCGGCCGACGGATCGCATTCCGGTGCGTGGCGCTTCCTCGTCGGAGACGCGCCCTGGCGCGGCTCGCTCGAGGTCGCTGCCAAGGACGGCAGTGTCCTGGTGACGATCTCCGTGAATGCGATCGAGGAGGCGCGCGGTCAATGACGGTAAACGTCTCCGCGAATTGGACGGGCCCGCCCATGGCCCGCATCGGACACCTCGATTACTTGCTGCTCTGATCTGAAACTAGTCACGTCGTCGTTCGGACCGCCGGCTTCAGCCGGTCTCCGTGTCCTCTTTCCAGGCGCCTTGGAAAGGACCCAGACCTCAGATCCGAAGCTCCGTGGCTCGATGCTACG
>JAVJTD010000508.1:0-15987 GCA_040219065.1 Planctomycetota bacterium
CTCACGAACATCTCGACCCTCGACGGCCGGATTACCTTTCTCCCTACGGCAACGACTGGGTCGAGACGCCGCTACTGCAGGAGCTCGCGGACACAGGCACCCTTTTCGAGGTCTGCTACGCGACGACCAACTCGACCGCCCCGTCGCACGCCTCGATCATGAGCTCCTTGTATCTGCAAGATCACCGGCTCACTCAGAACGGCCTACGGCTGCCAAGCGCCGTCGAGACGATCGCGGAGCGCTTCAAGAAGGCAGGCTACCGGACCGCGGCCGCCGTCAGCGTGTTCCACCTGAGTCACTACACCGCAGGAATCGGGCAAGGCTTCGATCACTTCATCTCGCCACCGGCGGGGGTTCACCACCCTTCGGCCGAGCAGACGAACGCACGAATCGACGCGCTCCTCGACGGGCCGTTGGCCGACCAGCCCCTCTTCCTCTGGATCCACTACTTCGATCCTCATGCACCCTACGAGCCGCCCGGAAAGTTCGATCGCCTCTACTACCCGGGATCCGATCCGAGCGCTGCGAACCACACGGGGCTCGGCATGGGGGCGCCGGAAGATCGGTCGAGCAACGCCTACTGGAGCTGGCTCGACGGCGTCCGGGATCTCGACTTCGTGAAGCGGCAGTACGGTGCCGAGCTCACCTACACCGACGCGATGCTCGGGCAGATCCTGAAACGGATTCGAGAGGAAGAGCCCAGGACGTTGACCGTCGTGACGGCCGATCACGGCGAGTCGCTCGGAGAGCATGGCATCCTGACGGATCACTTGGGGCTGCACGATCCGGTGACCCGCGTGCCGTTGATCCTCAATGGACCCGGCGTGCCAGCGGCGCACCGCGTAGCCGGAGCCGTCTCGACCGTCGACATCGCTCCGACGCTGATCGAGCTGTGCGGTCTCCGAGCCCTTCCCCTCGCCAGGGGCCGAAGCCTCGTCCCCTTCTTCGAGAGTGCCAAGTCGCCCGCGGGCGATGTCTTCTTCGAGCACGCCAAGGGCTGGCAGCGAGGCGTACGACGCGGCGGCAAAAAGCTCCTCGAGCACCTGGTGGACATCTCGGCGAGCTATCGAGGCTACGTGTTCGAGACCGGCCGCAAAGAGCTCTACGACCTGAACGAGGATCCCCTCGAGCTGAAGGACCTCGGTCGAAGCGCCGAAAGCTTCGAGGAGCTCGAGACACTCCTGAAGCGCTTCCGCGAGAGCCGCGTCGGGGACTTCGAGCAAGGCTCCGGTCAAATGAGCCCCGAGCTCGAGCGCATGCTCGAAGCCCTGGGCTACCTGGGCGGCGAGGACGACAAGGACCGGTGAGCGAAACCGACAAAGGAGAACCAGAGCCCGGGGCATGCCGTGAACCTACTGGAGCGGCGAACCTGTTCCGCGATCCAAGCGGGCGGGACGCCCGCGTTCCCAGTGGTTTCAGATCAGCCACGCCCCCGCCGGCGGACCTCCGGAGCACACAGGGGTGAAACTGGCCGCTTCCACCTCCCGGCTGAAGCCGGGGAACCAACCCGACTGAAGTCGGGGGATACAGGGATTCCCGCTGAGCTCGTCTCAGATCAGCGGTCTCCTTCACCTCCGAGGCCTGGCTCGACTGCCTCACAAACCCTACGATGGCCTTCTGATTCGCCCGCCCCGTGGCACACTTTCGAAGGCTACCGACGTGCTAGTTCTTTCGCTCTGTCTCTCCCTGCTCACGGCCGATGACTCTGCCATCGACTTCAATCGCGACATTCGGCCGATCCTGTCGAGCAAGTGCTTCGCGTGTCATGGGCCGGATGACGCGCATCGTGAGGGCGATCTGCGCCTCGACCGCCGCGACGATGTCGTTCGCGATCGGGACGGGTATCGCGTCATCGTGCCTGGCGATGCGGCGGAGAGCGAGCTCGTCTACCGCATCACGACCGACAGCGAATTCGAGCGCATGCCTCCCGTCGCTTCCGGGCACAGCTTGAGTGCGGCCGAGGTGGATCGGCTCGCGCGATGGATCGAGCAAGGCGCGGAGTACGCGCGGCACTGGTCGTTCGAGCCGCCTCAGCGGCGAGCGGTGGCGGAGGTGTCCGACCCGAGCTGGGTGAGGAATCCGATCGATCGCTTCGTGCTCGCCCGGCTGGACGGCGCCGGTCTCGAGCCTTCGCCCGAAGCCGATCGGTACACGCTGCTCCGCCGCTCGAGCCTCGACTTGACGGGCTTGCCTCCGACTCCCGAAGAGCTGGACGCCTTCGTTCGTGACGATCGGCCGGATGCCTACGAGCGGCAGGTCGATCGCTTGCTCGACTCGCCGGCATACGGTGAACGCTGGGCTCGGGTGTGGCTGGACCTCGCGAGGTACGCGGACTCGAGCGGCTACGGTTCGGATCCACTGCGGACCATTTGGCGGTATCGCGACTGGGTGATCGACGCCTACAACCGCAACCTGCCCTTCGATCAATTCACGATCGAGCAGCTCGCCGGCGACCTCTTGCCCGATGCGAGCGTCGATCAGGTCCTCGCCACCGCGTTCCATCGGAACACCAAGACCAACACCGAGGGCGGCACCGACGACGAGGAGTTCCGCGTCGAGGCGGTGAAGGATCGGACGAGCACGACGATGCAGGTGTGGATGGGCCTGACCGCCGGTTGCGCGCAGTGCCACAACCACAAGTTCGATCCGATATCGCAGCGCGAGTAGTACCAGCTCTTCGACTTCTTCAACCAGACGGCCGACACCGATCAACCCGATGACCGTCCGCGTCTGCAGACGCCGACGATGGAGCAGGCCGAGCAGCTCGCAGGGCTCGAGGCGAGGCGTGCCACGCTGGAAGCCGAGCTCGAGCAGATCGACCTCAGTGACAGTCAACGCCGCTGGGAAGAATCGCAACACGACGCCGCGCGTGCTTGGCGAATGTGGCGACCCGAGGGCGAGGCCGAGTCGGGCGCTCGCCTCGTGACCGGCGACGACGGCTCGGTGATGGTATCCGGTGCAGCACCCGAGCAGGACCTGTATCGCTTGTCGGGCACGATCGACGGCGCGCTCACGGCTTTGCGTCTGGAAGCACTGACGGATCCGAGCCTGCCGAGGAATGGTCCTGGCCGCAGCGCCGGCAACGGCAACTTCGTCCTGAACGAGATCCGCGTCCATGCGATCCCCGCGCGGAGCCGACCGATCACCGGGCTCCGCGTTCGGATCGATCTCCCGGGCACGGGACGCATCTTGTCCCTGGCCGAGGTGCAGGTGATCGCGGGCGATCGCAACGTCGCGCTCGAGGGCACGGCGACTCAATCGAGCACGGGCTACGACGGACCCGCGCGGCTCGCCATCGACGGCATCACCGACGGCGACTTCTTCGGGAGCCGCTCGGTGACCCACAACCAGCAAGAGGACGATCCCTGGTGGCAGGTCGACCTCGGTGAATCGCGGCCGATCGATCGCATCGTGATCTGGAACCGCACCGACGGGAACATCCAAAATCGGCTCGACAGCGCGCGCGTCTCCATCGTGAGCGAATCGGGCCAGGTCGTCTGGCAGCAGACGATCGAGAAGGCACCCGAGAACGATCGCCTCCTCGACGTGGCCGGCAGCGGCCGCGAGCTGCCGATCGCCAGCGCGTCGGCGAGCTTCTCGCAGAAGGACTGGACGATCGAGAAGGCCATCGATGGCCGCGTCGACAACCGTTACGGATGGGCCATCTCGCCCCGGCAAGGCCAGCCCCACGAGGCCGTCCTGCGCTTCGCCACGCCGCAGCACATCGCCACGGGCGAGCGCTTGCAGGTGACTTTGGTGCAGAGCTACGGCGGGGCGCATACGCTGGGTCACTTCCGGCTGTCGTGGACTTCTTTGGCGCAGCCGCCGCGGGCGGTGGCTGCGGACGTCACGGCAGCGATCGAGACGCCGAAAGCGGAGCGGAGTGATGTGCAGGAGCAACTGCTGAGGGAGACCTATCGGTCGTTCGCGCCGGAGATCGCGTCCCTGAGGTCGCAAATCTCCGAGGTCGACGCGAAGATCCGCTCTCTCGACATCGCGACGACCCCGGTCATGGAAGAGCTCCCGGCCGGGGAGCATCGCGACTCGCACGTGCTCATCAAAGGAAACTTCCTTCAAACGGGAGATCCCGTCACGGCCTCGGTGCCCGAGGCCTTTCACGACTGGCCGGAGGGCGCACCGCACGACCGGCTGGGCCTGGCCCAGTGGCTGATCAGCCGGGAGAACCCGCTCACCGCGCGGGTGTGTGCGAACCGCTACTGGGCGAAGCTGTTCGGCCAAGGGCTGGTCCTGACCGAGGAGGACTTCGGCTCGCAAGGCACGCCGCCGACGCATCCTGAGCTCCTGGATTGGCTGGCGCTCGAGCTGATAAACCGCGGCTGGGACGTCAAAGCCCTGCTCCGGACCATCGTCACATCTTCGACCTATCGGCAATCGTCGCACATCCGTGAAGAGCTCTTGGAGCGCGACCCGCAGAACCGGCTCTACGCCCGCGGTCCGCGGCATCGCCTCGAGGCCGAGATGGTCCGCGACCAGGCCCTCGCGCTCAGTGGTCTTCTCAGCCGCAAGATGCTCGGGCCGTCGGTCTTTCCGCCGCAGCCCGCTGGCCTGTGGCAAGCGGCGTTCAACGGCGAGCGGGACTGGAGGACGAGCGAGGGCGAGGACCGTTATCGGCGCGGCGTGTACGTGTTCTGGCGGCGGACGGTGCCGTATCCATCGATGGAGGTCTTCGACGCGCCCAGTCGCGAGACGTGCACGCTGAGACGGATCCGGACCGCGACGCCGCTGCAGGCGTTCGTGACGCTCAACGACCCGGTCTACGTCGAAGCCGCTCAGGCGCTGGCACGGCGAATCTTGAAAGAGGGCGGCGCGAGTGATGTCGACCGTGCTCGCTGGGCGCTGACGCTCTGCCTCGGCCGTCCCCCGAGCGACGCGCAGGTCGACGTGCTGGCGCGGCGAGTCCGCGAGGAGCGCACGCATTTCGCATCTCATCCCGGTGACGCGAAGAAGCTCGCGACCGAGCCGCTCGGTGAGCTGCCCGAAGACATCGACGTCGTCTCGGCGGCCGCCTGGACCGTCGGAGCCAACATCCTCTTGAACCTCGACCACGTCCTCACGAAGAGCTGACGATGAATCCTATTGACGTGAAGCGGCAACTCGATCGGCGCGCCTTCTTCTCGAAGACCGGCGCGAGCCTCGGCGCGATCGCGCTCGGCTCGCTGCTGCAGAGGGACGGCTTCGCTCGGCCCGATGAAGCATTGAAGGCGAAGGCGCCCAAGCTGAAGGCGAAGGCGAAGCAGGTGATCTTCCTCGAGATGGCCGGCGCGCCGCCGCAGCTCGACATGTTCGACCACAAGCCCGAGCTCGACGCCCACCACGGCAAGAAGTGCCCCGACTCCTTCATCGAGGGCCGGCGCCTGGCGTTCATCAAGGGCCATCCGACGCTGCTGGGATCGCAGTACCCGTGGCGCCGCGTCGGGGAGACCGGCCGCTTCGTCACCAGCCTCCTGCCGCACTTCGAGTCGATCGCCGACAAGGTGACGATGATCCACTCGATGCACACCGACCAGTTCAATCACGCGCCCGCCGACCTCTTGATGTTCACCGGCAACTCGCAGTTCGGCGCCGCGGCGATGGGCTCGTGGATCACCTATGGCCTCGGCGCTCTCAACCAGAACCTGCCCGCCTTCGTGGTGCTCGGCTCGGGCGGCAGCGACCCGACCGGCGGCAAGAGCGTCTGGGGTAGCGGCTTCCTTCCTTCATTCTATCAAGGCGTCCGCTGCCGCTCGGTCGGGGACCCGATCCTCTACGTCTCCGACCCCTCGGGCATGAGCCGCGACGTGCGGCGCCGCAGCCTCGACACGCTGAACGCGCTCAATGCCCTCGACTACGAGCGCGCCCAGGACCCCGAGATCCAGTCTCGCATCGAGCAGTACGAGCTCGCCTTTCGCATGCAGGCCGCCGTGCCCCAAGCGATGGACATCGCGAATGAGCCCGAGTCCATACGAGCGATGTACGGCGCCGAGCCCGGCAAGGGCAGCTTCGCGAACAACTGCCTGTTGGCCCGGCGCCTCGTCGAGCGCGGTGTCCGCTTCGTGCAGGTCTTCGACTGGGGCTGGGACATCCACGGCACCGGCCCGGGCGACGACCTGATGACGGCCTTCCCGAAGAAGTGCGCGGACATCGATCAGCCGATCGCCGCGCTCGTGAAGGACCTCGAGCAGAGGGGCCTCCTCGATGAGACGCTCGTCGTCTGGGGCGGCGAGTTCGGTCGCACCTCGATGAACGAGGCCCGCAACGGCTCGACGTTCCTCGGCCGCGATCACCACCCCGACTGCTTCACGATGTGGATGGCCGGCGGCGGCGTCAAAGAAGGCTTCACCTTCGGAGCGACCGACGAGCTCGGCTACACGATCGCCGAAGATCCGATGAGCGTTCGCGATCTCCAGGCGACGATCCTCCACGCCCTCGGCCTCGATCCCTACCTCCTGCGCTACCCCTTCCAAGGCCTCGAGCAACGCCTCATCGGCCCGACCGACGAAGCGAACGTGCGCCTGGAGCTCTTCGCCTGATTCACACGGAGCGGGAGAGCTCACACGGGGGACACGGAGCGGGAGAAGAGGATCTTACACGGAGAGCACGGAGGGCACGGAGCGGGCTCCCCGATGGGGAATCATGGCAGGCAATTCTCTCTTGGGAAGGCAATGCGATTCCCCATCAGGGAGCCCAATCTCCGTGTTCCCCGTGTCCCCCGTGTATGTTCTTCTTCCCGGTCCCCGTGCTCCCCGTGTCCCCCGTGTATGCTCTTCTTCCCGCTCCCCGTGTCCCCCGTGTATGCTCTTCTCCCGCCCACCGTGTGAACCAATCGCTGCCGCCGTGGCGTTCCCCTGCTGGAACGACGACATTCACCCACAGCGGTTCGAGAGATGACCGAATCCGACTCCACCTGTCTCACTCCCAGCAGGCACTTATCGAGCCTTCCGGAACGGAGAGTCCTTGGACTGGGAAGACGGCGTCGAGCTCGAGATCGGTGCGAGTGGCCCGTCACCGATCGTCGTGCGCTTGCCGAGGTAAAGGCCGCGGGTATCGGGGCTGGGAGCTCTTTGAAGTGCACGGTCGCTGAGCTGATCCTTGCGGGCGGGACGCCCGCGTTCCCAGTGGGTAGACCGTGACTCTTACCGGCCCCGCTTCGTCGGGGCCGGTGTCTGGAACAGGTGCAGCCTCGGGTTCGGGAACAGGGTGACGGGAACCAAAGCGTCTTCAATGCGGAGGACCAGCTCGTCGTCGCCGGGGATCGTGCCGGCGGTCAGGGTCACTTCAAAGAGTCCGGCGCCGCGGTCGGTGATCTCTCCGATCGTGCTCGAGCCGGCGCTCGTCCCGGCGTGCTCGACGACCAGGTCGGCGCCGCCGGTCGGGACGGGCAGGCCGCGCCAGTCGATCAGCTCGATGACGAGCGTCGTCTGCGAGGTCCCATCGGCGGGCAGGGCGCGACGCGTGAAGGTGGCGCGGGACAGGAGATGATCCGGCTCGCCTTCCCAATCGCGCCGCCATTCGGTGAACGCTTTGCGAAGCTGCAGCACGGGGTCGGGATCGTTCCGGCGCTGCCGCGCGATGTTCAGCTTCATGTAGTACTCGCCGTTCGCGCAGCCCGTGTTCATGCAGGTACCGTCTGTGTCTCCGAGGCGAGCGATGACCATGCAGCCGACGTGCGCCGACTTCTCGAACTTCGGGGGCGGCGCTCCGCAATCGTCGGGCTGGGCGGGCCGACACGAGCAGCGACCGTCACCACCCATCGCCGCCGCGGCCTCCATCGCGGCCATCAGCTTCTCGGCCAGGTCACCGCGCGTGTCGAGGAACACCGCCTCCGCCTTGTCGACGACGGGCTGCCCGGCGAGGACGTTGCCCTGGATCGCGTAATGGAGCTCGCCGAAGTCGCCCGCCACACCGCCGGCCCAGGGGCCGTCCTGCTGCCCGGTGAAGGTCACGCGGCGACCGATCCGATCGACGATGCCGTATTGCCGCGTCTCGTGTCCGCCATCCTGATCCCGCAGCAGCTCGAGGATGATCTCGGGCGGCGTGCCCTTCTCCAGCTCGTTCCAGATCAGCAGACGGTTCTCGCCGGTCCCGTCCGCGAACGACTGCGCGGCCGCGGCACCTAGCCCGACCCGGATCAACGGTACCGTGCGCAGCAGGTCGGAGTTCGTGTTGCACGTCGCCGTGGCGACCGCCACCTCACCGGTGCGCGTGTTCACGACGACGATCGACCACGTCGCGAGAGCGGATTGGCAGATGACCAGCGATGACGCCAGCACGGCAAGCAGCATCCGGCGCATGGAGCACCTCTTCGAATTGGAATGCGGGAGGACGGCTAGGGATCAGTTTATCGGACGAGGCACTCGAGCCGAAAGGGCGGACGTTCTCGTCGGGGGCGTGTTGGTTGTCGTCGTGATTGACGATTGGCAGGCCGATCATCTTCAGGCTGAGGTGCTCTTCGAAGACGGCGAGGGGCACGCTGCCACCGACGGTCGGGAGCGCGATCGGCTCTTCCCCGGTCGCCTTGCGCACGACGTCGATCAGCTCTTGCGAGATGTCCCAATCGATCGGTGTGCGCGTCGGTCCGTAGCTCGTCTTGCGGCGCGTGATCTGGACGATCTTCCCGCCCTTGGCGATCTCTTCGGCTGAGGGTTCTTCGTGCACGACGCGGTAACCCAGCTTCTCGAGGTGCTTCTCGACAAGGTCGACCATCGTCTCGGCGCGGCAGCCGGCTACGAGGCGAATGTCGAACGCCGCGGTCGCGCGAGCGGGCACGACCGTTCGGGCGCCGCTTCCCACATCGGCCGAGCTCAGGCCGCGCAGGTTGAGCGATGGCCAGGTGATCGCCTCGCGCAGCTTGCGGTCGCCCTCGACCCAAGGGATCGAGAAGCGCTCGCGAATCATCGGATCGATCTCGGGCACCTGCTCCAACGCGTCCAGGTCACCCGGTCCGAGCGGAGTGCGCTGGTCGTAGAAGCCGTCGACGAGCACCTTGCCGGAGAACGGGTCCTTGAGCTGGGTGACCAGCCAGGCGATCTCTTGCGCGGCGTTCGGCGCCCAGTTGCCGTAGTGTCCCGAATGCAGATCGGTCGAGGCACCGAACACGGTCAGATCGAAGGTCGTGATCCCGCGCACGCCGAAATACAACGTCGGGTCTCCGGTCGGGAAGACAGGGCCGTCGAGGGGGATGAGCAGGTCGGCCGCGAGCTTGTCGCGATTGATTTCGGCGCTCAGGGAGCGGGCCAGATGCGGTGAGCCCGACTCCTCTTCCCCATCCAGGACGATCTTGATCGCGACGTCGTCGCTCGAGATCCCCAGCTCGCGCATGCCTTGCAGCACGTGGAAGAGCACGGCGATCGGGCCCTTGTCGTCTGCGACCGCGCGGCCATACAAGCGCCAGTCGTCCTCGAGCGGTCCACCATCGTTCGGCACGACGGTTCCATCCGCGGCACGAAGTGTCGGCTCGAAGGGCGCCGACATCGTCCAGCGGGCCGGGTCGGCATTCTGTCCGTCGTAGTGCGCGTAGAAGAGGATCGTGCGCTTCGCCTTCTCCTTCCCGTCCGTCGCGAGCAGTAGCGGCGGCCCCTCCTGGGCGACGTTCTCGACAGAGAATCCCAAACCCTCCAGTCGCTCCTGAAGGCTTCGGGACAGCCGGATCACCTATTCGGGCTGCTGCGAGACGGAAGGGACCTGGACCAGGGCGGTCAGATCAGCCACGAGCTCGGAACGATGAGACCGGCACCATTCCAGCAACCGAGCCGTGTCGTCCTGCCCGTCGCTCCCGAAGCTCATTGCGAGGAACAGCGCCAGAATACTCATAAGCTCATACCTGCAACTCCTCGCCTCAGCCGCGACATTTCAACATGCCGGTGCCCAGATCAAACTTCGCTCGGCTTCGGATTGTCGAACGTCTCTGGGTGAACCCGTCGCTCGAGCCCCGGGCGTTCTCTCACTTGTGCATCGCATCCCAAGCCTCGACGTAGCGGCGCGCTCTCGGGTTGTCGCGGTTCCACTTCGGGGCTCTTGGATCGTTCGCGATGCGCACCAAGGTCAGGCCCACGGCGTGCAACACGCTGGCCAGGTTGTCGTAGTCGACCTTGTCCCAGTGGTCGCCAACGCCGTGGTAGTCGGGGAAGATGAACGACACGCAGACGGTGTGGGACGGGACTCCCAGATCCGCCAGGGCCTGGTTGTCGCTGCGGGAGAAGAACGAGTCGCTGTTCGCCTCGTGCTTGTACACCTCGATGCCGGTCGCTTCGCCCGCCTTCTGGAAGATGGTGCCGACGTCCGAGTAGTCGAAGCCCGTCATCGTCGCGCGCTTGATCTGAGGGCCTTCGTTGTCGTCGGTGCGTCCCATGTGCTCGAGGTTGACGTTCGCGACGGTGTCCTCGATGGGGAAGATCGGGTGCGCGCCGTAGTAGCGCGAGCCGAGCAGCCCCTTCTCCTCACCGAACAGCGTCATGAACACCAGGCTGCGCTTCGGCCGTGGCTGCATCGCGCCGAGCACGCGGGCGAGCTCCATGACCGAGACCGTGCCGCTGCCATCGTCGTTGGCACCATTGGCGATGCGATCGCCGTCACCGTCGGCCCGCGTGCCGATGTGATCGTAGTGCGCGGTGACCAGGACGTAGGTCTTCGAGAGCTCGGGATCCGATCCGCGCAGGAGGCCGACGACGTTCTTCAAGGGAACGGGCGTCGCGTCCGGCTCGAAGGCGAGCGAGATCGTAGCGTCGGTCAGGCCGCTCGAGGTCTTCTCGTGCCAGGCGAGGAGCGCAGGATCGTGCACGGTCAGGATCGCGGGGCCGTCCGCTTCTGGAGCGCGCAGACGGGAGCGGCTGTCCTGGCTACCCGGGTCTCCCGGTGAGGCGAAGACGACGCCCGCGGGCTTCAGCTCGGTGAGGCGAGCGAGGAGACCGCGGCGCACGCGGAAGAACCGGAAGCGGCTGCCGCGATCGGACGCCGGCCCGTCGATCACGACGACTGCGCCCTCGATCTTCTCGGCGAGCTCGCCCTCGATATTCTCGACGTCGTTCACCGCCAGTCGCACCAGCGGCAACGCTCGCCAGTCCAGGTCCGTGGTCGGCTGCTCCGAGCACCGGTCCGCTGCGATCGTGTGCGACTCCCCATTCAAGGTCACCGACAGCTCGCAGCGCTTCGGCTCGGGGCCGATCGTCTGATAATCGGCGATCTGGAAGTAGCCCTGGTCACCCACCGGCTCGAGCCCGGCCCGGCGGAACTGAGCCGCGATGTACTCGGCGGCGATGTCGAGCCCGGGCGACGGCGTGTCGCGGCCGCCGAGCATGTCGGACGCGATGAAGGAGAGATGTCCGCGCAGGGAGTCAGCGGAGATGCGATCGAGCGCCACGCCCACGGCCGGCTCGATGGAGTCGTCCTGAGGAGCGGCGAAGGGCGTGAGCGAGCAGATTGCCAGCGAGAGAGCCAGTAGGCGCGGGACCATGCTGTGCCTCCAGGAGATCGGGTTCGTTCGGTTCGCTCTACCATACGGTGGCCTTCCTGCGCTGCCGCGGCTCGCCGAAGTTTTTTTCCGAATCCGAGCGATCGAAGTTTCCGAAACGCCCATCGGAACCTACAGGAAGCAGGCTTCGGCTCCGGAGCGTCCTCCCGTCGAGCGAGCTGTCACGGCAGCCGCAGGGAACCTACCCATCCGCTCCGGAGCCCGCCCTTCCCTTTCGGGGCAAATCCTCCTCCGAGACTCCTCCCTGCTCTGGCAGGTCTGACGGCCTCGGCTTCCCAAGCGCGTTGCGGGAGCCGAGGCCTGTTCTTTTCGTACCCTGCCCTCGTTCCGTTGCTCGTCGCCGGCGAGTCGTGATCGCCGAGGAGCGATCACCCGTGCTGGACGATCGGTGACGGCGCTCAATTTTGGCGCAACCCAGTTATGAAGTTTTGCTCATCGGCAGCGCGCCGGCTCGGATGAAGTGAATGTAAAAACCCTCCCGATCTGCATCCGCCTCGAGAACGCGACCGAAGCGTCGATCCGGAACCTGCTGCTTGCCATTCAGGAGTGATCGAACCATGAAGTCGTTCTTCACCTGCCTCGCCGGATTCCTGGTCATCCTCTCTCTCGCAGCGCCGGCCCACGCGGCCGATGTCTATGTGGTCCACGGCATCCCGGGCGCCGACGCGGGTAGCCCCGACCCGACGTTGCCGGTCGACATCTCGATCAATGGGCAGTGCTCCCTCACGAACGTGCTGTTCAAGGACCGGGTCGGTCCGATCCCGCTCGCGGCCGGTCAGTACCAGATCGACATCAGCTTGGCCAATCCGGCCAACCCTTGCTCGAATCCGCCGGTCATCTCAGCGACGGTGACTGTCGGCGCCAACGAGAACGCGACCATCATCGCGCACCTCGCCGCCGACGGCAGCTTGACCGCATCCAAGTTCACCAACGACCTGTCGCTGCCGCTGTTCCTGCACGGCCGCATCGTCGCGCATCACACCGCAGCCGCTCCGGCGGTCGACATCAAGCTCCGTCGCCGCGGCACGTTGAATCTGACGGCGGACATCAACGGCGCGACCAATGGTGCTCAGGCAGCCGCGGACGTCTTCATCGGTGTCTGGGAAGGCAACATCTTCCCTGCCGGCTCGCACGCCGCTCCGGTGCTCGGTCCGATCGCCGGACTGGTGGGCTACCGCGAGGCGTACTTCGTCTACGTCGTCGGCTCGTTGCAGAACGGCACGCTCGACAAGATCGTCCTGCCGATCTCCTTCTGATTCCGTCCTGCGCTCCGGTACCGGGGGAGAGCTCCCGGTGCCGGAGCGCTCCCTTGGCTCGGGCTTGCGAGGCGGGAGGGGATGGAGGCTCCACGGGCGAGCAGGAGGCTCAGGCTCCATGGGGCTAGCCTTATCACTGGTACTGCACGATCCACGTCGGCGAGGGTGCACTCTTGCGGCCTTGTGGGTCCTCGATGATGGCTTGAAGGTACGTGATGCCTGCTTCGGGAGAAGTCTTCGTCAGGGTGATCGGAATGTCGACGTAGCCCGGTGTGCCGATCGTGCCGGTCCACTCCTGCACCGCGACCACGGTGTTGACCTCGAACGGATCCAAGTCGTAGCCGCCACCGGGAACGCCGGAGGTGTAGAGGCCGCCTTCGAGGGCCAGCAGGCGTACGTTGTAGCCGATGGGTCCCGAGACGCGCGCCGTCTGGTTCGGCGAGCTGACGATGCCGGGTGAGGTGAGCCCCACGAGCGACAGGCCCGGAGCCGCGGGCTCGGCGAAGCCCATCAAGAGGCTCGAGCCGGTGACGCTGCTGCCCAGTCGTTGCGTTCGGGAAGAGAGTACCGAGCCGTCGTCGTAGAAGACGCGCACGCGCGCGCCACTGAGCTCCAGCCCGGAGACACTGCCGCTCTCGTTCGGTCCCGGCGGGCTCGAGCCCCGAATGCTGGTGGGGTCCGTATCGACCGAGAAGCGCAGGTAGTCGCCGTTCGCGAAGCCATTGAAATCGATGAGGAGCGAATCGTAGCCCAGGTCGTGAGGACCGGCGTAGGAGTGCCCCAGCAAGCCGGTGCCCGCGTCGAAGTCCACCGTGAAGCCCTTGCTGGCGCTGTCACCCGCCTGGCCGGTGGGATCGAAGACGAGGTCGAAGAAGATCGATTCGGAGAGATCGATCTCGACACGTGTGATCTCTTGTCCGCCCCAGGAGTCGTTCCGGATGAAGAAGCTCCCGAAGTTGTAAGTGCTCCCGCTCTTCAATGATCCGCCGGTCTCGATCTCGACGTAGGCCGCCGCGCCCGCGCTGGGCAGACGATGCTTGACGACCTGACTCGTCCGACAGCTCGCCAGCTCGATCGCTTGGAGATAGACCGTCAGGTTGCTCGCGCGCGGCGGCGGAACGGCATTGAAGCTCGCCCAGCCGACTCCGTTCGAGACCGTGCTGCCGATGACGAAGGGATTCGCCAGGTCGACGAACAAGCCGCCGCAGCCCGGGATGCCGAGGTGACCCGGCGCGAGTGCGAAGAGGATGAAGCTGGTCTGACCGGCTCTTCCTTCTCTGAGGTTCAAGATGGTCGGAGCGCCGGCGGCACCGAATGGCCCCATCAGCTTGAGCGAGCGCGGCTCGGTGAGCTGGAGAGCGGTCGGAGCCGCCAAGCCACCCGACCCGGCCGCCACGAGCACTCCGAGGAAGGCACCTGTCTTCCCGTCGTAGCGCAGCACTTCATGGGTGCCTTCCGACGCGACCAGCAGGTCTCCCCCCGCCGAGAAGACCAGATCCGAGGGTGACTGCAGTCCGCCGCTGCCGGCCGCGACGAAGCTCCCGAGGAACGCACCCGACTGCCGGTCGAACCGCAGCACCGCGTGGTTGCCGGCATCCGCCACGTAGAGATGGCGGTCCGGCCCGAAGATCAACGCCCGTGCGTTCGAGAGGCCACCGCTTCCCGGCGCGACGAATCGATCGATGAAATGCCGGCTTTGATAGTCGTAGCGGAAGACGGAGCCCGAAGTGCCGTCGGCCAGGTAGAGACGGCCGTCTGGCCCAGTCGCCAGATCTCGCACGTCGGTGAGGCCACCGGTCTCGTCGATCCCGACGGTCGCGGGATCATCCGCGATGAAGTCCAGCTCGTGGTCGCCCGCCCAGCCGTTGAAGGCCAGAACCCGCGGGCTGCTGGTCTCGGCGACGAGCAGCCGATTCGCCGGACCGAACCCCAGCCGCCCGATCGCGCCGAGGCCATGGGTGCCGGCCGGGACGAAGTTGCTCAGGAACGCACCGGTCGACCGGTCGTAGCGCAGCACGTCTCCGGTGCCGGCGCTGACCACCAGGCACTGGCCATCGATGCCGAACTGGACGTCGCTCGGCGCCTGCAGTCCGCCGCTGCCTGCCGCGACGTACGCGCCGAGGAAAGCGCCCGTGCTCGCATCGTAGCGCAGCACCTCGTTCGTGCCGGAGCTGGCGACGAGGAGGTCTTGTCCCTGCACCGCGGGTAGGAGCAGCCCGCAGGCGAGCAGAAGATGGCGAATCGAAGACATGAGGTGGGATCTCCAGGTTGGGTACATCAAGGCAGGAACCGGAAGGCGCGTGTCAAGACGGATTGGACACCGCCGACATCGACGATGACGTCCACGAGATCGGAAGGCAAGGAGGCAGGGACCGGCAAGACCCCTCGAATCCGCGTCGGCGTCACCGACGTCAAGGTGGCCGGCAAGCCACCGATGGTCACGGTCGTGTCGCTGAGGCTACCGAACCCGGCACCGGCGATGACGAAGTCTCGGGCGGCCGCTCTCGGCGCTCGCCAGGGAGTGATGTCGAGCGCCGTCACCCCTTCGGCCAGCGTGGGATCGTTGGGGATCAACATCTCGACCTTCGAGCCCGAGTGATTCGCCGAGAAGATCACGCCACCTGGTCCGGTCGCGAGTGCCAGGCTCCCGAGGCTCACGAACTGCTGCGCGCTGACGACCGAGCGGCCGTCGGCCGACATCTCGAGCCGCCGCGTTCCCCCATTCCAGGTCTGGACCAGGAGGTTGCCGCGCATGCTTCCTTTGAAGGTTTGAGCACGATACTCGACGATGCCGTCGGTCGAGGAGGGCAATTCGAAGAGGTTCTTCGAGTAGACACCCGGCACCTCGGGTGCCCCGGGCCCGTGATAGACGTTCTGGATCGCGTCGGTGCGACCACGGTTACGGTTGGGATGGCCGTAGTAGACGCCCGGCTCGATCAGGACGATCTCGTCCTTCGTGCCAGGATCCTCGCCTTCCGAGTCCGGACCGGTCGACTGCGGACCAAAGCCCGCATTCGGGCCGTTGTCGGTCGCGTAGATCCGCCCTTCGGTCGTGTAGACGAGGTCATAGGCATTACGCAGTCCGGAGGCGAAGACCGAGACATCGACGCCCGGGGCCACGTCCACGATGTCGCCGAAGACCTGATCATCATTGGGCAGGCCGCTCGCCGTCTCGACGTAGGTCACCTGACCGTTGAAGCCCGGCGTGCGGACCGGGAGCGTCAGGATCGCCGCCGACAGCGGTGACTCGGGCAGATCGCCCAT
>JAVJTD010000512.1:0-24804 GCA_040219065.1 Planctomycetota bacterium
AGGAAGTCGAGGGTCGTCGCGAGGATCCTCGCGCCTTCGAGATCGAGGCCTCCTTCGGCTTGCAATGGCGAGAGAATCTCCCACGAGCGTTGCAAGGACGAGCGCGCGTCCTTCAGCTCGAGCAGGCGGAGCTGCAATGCGCCGAGCGCTTGCCAGCTCGCGGCATGGTCGACCGCGTAGGTGCTCCATTGCGATTCGGGCGGCAGATTGCCCAGGCGCTCGATGTTCGACTCGAGGAGGGAGCGCGCCTCGGACTCGCGGCCCTTCTTCGATAGGAGGTCGGCCTCGATCTTTCGAATCTCGGAGCGGGCTCGCTCGAGGACGGGACGATTCGCGGTGGGGACCGTCAAACCGGTGATCAGATCTCTCACCTGGCCGCAAGCCTCGAGAGCTTCGTCGTCGCGTCTCAGCCTCTGTAGTAGATCAGCCATGGCGATCTGGGTCCGTGCGATGTCGAGACGCAATACGGGATCGTCTCGAGCATCGGTGTTCTCGGAGCTGAGCTCGCGGAAGTGCTCGATGGCGCGCTCGAGGATTCGCGTCCGAACACGCTCGCTATGCGGCTCGTCGCGCAGGCCCAGATGCCCGACCTCGAAGAGGACTTCTTGGATCGCGCGGCGTGTCTGCTCGAAGTGTCGCCGAGCGCGTTGGCTCTCCGCGTTGGCCTTCTCGACGGCGACCTTCAGCTCGGCATTGGAATCGTCGAGAGCGTGCCGCGCCTGGCTCTGCTGCCAGGCCACGATCGTGCTGCCGATGGCGATCGCCAGAGCGATCACGGCGCCGGATGCGCTGGCCGTCGGGTGGCGCTGCATCCAGCGCTTGACGCGCAGCGAGAGTCCCGGGCGTCGCGCGGCGATCGGCTGATGCCTCAGTACGTGCTCGAGATCTTCGGCGAGGTCTCGAGCGCTCGCGTATCGGCTCTGGCGCGCCGGATCCATCGCCTTGAAGCAAACGGTCTCGGTCTCCCACGAGATCGTGGAGCCGCGCTGCCGAAGCGAGGGAGGACTGCCGGCGAGGATCTGGCTCTTGAGCGCTTCCGAGGTTCGCTCGCGGAAGGGCAGCTCGAGGCCCAGCATCTCGTAGAGGGTCACGCCGAGAGAGTAGATGTCCGTTCGCGGATCGACGTCCGACACCGAGCCCTCGAGCTGCTCGGGGGACATGTAGGCGAGTGATCCGGGCTGAGAGCCGGTCTGGGTGATGCGTGCCGACTCCTCGAAGCTGGCCAGGCCGAAGTCGACGAGGAGCACTCGCCCTTCGAGCGTCAGCATCACGTTCGAGGGCTTGACGTCGCGGTGCAGGATACCGCGGCCATGAACGTGATCGAGTGCTTCGGCGACGTGGAGGCCGATACGCAGGCAGGTCTCCGTCCAGTCGCCGCTGAACAGGTCGCCAGGGCGAGCCTCCTCCCTGCCGAGCCGCTTGGCGAGCGCATCGGCGAGGTCGCATCCCGAGAGCTCGGAGGGAAGTCGATGTTGGAGGTCGGACAGCAGCTCGGCGAGCGTCGCACCGGAGACGAGCTCCATCGCGAAGAAGGGAAGACCGCGCTCTTCACCGACGGCGTAGATCGGAACGACGCCTGGATGTTGCAGTCGCGCGATCGCATCGATCTCGCGGGCGAAGCGCGTGCGGGCGCTCGGGAAGTAGAGCTGATCGGGTCGAATCAGCTTGAGGGCGACTTCGCGGCGAAGGCTGACCTGCTCGGCGACGTAGACGACACCCATACCGCCGCCTCCCAGTCGCCTTCGCAGTCGGAAGTCGCCCAACCTCTCGGGAAAGTCGGGCGAGGGAGTCTCGGTGAATCCGACGCCCTTGAGCGCCTCGAGCGCGGCTCGAATGTCGCCCGCATTCTCGGGGTTGTTCGCGCAGATCTCCTCGATGACCGACTCGCCTTCGGCGAAGACGCGGGCGAGGCACTCGGCCACCAGCGACTCGACGGGATCGCGCTCGGTGATGCGGTCGGAGTCCGAGAAGCTCAGATCGACGGTCGGATGCTGATCCTGGGGAGGAGTCTCCCGGTGGTCGTCGCCCCGCGACGATCCAGGCAGGTCGGTCTTCTCCGAGTCAGTCATCACGATCCCTCGAGAATCCCGGCGGATTCTCCGCCGGATGGCAGCCAGAGTATCAGAGCCAAAGCACACAGGCGACGAATCCCGGGCTTCGACGAACCGAGACTCGGCAACGTTCAGACACACCCGAGAGAAACGGAGTCTGGCGCCTTTCGTTACCGAATACAAAGGGGGCGGGCCGAGACGAGAGACTGGAGTGCCTGAGCCGAAGCGAGCACGTGTGGGCTGAGGTCTTGGAAGCCCGAGCCGAGCGAGCTCAGGCCGGGGCGAGCATTGAATCGTCGCAGCCGGCGGGCTTCCTTTTGGTCGGGCATCGCGTAGCATTGCGCGCGAACCTCACCTTCAGAGAGAGTCGACGATGAGCTCGAACGAAGTGCCCTTCCGGTCTCCC
The DNA here is from genome assembly GCA_040219065.1 of Planctomycetota bacterium. GTDB lineage: Bacteria > Planctomycetota > OFTM77 > OFTM77 > OFTM77 > OFTM77. The sequence goes on from JAVJTD010000512.1 coordinate 2,458, forward strand.
GATCCAATCTTGGCGCGTGTGGCGCAGGCGGCGCCGCCGCCGTACCTGGCGCTCTCGCCCGATGGCCGTCATCTCCTCGAGGTGGCTCGGGCCGGACTGCCGCCTTTGGCGGACCTCGCGACGCCGATGTGGCGACTGGCGGGCCGCCGTCTCAATCCCGACAACTGCGCGCCGCACGGTCCCAGGAGCTTCGTCGGTCTCGCCCTTTGCGACGTGGAAAGCGGGGAACGGCGCGAGCTGCCATTGCCGAACGATCTGCCGCTCGGCAACTTCCTCTGGTCACCGGATCAGAAGCGGTTCGCCGTGACCCTGATCGGCGACCACGCGGTCGAGCTGTGGGGCGGGGACGTCGAGGGCGACCGACTGCACCGCCTGACCGAGCGTCCGCTCAACGCCGCCGGGCGCCAGCCGGTGAGCTACCTGCCCGACGGCCGACGTCTCCTCGTCCGGACGATCCCGAAAGGTCGAGGCCCGGCGCCGGAGCGCTCGCCTGTGCCGAGTGGTCCGAATGTCCAGGCCTCGAGCGGTGTCGTCTCTCAGGTCCGCACCTTCGTCGACCTCCTCAAGGACCCGCACGACGAGCTTCTCTACGACTACATGCTGCGCACGCAGGTCGTCCTCGTCGATCCCGACTCGGGAGAGGAGCGGGAGCTCGGTCCGCCCGCCTTGTACCGCCGATTCAGCCCCTCGCCGGATGGGCGATGGCTGCTGGTGTCGAGAGTCGAGCGGCCTTATTCGTACCGGTTGCCCGACGCCTACTTCCCCGAGACCTTCGAGCTGTGGAATCTCGAGGGCGAGTGCGTGAGGGAGCTCCTTCGGAGGCCGCTGCTCGAGGACATCCCGATCGGCGGCGTGCCGCGCGGTCCCCGGCAGCTCGGTTGGCAGACGACCGCGCCGAGTACGCTGGTCTGGATGGAGGCGCTCGATGACGGTGATCCCAAGAAGGAAGTGCCCGAGCGCGATCGTTTGATGTGCTGGTCGGCGCCGTTCGAAGGTGAGGCGAGGGAGATCACGCGCATCGAGCACCGCTGCGTCGACGTCGAATGGCTGGAAGGATCGAGCCGCGGCTTGCTCTCGGAGTACGATCGCGATCGCTACTGGTACCGGTCTTGGCTGCTCGATGTGGACTCGGGTGAGCGGCGAGCGCTTTGGGATCTGAGCGTTCGGGACGCCTACCAGGATCCGGGCAGACCGTTGACGGTGGCCCACCCGTCGGGTCGCTCGGTGATCCGCGTCGACGAAGGGCGGCTGTATCTTTCAGGCGGCGGGGCCAGCCCCGACGGCAGTCGACCGTTCCTCGATCGCCTCGATCTCGCGACGCTCGAGACTGAGCGGCTGTGGGAGTGTGAAGCCGGCACCTTCGAATTCGTGCTCGGACTGCGTGGCAGCGACCGCGAGTTCCTGACCTTGCACGAGAGCCCGGATCAGCCTCCGAGCTATCGACTGCGTACCTTGCCGGGCGGCGCACCGACGATCCTCGTCCAGCATCCCGACCCCGCGCCCGAGTTCCAAGGCGTTCGCAAGGAGATCGTCAAGTACACGCGAAACGACGGCGTCGACCTTTCAGGAACGCTCTACCTGCCGCCCGGATACGAAGAGGGCAAGCGGCTACCGCTGGTGATGTGGGCCTATCCCGAGGAGTACGCTGACGCCGACACGGCGGGTCAGGTGACCAGCTCGCCATATCGCTTCGTTCGGCCAGCGGGCGCGTCTCCTTTGCTCTTCCTGCTGCAGGGCTACGCGGTGCTGCTCGACGCGGCGATGCCCGTCGTCGGAGATCCTGAGACGGTGAACGACACCTTCGTCGATCAGATCGTCGCCAGCGCTGACGCGGCGATCGCGCATCTCGCCGAGCGAGGCATCGCGGATCCCGAGCGAGTCGGGATCGCGGGGCACAGCTACGGAGCGACCATGACGGCGACGCTGCTCCTGCATTGCGATTCGTTCCGGGCGGGGATCGCGCGCAGCGGAGCTTACAACCGGACGCTCACGCCGTTCGGGTTCCAGAGGGAGCGCCGCACGCTTTGGGAAGCGCAGCCGAGCTACTTGGCGATGTCGCCGCTGCTCCACGCCGATCGGGTGGGAAAGCCACTGCTCTTGATTCATGGCGAGCTCGACCCGAACCCGGGCACGCAGCCGATGCAGTCCGAACGATACTATGATGCTTTGAAGGGACACGGTGCCACGGTCCGGCTGGTGATGTTGCCCCACGAGGGGCACGGTTACCGAGCCTTTGAGTCCGTCCTCCACGTGATCGCCGAGATGGTCGACTGGTTCGACCGCTACGTGAAGAACGCCTGAGGAGCGCGTGATGTCGGCCTGGATCGAGAGCGAGATCGTCGAGCAGCCCGGGCTCTTGGCGCGTACGCTCGAGCGGTGTGGCGATGACGCGACGCTGGAGACCTACCGAGGCACGCGCCTTCACCTGGTCGGCTGCGGCGACATGGCGTTCGCCAGCGAAGCGGCGGCCTGGCTGGCGAGATGTCGCGGGCAGAGTGACGTCCAAGCGCATTTCTCGATGAGCATGCGGTGGCTGAAGGATCAATTGAGTACCGACGCGCACGTCGTCTGTGGAAGCATCTCGGGGCGCACCCCGCGCACGATCGAGGCGGCCCGTGCCGCGCGCGCGAGTGGGGCGCGCGTTCTGGCGCTGACCGACAACGTCGACTCCGTCCTGGCGGAAGCGGCGAGCGATGTCTTCGATCTCCAGACCAGCCCTCGCGAGGCGCTCGGACAGGGCGAGTACCCCGGGTACCACCACCAGGTGCCTCAGACGAAGACGTTCCTCGTCACCTTGCTGACCCAATGCGCCTTGGTGTCGGAGGAGCGAGAGGAATGGCGATTGAGCGCCTTGCCCGAGCACGTCGCGCAGGTGCTTCGGGGGGCGCCTTCTGCCGTCGAGGCGAGTACCGAAGTGCTGGAGGACCGGCGACGAGTGATCGTCCTCGGGAGCGGTCCCTTCTTGCCGATCGCCAAGTACTGGTCCGCCAAGCTCAAGGAGTACGCGATCGACTCCCAGGCCCAGTGCGTGGAAGAGTACAACCATCTGGAGATGTTCCAGGCAGACGAGGGGACACTCGTCTTGGTCTTGGCCCCGGACGGCCCTTCCCGGCGGCGAGCCGACGAGCTGAGCGAAGCCTGGACGCCCCTCGGCGCAAAGACGGCCCTCATCGATCCCCGTGAGTGGGTGGGAAGTGCTCCAGACCTCTTGACCTCGGTCTTCGGCCTCGCCGTGACAGGACAGCTCTGGGCGGTGGCCGCCGCAAAACGACTTGGCCGCGACCTCGATCTCTGGCTAGGCGGCGAGCGCACCGAGCTGATGAACACCGTCAGCCAGATCGCCATCCGCGGCTCGAAGATCGAGTAGTTGGCAATCCGTTCCCGGCACGAATGTCCCACTCTTGGCAGTCTGTTCCCGGCACAGATGTCCCAGTTCTTGAAAGTGGGCCATTCGTGCCGGGAGCAGATCGCTCACTTCTCGGCTCAGCGACGGGCCTTTCGGAGCTTCGCCCTGTGGAACTCGAAGCGCAGGTCTTCGGAGCCGTCGTCTTTGACGACTTGGGCGCGGAGCACGTCGCCTTCGAGGCGGTAGACGATGCGCTGCTTGGTCTCACCGTCTTGGCGCTCGAAGACGGCTTCTTGGCCTTCGATGCTCTTCAAGGGAAAGACCATCGGGCCGTTCACCTCCGACTTCCACCCTTGGAGACCGGCGTTGAAGTGACGCAGAAGCATCTTCACCTCGCCGCCACGATCCTCGATCGAGACCAGCTCGTACAAGCTGACCTTGCCCTCCTGCGTCCACTTGAAGGCGCAGATCATCGAGTCGCCCGATGGCGGCGTCCAGACCTCTTCGAGGAACGCGTCTCCCATCTCGGCGATCCAGCGGCCCTCGAGCCAGGCCAAGGCCTGCAGCTTCTCGGAGGCCTTGGGCACTTCCGGACTCGCCTCTTGGGCGGAAGGTAAAAAGGCGGCCAGGGACAAGAAGAGAGTACCGGCGAGCATGCGGCCCTGAATCATGGGAGAGTCCTCCTGCGTGACGAGTGAATCCTTTGCCTGACACCGCTTCGTCGACGAGCGAGCATCGTCCCGATCGACAGCGAATGCCGAAAATCTCCGGACGTCAGATCCAGGATGCCTCGAGCGCGGCGCGCACGTCTTCGGCAATGGCCCGCTCCTGGGACTTAAGGGTCTGTCCCACGCACGGATCGTTCGGGGCGAGGACGTCGCGGAGGATCAAGAGATCTTCGCGGCTCCAGCCCAAGGGGCGTTCGAGCACCTCGAGCACGCCGCCGTTGCGCCGGTGATCGGCATCGGGACCCGGGTCGACTCGCAGGGCGACCGAGAGCAGCTTCCGAGCGCGGCGGAGGTCGATGTCGCTCTCTCGGGCGAGCTGCTCCTCGAGCATGCGCTGCGCCAATGCGAAGCGCCTCGGCTCGTGTCCGACGGTCCACCCGAGGGCGTGGGCTTGAGCGATCAACCGCGCGACCCCGGCAGCCTCGAGCTGCCGGCCACTGGCGAGCTTACCGCGCAGCCGCGTCCAGAGCGCCTGACGATGCATTGTCCTTTGCCGGTAGTCCGAGAGGAGCCGGGTCCGGCATCTGTGAATGCGGCGGGTCCACTCGACCGCCGATTCGCCATGCTCCTTCGCGAGAGCGTCGAATCGATCTTGCAGCACGTCCAGATCGTGCACGTCTCCGAGCGCATCCTGCGCGAACTTCAGCTCCTTCGAGACCGGCTTCAAGGAGCGCGGCGCGAAAGCCTCCCAGGTGTAGCGGAATCGTTTGATCGAGATGCGTGCCCGGTGCCATGCCTCGGGTTGGTTGGCGCGCAAGGCCGACAAGTTGTCCTCGGTCGCCGCGGCCCAGCGCTCCAAGATGAGGTGCGAGGCGACCAGGCGAGGATGCGGGAGCTCTTGGAACCGGCGATGGATACGCCGGGCGAGCTTCTTCCAGGCGGTACGGTCGAAGCTGGCGGCCGCCTTCTTCGAGGTGCGAACGCCCCGCGCCTCTTCTCGCCTCAGCGCATCGAGCAACTTGGCTCCGAGGGCATCGGGCTCTTCGCTCAGCTCCTCGATCCACCCGATCAAGACCTGCGCTTCGCGAGCAGGTCCCAAGGTGCTGAAGAGTGCCTTGGCCCGGCGCCGCATCTTGCGCCAGGACGGATGAGGATCGACGCCGCGGATCGCCTCGGCGATCGTCCGGCAACGTCGTAGGGCCACCCGTAGCTTGTGGATGTTCTTCTCGCTCGGGCTCTCCTTGGCGGCCTTTTGTCTTTGGAGAACCTGGCGCATCCAATGCGTCGGGTCGATGGGGGAGTCCTGGAATGGCATCGGTGGTGTCGTTCAGGCTTGTCGTCAATGGGTGCTCTCTTCCGAGTCTATCGGATTGGCGGGCGCTTTCCTCCGATTTCATCAGCGTTCCATCCGCCCTTCACCGGGGATCCACGATGCCCCAGTAGCTTGCCGGCATCGTTCGAGAAACCCGGTGAGGAGCCATGCCCCATGCCAGTCAGAGCGACGCGCGATCGTGAGGTCCGGGACGATGTCGGGGCCGCACCCGATCCGTTTCGCTTCGTGCCTGGAGGGCCTGCCTGGCGGCGGGCGGTTCACGGGATGCTCGAGATGGTCCTGTCCTTGCGCGCTTTGGAGCGGACCTACGCCGGGCTTCAGGAGGAGAGCGACCGGCAGGACTTCCTCGCCTGGGCCGTTCGCGCGTTCGAGATCGAGTCCGAGGTGGCCGATTCCGATCTGGATCGAGTCCCTGGGACCGGCGGCACGATCGTCGTCGCCAATCACCCCCTGGGAGCACTCGATGGCATCGTCCTGGGTTCGATCTTGGGACGACGGCGCGGCGACGTGCGCATCCTCGCCAATCACCTGTTGGCACGCATTCCCGAGATGCGTGAGCGCTGCTTCTTCGTCGATCCGTTCGGAAGCACCGAGTCGACTCAGCGGAATCGCAGGGGCCTCCGGCAGGCGGTGAGTTGGCTCAAAGACGGCGGCTTGCTGGTCGTCTTTCCGGCGGGAGAGGTCTCCCACTGGCAGCCCGGCCGCAAGGAGGTGGTCGATCCACCCTGGAGCCCGACGGTGGCTCGCCTGATTCGAAGGAGCGGTGCGTGCGTCTTGCCTGCTCACCTCAGCGGTCGTGCTGGCATGCTGTTCCACTTGGCCGGGCTCTTTCATCCGCGGCTCCGAACGGCGCTGCTGCCGCGGGAGCTGGTCCGACAGCGCGGAGAGCGAGTGGTCGTGCGCTTCGGCCAGCCACTCGAGCCGCGCCGCGTTCGATCGCTGGACGACGACGCGCTCCTCTCGTTGATTCGGCTTCGATCCGAGCTCCTGCCGCGCCGTAGCGAGGCAGGAGCATCGGCGGCAAAGGCGAATCCGTCGCCGGTGGGCCGAGCGCGGATCGACCGCGGCGGACGACTGCAAGCAGAGGTCGATGCTCTACCGAGCGCGTCTCGGCTGATTCGAGCGGGGAGCTTCCAGGGGCTGATCGCGAGAGCCTCCGAGATCCCCCAGCTCCTCGAGGAGATCGGCCTGCAACGCGAGAGGACGTTCCGCGCGGTCGGCGAAGGCACGGGCCGCGCCATCGATCTGGACGACTTCGACCTCGCCTACCGGCACCTCTTCCTTTGGGACGAAGAGCGACGACGGTTGGTGGGTGCCTACCGTGTGGGGCTCGCCGGCGAGCTCCTGGCACAGGCCGGGCCGAGCGGCCTGTACACCAGCACGCTGTTCCAGTTCGGGCCCGGATTCGTGGAGCACTTGGGATCCGCGCTCGAGATGGGGCGGTCATTCGTGACGGCGGAGTATCAAAGGAAGCCGTCGGCTCTGTTCCTGCTCTGGCGATCGATCGGCGCCTTCGTCGCGGTGAATCCCCGCTACCATCGCCTCTTCGGTCCGGCCAGCATCAGCGCGGACTACTCAGCGGTGTCTCGGCAGCTCATGGTGCAGTTCTTCGAGCGGGCATTCTGGCTGCCGGAGCTGGCTCGCTCGGTGCGTCCGCGCTGCCCTTGGAAGAAGCAGCGCTTCGGGCGCCCGATCGCCGCCGACGCGATTCCGAGCGTCGACGAGCTCTCGAGACTGGTGTCCGACCTCGAAAGCGATGGCAAGGGCGTGCCGGTGTTGATCCGGGAGTATCTCCAGCTCGGCGGCGGCTTTGTCGGCTTCCATGTCGACCGGCAGTTCCAGAGCTCGCTGGACGGGCTCATCATGGTCGACCTGACGGCCACGCGGCGGCGCCTCTTGGCCCGCTACCTCGGAGACGAAGGCGCGCAGACCTTCCTCGCCCACCACCGCCGCAAGGCCGAGCCGCTCGGCGAAAGCCCGAGGTGATGAGAACCCGAAGCGTTCAAGGGCCGTGGAGTCGGAGCTCCGACGATCGCCCTGGCATCACCCTCCTCGCCAAGACCGAGCGAGGGGCCGCTGCCTGACAAAGATCGCCATCCTTCACCGGCTATCCCACCTTTGAGTGATTCATCAAAGCTATATCCGAGTCTCACTTCTTCTGAAGACTGGTTGGCTAACGTCCCTCCTGCACGGGCGACCCAGGGCGGTGTCGCCCGACGAGATGCCTGACTCACGGGAGGACGGTCATGGCTACCTTCGTCACTCATCCCTTGCTCGGCGCGGCGCTGGCCGATCTGGCACGCCGGCGAGACCTCGACATGCGGCGCTTCGTCCTGGCCACGGCGATGTGTCATTGGCTACCGGATCTGGACTCGGTCGCCTGCCTCACGTCCCTCGATGCGCATTCCCCCTGGGCGCATCGCGGCTTCGCTCACTCCTTGCTCGCTGCCGTCGTCATCGGCGCGCTCGGCGCCTACTTCTTCGAGCGAAGCGCTCGGGGTGGACGGCGCCTGGCGCTTTGGGTCTGGTTCGCCTCGGTCACGGCGCTGCACGGTGTCGTCGATGCCTTGGTCGCGGGCTCGGTGGGGATCGCCTTCTTCTGGCCATTCGACATCGGGCGGTACCTGTTCGCCTGGCAGCCGCTGGTCGACGCACCGGTCGCGATGCAAGCCCTGCTCGGTCCTCTTTGGCGCGCCCTTCTGGTCGAGTCGGTCTTCTTCGGAGGGCTCTTCGCCTTGCTCAAGCTCGGCCGCCTGGGGATCGAGCGGCGCAAGGCCCCAGCCCTGCCCGAGCCCTATCCTGAGCCCTCCTGAGAGTCCTGGCTCAGGGCCCGATGGGCTCCGAGCTTTTGCTCATCTTCTCATTCCCTCTTCATCTCGGCTGCATCCGCGTAGCCGATCTTTCGAGTGACGAGACGATGTCTCGGCCACGAGCCCGCTCCGATCGCTCTTCAGGGAGAGCACGATGTACGACGCCAACTCCACGGTTCTCACACCCGTCTCCAGTGTCCCCAAGCTGAGGGACCGCTTCGCCCACCACGTGTCCCTGGTCCTGAGTCCGCCGATCGCGATGATGGCGGCCGCGTTCCTGACGCACGGCAGCGTCGAGGCAGCCGGCGGCTGGTGGGCGCCCTTCGTGTTCTGCGCTGGGGCGATCTTCGTGCCGATGGCCCTCTTGGTCTATTGGGTGCGGCGCGGTGTGATCTCGGACCTCGACGTCGGTCGGAGGGAGCAGAGGACGAGGCCCTTCGCCGCCGCCTTGATCGGGGCCACGGCCGGTGCCGCGGCCTTGTGGCTCCTCGAAGCCCCGTCGCCGCTCGTGCGCTTTGCGCTGGCCTACGTCTTAGTGACCGCGGTGCTCTTCCTGGTGAGCCTGCGCTGGAAGATCAGCGTCCACGGCGCTGCCATCGCCAGCTTGTCGGTCGTGCTGTCCCAGCAGTGGGGGATGCGGGCCGAGCTCGCGGTGCTCCTCGTGGTCCTGGTCGCTTGGGCTCGAGTGCGGCTGGAGCGTCACACCGTTGCTCAGACGGTCGCCGGCGCCTTGCTCGGCACCGCAGCCTACCTGCTCGTGTGATCTCGATACTCTCGGGTGGTGCCGCAGTGGACGGGGCCACCCGGGAATGGCAAGATCGCCGGGGGCCCGGCGATCGGGCCGTCTTCGGCCGGTCGGCGCTCGAGTGTGCCGTCACCGGCCGGGAAGTCTCCTCGTCGCAACTGCTCCGCCCGGATGCCTCGGGCCCATCCCCGATCTCACTCGATGCCAGCCTCGAGCTCACCCCAAACTCCGGCGACCTCATTCGAGGGCGCCCGGCCCGTTGCCGTGATCGACGTCGGATCGATGTCGATCCGCATGTCGGTCGCCGAGTATCGAACGGACGGCCAGATCCGGAAACTCGAGAAGCTGACGCAGCCGGTCCGCTTGGGCGTCGATGTCTTTCGGACGGGCCACATCGGGGCCGAGGCGATGCGCGCCGCTTGCCGGGTTCTGGCCGACTTCGCCCGTGAGCTCGAGGCGTACGGCGTCGAAGAGTACCGGGCGATCGCAACGACGGCGGTGCGCGACTCGGACAACGCGCCGGCCTTCCTCGATCGCGTCCGGCTGGGGTCCGGCTTGATCGTCGAGGTGGTCGACGGGCTCGAAGAGACGCGCCTCAATTATCAAATGATGCGCCACCTGATCGGCCACCGCTTCGGCCTGCTCGAGACCAACTCGTTGGTCGTGGCCATCGGGTCGGGCTCGGTGGAGATCCTCGTTCTCGAGGCCGGCGAGGTGCTCTTCGCCGAGAGCCGCCCGGTGGGCACGCTCCGCCTGATCGAGGGTCTCGAGGTGCGCACCGAGCGTCAAGCTCGCCGCCTCCTGACCGATTTCATCGAGGACATGACCCAGAGCATCGCGCGGCTCTTTCCCAGCTTGCCCTTCGAGCGGCTCTTCGTGATCAGCTCCGACCTGCGGGCCTTGGCCGCTCGGCTCACGGGGACCAGCACGACCGAAGATCCGCGAGTGCGAGTCGTCGGGCGAGACGTGTTCGACCGCATCCGCGGTGAGCTGCAGGAGCTCGATCTGGCCGGACGCTCCGATCGCCTGGGCCTGCCACTCGAGGAGGCCGAGACCGTCCTTCCCGCGGCCATCATGCTCGGCAGCTACTGGAACCTGACCAGCGCCAAGGAGGCCGTCTTCGTCGACTTCTCGATGCTCGACAGTCTCCTGCTCGATCTCGTCCGACGGAACCTGCCCGGCACGAGGGAAGAGGACTTCGACCGTCAGGTCGTCTCGGCGGCCTTGGCCCTCGGGGGCCGCTACGAGTTCGACGAGGCGCACGCGCTCCAGGTCCGTCGCCTCGCGCTCACGCTGTTCGACGATCTGACCTCGTTGCACGGGCTGGGAGCGCGCCCACGGCTGTTGCTCGAGATCGCCGCGATCCTGCACGACATCGGGCTCTATGTGAACCCGTCCAGCCATCACAAGCACTCGATGTACCTCATCCAGGCGTCGGGGTTGATGGGGCTGAGCGCGGCCGACATGCAGATCATCGCCCTCACCGCCCGGTATCACCGCAAGGCGGTGCCCAGCCGGAATCACGAGGAGCTTCGCGTCCTCGATTCCGACGCCCAGCTCGTCGTCAGCAAGCTCGCCAGCCTGCTGCGTCTCGCCGAAGCCCTCGATCGCGGGCATCAGCAGGCCATCGGCGAGCTACGCGCTTCGGTCGACGGCGCCGAGGTGATCCTCCTTGCCGAGAGCGACCAAGACCTCAGCCTCGAAGAGTGGTCGTTGCAGCTCAAATCCAATCTGTTCGAATCTCTCTATGGCTATCCGATCCGACTCCGAATCCGCCGACATCTCCCTGGCGTCTCCTGAGCGCTTCCTGAATCGCGAGCTCTCTTGGCTCGAGTTCAACGCGCGCGTCCTGGACGAGGCGTGCTCGGCGGAGGTTCCGCTCCTCGAGCGTGCCAAGTTCCTCGCGATCACCACCTCGAACCTCGACGAGTTCTTCATGGTGCGGGTCGCAGGGCTCGAGCGGGAGCTCCAGAGCGATCACGTGATTCGAACGACCGATGGCCGCACCTCTCAGGAGCAGCTCGACGCGATCGCGCTCCAGACCCGCCGGCTCCTGAGGCGTCAGTACGATTGCTGGCACCGCCAGGTGAAGCCGGCTCTCGCCGAGAACGGCATCGAGCTCGTCGGCCGAGACCAGCTCACCGATTCGGATCGCCGTCAGCTCGAGTCGTGGTACGAGGACGATCTCTATCCCGTGCTGACGCCCCTGGCCGTCGACGCCAGCCACCCGTTCCCCGTCCTCACCAACACCGGTCTCTACCTCGCCGTCACCGTCGAGGCCGTGCCCGACTCCCTCGCCCCGGACATCGACCTCTTGCTGATCCAGGTCCCGACCGTGCTCCCACGCTACGTGCGCCTGCCGTCGCGGGATGACAAGGTCCGGATGATCGTGCTCGAGGAGGTGATCCGGATGAACCTCGGTGAGCTGCTCGGGAGCTATCAGATCGACGAGGTGCATTGCTTCCGGGTCACGCGGGACAGCGATTTGAGCCTCGATGACGAGAACGTCTTCAGCCTGCCCGAGGCGATGCGCGCCGAGCTTCGGCACAGGCGGAAGGGCGCCGCGGTGCGGCTCGAGGTCGAGCGCCTGATGCCGGCGCGCCTGGTCGATCGTCTGCGGCAAGCCCTGCACCTGCGGCGCGACAGCGTCTACCGTCTGCCGCCGCCACTCAACTTGTCCTCGCTCTTCGAGCTGGTCGAGCTGCCGGGGTTCCCGACCCTGCGCGACGATCCCATGCCGCCCTTGCCTGCCGAGCACCATCCCGAGGAAGACGAGACCTGGTTCGACGCGATCCAGCGTCAGGACATCCTGCTCCATCATCCGTTCCACTCCTTCGACCCGATCACCGAGCTGCTCGAGCAGGCCGCCGAGGATCCCAAGGTGCTCGCGATCAAGCAGACGCTCTATCGCACCTCGCGGAACTCGAAGATCATCCAGGCGCTCATCCGCGCGAGCGAAGAAGGCAAGCAGGTCACGGTCCTGATGGAGGTGAAGGCCCGCTTCGACGAGCAGCGCAATCTGGACTGGGCGCGCAAGCTCGAGGCTGCCGGCGCGCATGTCGTGTATGGCGTGGCGGGCCTGAAGACCCACTGCAAGGCGCTGCTCATCATCCGGAGGGAGCCCGACGGCATCCGCCGCTACGTCCACCTCGCCACGGGCAACTACAACGAGAACACGGCGCGGTTGTATACCGACCTGGGGCTTTTGACCGCGCGCCGCGAGATCAGTGAGGACCTGCCGGCGCTCTTCAATGTGGTGACGGGATACTCGCGGCCGATCGCGTGGAGCTCGATCGCGGTGGCGCCGCTCGAGCTGAAGGACCGCACCATCGATCTGATCGAGCGCGAGGCGAGGATGGGCACGCCGGCAAGGCCGGGTCGCATCGTCGCCAAGATGAACTCCCTCGTCGACGAGGACATCATCGATGCTCTGTATCGCGCCTCCGAGGTCGGCGTGCAGATCGACCTGATCATCCGTGGCATCTGCCGGTTGCGCCCCGGCGTGAAGGGGCTCAGCGAGACGATCCGCGTCTGCAGCGTGGTCGACCGCTTCCTCGAGCACACGCGCGTGATGTACTTCGAGAACGGAGGCGACGAGGAGATCTACCTGTCGAGCGCGGACTGGATGCGGCGCAACTTCCATGCGCGCATCGAGGCGATGTTCCCCGTCCTCGACGAGGAGTCTATCGAGGTCGTCAAGGCCGGCCTGGAGGCGCCGCTCCGGGACAACGTCAAGGGCTGGGTGCTCGACTCCGAAGGTCGGTACACGCGGCTCCACCCGGGAGATCGTCGCCGCGCGCCATGGCATGTGCTCGACGGGCCGGCCAGCTCAGCCGAGCCGTTTCGCAGCCAGCTCGAGCTGTACACCTGGTTCAAGAGGCGTCAGAAGCGCGAGCGGAACTTCGAGATGTTCCACCCGCACCGCAGCGCGCCGAACCCCTGAGGTGAAGCAGGCCGCAATTGGGCCACGGCAACCGGAGCGCCGGCTTCAGCCGGTCTCGGTGTTCCTCCTTCCAAGCGCTTCGGAGAGGACCCAGACCTCACATCGAAACTCCGTGGCCCGAAAGTATCGCGCCAAGGCGCCGGGCTTCGTCAATTCGCCTTCGTCAGATACCCGGTGATCGCGTACTCGACGAGGATGTCCTCGGGGTAGACCTGGACCGATGCGAAGCTCGGGTACCAGAGCCCCAAGGACGTTCCCGGTCCGAAGGTCAGGCCGACGTCGGAGTGATAGGGGCCTGGGCCACCTAGTCCGACGAACTTGTTGTCGAGCAGGATGCGGTAGTCGGCGTCCTTTTCCTCGACGAGGAACAGGTAACCCGCTTGTTCTGGGTACCACTCCTCGACCACCAGGTCGGTCACGACCAGCCACTGGTCCTTGGGAACTTCGTAGATCGGAATGAAAGTGTTCTTGCGGACCGTCAACCCGACGGACTGACCGCTCGAGACGGCGTTCGTCAGGTTGACGATCCGATCGGGAGACGGTGGCCAAGACGAGACCGGGGCGGACGATCCCACTTCATTGCCGATACCAAAGCCGCCGGCCAGACAAGCCAGCGCGAGCCCGAGGATCGAGACGCGGGAATTCATGGTCTTCTCCTTCGACGGTCTGGGGGCCCTTGACTGCGAATGCCTCCACTCTCGCGTGAGGCGAGGGCCGGTTCAAGAGCCGACCCAGGGGAGACGATGGTCCCGGTCTCCGGCCGCCTCGAAATCAGAGCCCGCGCCAACCACTGGGAACGCGGGCGTCCCGCCCGCATCGGGCCGCGCAGCGGCCGACCCACGAGAATGAGCCCATTTCCCTGGGCTGACGAGTGGCTGCCCTTTCAGGGCGAAGAACAGACCCGGCCTTTGACTCGCTCGACTTGGGCACAGAGGCGGTCTCGGGGTCCTGACGAATGGCCGCCCTCGCGCAAAGCTTCGATTCGATTGACGGAATCCGGCGAAGTGTGTCGTCGGATGGGGTGCGACTCCGCGGACCTGCCTGCTATCATGCGCGACCTGCCTGGACGCATCGGAAGCGGAGAATACCGAGAGGACGATGAGCAAGAAGAAGTCTGCGGCACCCGCGAAGAAACCCCTCTGGATGAAGCTCCTGATCGTATTCGGGATCTTGGGCGTCATCTTCTTCGTCCTGTTCTGGGTCTTCCTCTATTCGCCCTTCGAGGGCACCTACGAGGGCGACCTGACGACGCTGATTCCTCCCGATGTTCATTTCCTCATCGAGAAGACGGGCATCGAGGACGACTTCGAGGACTTCCCCGAACCCGCGTTCTGGGATCGGATGCGCAACTCGGCCGCCTGGCAAGAGGCCCTCGCCAGCCAGGAGTATCGGAGCTTCCAGCAGCTTTATGCGCCCGAGCAGCAGATCGCCGACCTGAGGGCACAGATCGACTCGATCCCGCTCGTCTCCTTCGATAAGGATGTCATCGGGCAAGAGGCGGTGATCTCGGGCAAGTTCCGCGGCCAGGATCTCGAGAACACGAGCTTCCTCATCGCGACGCGCGTCTCGCCGATGGTCAAGATCACCTACGAGCTGCTCGCCTACGACAGCATCCGCAGCATGCTCAACTTGCCGTCGGAGGATCTCGGCGAGTTCGTCCAGATCCAGCCGCCTCTGGCGACGACGCCCTACTACGTGCATCGCGATGGGGATCTGGTGCTCCTCAGCAACGACCGAACGTTGATCGAGGAGAGCCTGAAGATCAAGCACGCCGGGCCGCAAGAGTCCTTGGCTCAGACGCCGGCCTTCTCCAAGCGCTTCACCGTGACGAAGGTGCCCGAGAACTACGCCGACTTCTACGCTCTCGCGCCGCAGCTCATCTCGACCTTCCAGCTCCTGGGCGACCCGAAGGATCGTGACCAGCAGCAGCTTCGCGAGTTCTTCTTCCGCTTGCTCAATCCCGAGAGCTTCGAGTCGATTCGGGGCTTCTTCTCCTTCGACAACCCGGCCGTGTTCCAGGGCATCGTCGCCGTCGATGAGAGGCGAATGACGCCGGTTCAGCGGTCGCTGGCCGATGGGAAGCGCTTTCCGGTGGACAACCCCGAGCGAGGGGCGCTCGAGGCGGCGGCGTGGTTCCCGCAGCGCACGGCGGTCTTTTCCGCGTTGAACTATCAGCCCTCGGAGTTCTTGAACCTCCTCTTCGCCGGGCTGCATCCCGATACGCAGAAGCTCCTGCGCGACGTCGTGTCCGAGTCCCAGGGCTTCAACCGCGTCGAGGATCTCTCCGCTGCGATTGGCCGGGACCTCGGCACCAGCCTCTACTTCGGGCTGTTCCCCCGCGAGGACGTCCCCGAAGGCAATGATCCCAGTCCACACCTCCTGGCGATCATCGACGCGCCGCCGGGCGGCGCCGATCGCGCGGCCCAGACGCTGAACGATTACCTCGAGACGAACCACGAGAAGTTCGGCAACGACAAGCCCGAGACCTACACCCTCCAAGAAGTGCGCTTCAAGCGCGTCGATTTTGGTCAGCTCCAGCCCGGTCAGCCGCTGATCGTCAACTTCGGCAACGTCCGCGGGCGCTTCGTCCTGACGACCGACAACACCCTGATGGACGACTGCATCAAGCTCAGCCAGAAGGTCGAGAAGGGCTCGGTCTCCCTGGCGCGGACCGACGCGTTTCGCCGAGCAACCGAGCACATCTCGGGCGAATCGAACTTCTTCCTGTTCCTCAACGGCCGTCCCCTGATGAAGATGGCGGACCAGTACGCGTTCTTTGATGCGGCCCGCCTGAGCCAGGTGGATCAGAAGACCCTGGGCGCGGAGATCGATGCAAAGCTCAGGAGACTGCCGCCCTACAGCCAGTATCGAGGCCGGACCTTTCCTCCGGACATCCAGCAGCAGTTCACGGAGGATTACAACGAGCGCTTCGACGAAGAGAAGAAGCGCCGGATGACCCAAGGCTACAGCCAAGTCCTGGCCGAGGCACAGGCCGGGAACTTCCCCTGGCAGATGATGCGCGGCGTCGCCGTGTCAGCTCGACTGTCCAGCGTCGATGCAGTCATCCAGGCTGTCTTCGATTGGAAGTTTTGATCATCAAAAACTGATGGACCTGCCCTGGGTCGGCCGATAGAATCTCGCGTCTTCGTCCCTGACGGCGAAGTCTGTGACCATCCATGCCCGGATGGCGGAATTGGCAGACGCGCTAGGTTGAGGGCCTAGTCCAGGTTATACTGGGTGCAGGTTCAAGTCCTGTTCCGGGCACCATTTACGAGAAAGCCACCGAGACGCCTCGGTGGCTTTTTTCGTGCCCACCGAGTTCCGATCAGAGCCCCGCCCCCGGCGGCGGACCGGCGGAGCATACAGTGGCGAAACTGGGCGCGAGGGCGATGGAGTGCCCAAGCCGAGCGAGCCGGTGACCGAGTCTGTCTGCGAGGGCTTTCCCAAACGAGCTTGGGCCGGGGCACACCGTGCCGGCGTGACTCCCTTGGGCGCGAGGGCGATGGAGTGCCCAAGCCGAGCGAGCCGGTGACCGAGTCTGTCAGTGAGGGCTCTGCGCGAGCGAGCTTGGGCCGGGGCGCACCGTGCCGCCAAGACAGCGCACTCCGGATGCTCCCTTGCTCGGCGCCTTCTGGCTCGATCGTCTGCGATGTCGAGGAAGCGGCTCCCAACTCGACAGCCGCTCCCCGTTTCGGTCGCGCGGGCTCTGTTCGGGCTTCCGGGCTCCGATCACACCGCTGGTGAAAGCCTCCCCGACTTCGACTGTCTGGTCTCGCTCGGGCCTGGCTCGGTTCAGGCTACGGATGTTGCGGGCATTTCGCCGAAAATTGAATAGGTCGGAGTGCCAGCCTAAGATGAGGGGCTCCTGTCCGCCGCGTCGGGGGCCGAGCTTCTCTTGTCGAGTACAACCGACCTGAGAGCGTCGTGCCGCCGGGAGGCCCCAGCGGCACTTTCTCCAGCACATCATCGATACCACGGATAGGACGTGCCCATGATCCGGCACTCGGCTCACCGTCGTGCCCCGTTGGCCATCGCCGCCTCGATCTTGCTCCTCGCCGTCACCGGGTGGGCGCAGGACGTCAACCCCATCCAGCGAGCGGTCCAGGAGATCGCGCGCCGCGGGGAGAGGCAGAGCCCGGAGCGCTCACTCCTCGACTGGGTCCGCGAGCTCTCGCATCCGAGCATCACGCGGCGAGAGGCGGCCACGCGACAGCTCATCCAGGATGGCGAAAAGTCCGATCGGACCGTGCGTCAGCTCCTGCAGTGGGGAGATCCGTCGGTCACGATGCGGGCGCAGCGCATCTTCGAGGCGATCCACGGCACCAGCCCGGCCAACGCCGAGGCAGTCGACGAGGCGATGACCCAGGTGCGGCAGCAACGCGTCGAGCCGGACGTCGCCGCCAGCAAGATCCTCGAATTGGGTCCCGAGAGTGTCGAGTACGCGTTGCACGAGCTGCTCGAGCACAACCGTCGCTCCAACGAGCACGATCAGCTCCTCGCCGACCTCACCGTTCGCCACTCTCTGAACCGTCTGGCGAAGGGCAACAACCGCGGCGATGCCGCCTACGCCGACGTGCTCTCGATGGGACCGGCCGCCGCGCCGATCCTGCTCGAAGAGCTGGCCCGGTCTCGCGACAACCGCGAGCGTCGCATCCACGCGCTCTGGCTGTACGCGCAGCTCTCCGACGAAGGCCGAGTCGCCGGGCTCGTGCCGTTCGTTCGTGACTCGGATCCGCTCGTCCGCCGCGAAGCGCTCCTCGCCGCGGTCGAGAGCGTCCGTGCCGAGGACTTCGCCAAGCTGGCGGACGCGACCGGTAGCGTCGTCGGTCCCGAGCGCGAGCTGCTGGCGAACGCGGTGGTTCGTCGTCTCGACGAAGAGGAGCTCGGCAAGCATCTTCGTGCCAGCAACAACGCCGTCAGCTCCCTCGCGGCGGTCGCCCTCGGCGCTCGCCGGTCCGACGAGGCGATCGACCTCCTCGCGGAGCGTTTGGACGAAGAGCGCAACGAGTCGGTGCGGGAATCGATCGTCCTGGCGCTCGGTGAGCGCGTGAACGATCAGTCGCTCGAGGCGCTGACCCATGCCTATGCGACCGACGAGAGCGCCGCCGTGCGGAGCGCGGCGCTTTCCTCGCTGCGCGGCTCTCTGTCCTCGGACAGCGTCCGCGCCTGTGTCACTGCCGGGCTCTTCGACGAGGCGCTCGAGGTGCGGCTGCTCGCCGCCGACGTGCTCGGCACCCTCGGTGATGAGAAGACGGCGCCGGCTCTGGTGTACGCGCTTGGCGGTCAGGACGACGCGTCGTTCCGGCGCCGGGTGCTGAACGTGCTCCGCGACCTGATCCCGAGCGGCCCGAAGGCATCTCTGGTCGGAGCAGGCACCGGGCTCAGTGAAGCGCTCGATCAAGCTGCGGGCGAATGGCAAGGCTGGCTCAGTCGCCGTGGCCCGTCCGAGCCTTCGGCCTGGCGGCAGGCCGGACTGGATGCCGAGCGCATCGTCGAGTCCATCCGCCGAGACGTCCAGAATCGCTTCTTCCACTTCGACAAGCCGGAGCTGGTGGAGACCGAGCGCCTGAACGAGGAAGCTCGCAAGGGGCTGATGACGATCCTCGAGAAGAACAAGGGCGGTCTGAAGGTCGAAGGCCTCGACCGGGATCTCCTCGAGCGCCTCGTCCGCTCGGAGCGATCCTCCGATCCGGCTCGCCTCTTGGCCGCGTTGGGCACGCTCGAGCTCGACGCCGAGCCGAGCGACATGGTCCGTCTTTGCAATGCCGCGGGTGGCTCGATGGTCCGCAGCCTGGGCGATCGATTCTCGCGGATGATCATCTCGAACGACGCCGAAGGAAAGGTCATCCCCGATTGGCTGCCCGGGCTGCTCGACGGCTCCGACAAGACCAACGGCCTGATGGTCGGCAAGAAGGGCGACACCTGGGAGGTAGAGTTCATCTTCTTCGACTCGCCCGCGTTCTGGCAGGGCATCCGCGTGGGCGATCAGCTCCTCAAGATCGGCAAGGACTTCGTGTCCGAGCTCGAAGACGATGACGTGCGCAAGAGCCTCGGCGAGGAGGTGACGGTCTCGATGCTCCGCGAAGGCTGGGATCGGCCGTACGACTTCACGCTCGTGCCGGCGCCGGCTGCGCGGCGAACGGTCTCGGCGGCCGTGCTGCCGGGATCGATCGGTTACCTGCGCCTCAAGCAGTTCGAGGCCGGCTGCTCGGTCAAGGTCGAGCAGGCGCTGCGTCGCATCGAGAAGGAGAACATCGCCGGGCTGGTCTTCGACCTGCGCAACAACCCCGGCGGTACCGTGATCGACGCGACCGAGATCGTCGACAAGTTCCTCCCCAAGGGCAAGGTCATCACCGTGACCGAGACGATCGGCGAGAGCGAGCTCGGCGAGATGATGTCGAAGGACCAGCCCGCCGATCGCGAGTATCCGGTCGTGGTGCTCGTCAACCACTCCAGCGCGAGCGCGTCCGAGATGACCTCGGGCAGCCTGCAAGGCAACCAGCGCGCGAAGGTGATCGGCGAGACGTCCTACGGCAAGGGCATCGGTCAGAGCGCGACATCGATCGCCGGCTTCCAAGGCGAGTCGGCGCTCGGCACCACGCGCTCGCAATACCTGGTCTACCTCACGATGATGCGGTACTACCTCCCGCCGGGCCGCACCAGCATCCACCTCGTCGGCGTCGAGCCGGACATCCCGGTCAAGGATCAGCTCTTCAAGCGCGCCTTGATGGAGCGGATCCAAAGGGTGCGCAGCTCGAAGCGGTTCGACTCGTACGTGAGCGATCTGATCGAGAATCAGCGCGACCTGGCCATCCAACTGATCCAGTGGGACCAGAAGGACCCGGCCCAGTATCCCGAGTTCGCCGAGCTGATGACGAAGCTTCGGACCGATCTCTCCGAGGACCACGTTCGTCGAACGATCCGCCGCGAGCTGCGACGCCGCCTCGTGGAGCTGGTCGACGACGAGACCTTCGAGAAGATCTGCTGGGACATCGAAGAGGACCGTGTGCTGCAAAGGGCGGTCGAGGAGATCGCTTCCCAGACCGGCCGCGACCTCTCGGAGATCGCTCAGTACGGCCGTTGAACCGTCCCGTTCCCTCCCGCGTTTCGCCCGACACCCGCGAACGAGCGTGGGTGCCCCCAAGTCTCCTGGAAGGAGTTGAGAGTCGATGTCGACTTCCACACCCGTGCGCTGGATTCGCTGCCTCGTGATCTTCCTCTGCACTTCGATCTGGGTCACCTCGGCTTTCGCCCAGGAGCCCGAGCCCGTCGAGGAAGAGACGGTCGAAGAGGAGGTCCTCCAAGAGGAATTGGCCGAGGAGGAGATCCTCGAGTCGGAGGAGGTCGCATCCGATGAGGCTCCTCCCGTGGCGCCCGGACTCCGCTTCCACGCGCCGGCGGGCGCCCTGATGACATTGGTCGTCAACGACACCGACGCCATTCAGGAAGCCTTCTCCGGGACGGCCCTCGCCGAGCTCCTCGAGGACGAGGAGGTCGCCGCCTTCGTCGAGGAGATCCAGCAAGGCTACGAGCGCAAGGCGCAGGAGATCGCCGATCTCGACGAGCGCATCGCCGACCTCGAGATCGACTCCGCCTCGGACCTCATGACCGAGCTCAGCGAGTCCTTCACCGGGCTGATCGACGAAGAGAGCTTCGGCCTCCGAAGCGCGACCTTCAGCCTCTACGTGCCGGGAAAGATCGATGACGACTTCGACGCCGTCGCGATGATCCTGACCCTCGGCCTGAAGGGCGTCGAGGCGGAGGGACTGAAGAAGCTGCTCGAGGATGCCTGCGAGAAGGGCCTCGGCGAGAGCTGGTCGAAGGACGAGTCGATCGAGGGCCCCGAGGACTTCGCACTGAGGGCGTTCACCTCGCAGGCCGGCGGCGACGAGCCGAAGCACCTCTGGTACTTCCTCGACGGCACCGATGTCTACGTGGGCTTGAACGCGGCCGATCTCTTGCCCAGCCTGCGGGAGGAGCCGGATCCGAAGGTTCATCAAGCGATGGTGCAGGCGACTGAAGGACTGTCCCTCGGTGCGATGCACCTCGATCTCGAGCAGGTCATCGAGAAGGCGCTCGCCGAGCAGGATGAGGACGATCGCGACGACATCCGGCGTCAGCTCGGCTTGTTGGGCGTGAAGAACCTCGACGGGATCGTCGTGAATTACGAGATCGTCGGTCGCTCGCTGCGCGAGTCGTTCTCCGTGAAGACGGATGGCGCGCCGAGTGGGCTGTTCCGCCTCTTCGGCTCTTTGGACGCCGGCCGCTCGCTGACGCTGAAGGCGCTGACGCTGCCCGCGCCGCGCGTCCTCGAGATGGAGGGTCGCTGGGACACCGAGTATCTCGCGAGCTGGATCCCTCAGCTCCTCGACGAGTGGGACCCCGAAGACGAGAGCGTCTCAGGCGCGAAGTTCGAAGAGTCCGTCCAGGAAGCGCTCGGAGTCTCGTGGAAGGAGCTCCTCGCCGCGTTCGACGGGACCTGGGCCTTCTGTCTGTCCTCGCCGCCGCTCGGCCTGTCCGTCCCGCGTCTTGCGATGTCCTTCGGTATCGGGGACCGCGAGGGTCTCGATGCGCTCCTGAAGCTGGCGAAGGAGAAGGGCGAAGGCCTCATCTTCGAGGACGCAGAGCTCGAGGGCTCGACGTACACGACGGTCAAGGTCCCCAACAGCCCCGTGCCGCTCGTGCCGACCTTCGCGATCCACGAGGGCCAGCTCGTGGTCACCGAGATGCCCAACACGTTCAAGGCGATGCTGCGCGCGCGCGGTGATGACGCCGGACTGAGCCTGCCCGAGACCGAGTCGACCTCGATGCGGATGGCCTACGACGTCGAAGAGATGTACCGGCTCTTCTTCGACCGCTACTTCCCGCTCATTCGCGTCGGCTTGAGCGCCATGGGACCCGAGATGCAGGATTCGTCCCTCGCCGACATCGACATGATGCCCGGCTCGAGCACGATCGCGCCGTATCTCGGGCGAGGCTCCGGTCAGGTCATCGTCGATCAGAACGGGCTGCGGATCCAAGCCGAGTCATCGCTCGGCAGCCCGCTGTCGGCGATGGCGGGTAGCGTGTACGCGCCGCTCGGCGCCTGGTTCGGCGGCATGGGCCTCGAGGAGGCGCGCGCCACCAAGGAGCGAATCATCGCTCGTCATCAGCTCGAGCAGGTGGCTGGCGCGATCCAGACCTATCAGGCGTCGTTCGGCGGCGGCGAGAGCCTCCCGGGATCGCTGGGGCAGCTCGTCGAGCGCGGGCTGGTCGAGGACGTGGAGATCTTCCTGGTGCCCTCGGACGAGGAGCCGCTCTCGATCGAGTACGAGAATCTCGATGGTGAGATCGAGACCTTCGCGAGCTCGTACAAGTACATGCCGCAGTCGAAGCTCCAGGTCCCCGAAGATCGGCTCTACGACTGGGAAGGCAGCGACCTGGAGCTTCGACTGCGGCATGTACTTGTACGAGCTCGCGAAGGTCTCGATCTCACCATCGAGATTCTCGTACTCGATCGAGA
>JAVJTD010000514.1:0-28491 GCA_040219065.1 Planctomycetota bacterium
AACCCGGCTAAAGCCGGGGGATACGAAGACCAACCCGGGGGATACGAAGATCCTCCTCCGCCGCTTCCGGGATGGCATACTGTCTGGCCTTCTTCTGCTCACTCAGGGAGGTGTTCGATGAAGCCCGAGAGCTTTCTGTACGACGAGTCGCACGGGGTGGCTCGGATTCGGCTCAACCGGCCCGATCGGCTCAATGCGCTGACGTTCCAGGTCTACGAGGAGCTGCGGGATTGCTTCTTCGCGCTCGAGGCGAGAGACACCGTCAAGGTCGTCACGCTGACGGGCGAAGGGCGCGGGTTCTGCTCCGGCGGAGACGTCGAGGACATCATCGGTCCCCTGTTCGATCGGGACCTCGAGGGGCGAGCGGTGTTCACGCGGGTCACCTGTGACCTCGTGCGGAACATCCGGCGCTTGCGCAAGCCGGTCATCGCCGGGCTCAACGGCGTCGTCGCGGGCGCGGGCGCGGTCATCGCGCTCGCCAGCGATTTCCGGATCGCCACGCCCTATGCGAAGATCGCCTTCCTTTTCACCAAGGTGGGGCTGTCGGGCGCCGACATGGGGGCTGCCTGGATGCTGCCGCGCGTCGTCGGTATGTCGCGAGCCACCGAGATGCTGATGCTCGGCGAGTTCGTCTCGCCGCAGCAAGCCGTTGCCTACGGGCTGTACCGCGAGGTCGTCGAGCCGGATCAGCTCCACGAGGCGATGGAGTCGCTCGCGCAGAAGCTGATGGAAGGCCCCGCGTTCGGCGTCGCGATGACCAAGGAGATGCTCAACGCCGAGGCGTCGATGAGCCTCGAGCAGGCGCTCGATGCCGAGGCGCGCGTGCAGGCGTGGTGCATGGAGCACCCCGATTACCGCACCGCCTTCGAGGCGTTCATGTCCAAGAAGGGCGGCAAGTGACCTTTCTCGAGCCGACCAGCGAGCTCTTCCTCGAGGACGAGCACCTTGCCTTGCGCGATGCCGTGCGCTCCTGGATCGATGGTCCGGGAAAGGAGTTCGTCACCGCAGAAGACCACCGGCCCGAGACGGCGCGCGCGATCGTCGCTTCGCTGGGGCAGGAAGGTCTGCTCGCGCCCTTGGTGGCCGAAGACGGATCCACCGATGTCGAGGTGCGCTCCGTCTGCGTGCTGCGCGAAGCCCTCGCTTTCGCGTCGTCGCTCGTCGACACCCAGCTCGTCATGCAGGGGCTGGGCTCCTTCGCGCTCGCGCTCGGCGGCACCGAGGCACAGAGGTCGGCGTGGCTGCCCAAGGTCGCGCTCGGCGAGGCCGTCGCGGCCTTCGCGTTGACCGAGCCCGAGGCGGGAACCGATGTCGCCGGGCTGACGACCAAAGCTCGACGCGAGGGCGACCAGTGGATTCTCAGCGGCGAGAAGACGCTCATCTCCAACGCCGGGATCGCCGACTTCTACCTGCTCTTTGCGCGCACGTCCGATGGCGAGAAGCGCCATAACGGCATCTCGCTGTTCTTGTTGCCCAAGGACACCGGCGGCCTCGAGATCCGGCCACTCGAATTGATCGCGCCGCACCCGATCGGTGAGCTTCATCTGAAGGAATGCACACTGCCTGCCGATGCCCTCATCGGGGAGGAAGGCCGCGCGTTCGGCTTGGCGATGGCCTCCCTCGACCTGTTCCGGCCGACGGTCGGTGCTGCCGCCTGTGGCATCGCCGCCCGCGCCCTCCACGAGTCGATCGCCCACGTCCAGAAGCGCCGGCAGTTCGGTCAGCCGCTCTCGGGCTTCCAGTCCGTCCAGGCGATGATCGCGACGATGGCGACCGAGCTCGAGGCGAGCCGCCTCCTGGTCTACCGGGCGGCCGCGGTCAAGGACCAGGGCCAGGAGCGCATCACCCGCGAGGGCTCGATGGCGAAGATGTACGCGACCGAGGCGGCGTCCCGCATCGTCGACTCGGCCGTGCAGCTCCGCGGCGGCCGCGGCGTGGTCAAAGGCGAGGTCGTCGAGAGGCTCTACCGTGAGGTCCGCGCACTTCGCATCTATGAAGGCACGACCGAGGTGCAGCGGCTGATCATCGCCGGCCGCGTCTTCGAGGAATCCGGGATCTGAAGGTCGCCCCAAAGGACAACCCATGCCGAAGTTCGAGCGTCACATCTTCGTCTGTGAGAACGAGCGGCCCGAGGAACACCCGCGCGGCTCGTGCAGCCGCTGCGGAGGTGCCGAGGTGCGTGCCGCCCTCAAGGTGGCCCTCTCCGAGCGCGGGCTGAAGGGAAAGGTGCGCGCCAACTCGGCCGGCTGTCTCGACCAATGCGCGTTCGGATCCGTGCTGGTGATCTACCCCGAGCAGACGTGGTACGGTGGCGTGACTCCGGATGACGTGACGGAGATCCTGGACGCCCTGGAGCACGGCGAGGTGGTGAAACGCCTCGTGATCGACGCCGACGTCTTGAACACGCCCGAAGCGAAGATGAAGTCCCGGCCGGACTGAACCCTTAGGAAGCCTGAGCGAAATGAGTGCCCCCGAGCCGATGCGGCCCGTCGACCTCTCCTACGAAGACTACCTCAAGGTCCCCGAGCTGTTGGAGCTGCAGAAGTGCCTGTCGCGTCCCGAGGCGCACGACGAGCTTCAATTCATCATCGTGCACCAGGTCTACGAGCTCTGGTTCAAGCTGATCCTGCACACCGTCGATTACGTGGTCGATCTCTTGCGCGAGGGCGGTGACTACGAGGTGCGCGAGGCGACGCGTCTCCTCGGCCGTGTCGTCTCGATCCAGCGCGTGCTCATCACCCAAGTGCACGTGCTCGAGACGATGACGCCGCTCGACTTCTTTCAGTTCCGGGAGAACCTCAAGCCGGCGAGCGGGTTCCAGTCGGTCCAGTTCCGGGAGCTCGAGTTCGCGCTCGGTCTGAAGCACAAGGT
Source organism: Planctomycetota bacterium (assembly GCA_040219065.1). Lineage (GTDB taxonomy): Bacteria > Planctomycetota > OFTM77 > OFTM77 > OFTM77 > OFTM77. The sequence continues at coordinate 2,872 of JAVJTD010000514.1, forward strand.
CTACCTCGATCACTTCGGCTTCGACGAGAAGGCCAAGGCGCGGCTCGTGCGCCGGTTCGAAGCGCCTTCGATGCGCGACGTGCTCTACGACCTGCTGCGAAAGCGCGGCTTCGACGTCCCGAGCCAAGAGGTGCTCGAGAGCGAGGAGGGGCGTGCTGCGCTTCGCACCGAGCTCTTGAAGATCTACGCGGATCGTCGCACGCACGATGTCCTGTACTGGCTGTGCGAGGAGCTGGTCGAGGTCGACGAGCACCTGACGCTCTGGCGAGCACATCACGTGCGGATGGTGGAGCGGACCATCGGCGCGAAGACCGGCACCGGCGCGCGCGTCACCGGCGATCGCGAGGGCGCCCGTTATCTGAAGCAGACGCTCGAGAAGAAGGCCTTCCCCGAGCTCTGGGACGTCCGCACATACATCGATGAGGCGCCGCAATCGCGGCCCTGACCGAATCCCGACGAACCACAGAGGACCCTCATGGACGAGCTGCTGAAGTGGCGCTCCGAGTTCCCGATCCTGGACCGCTCGGTCTACCTCGTCAGCCACTCGCTCGGCGCGATGCCGGCCCGCACGCAGGAGAAGCTGAGCCTCTACACCGAGCAGTGGGCGACCCGCGGCGTGCGCGCTTGGGCCGAGGGCTGGTGGGACATGCCGGTCACCGTCGGCAATCTCCTCGGGAAGGTCATCGGTGCGCCCGAAGGCACGATCGCGATGCACCAGAACGTCTCGGTCGCCCAGTCGGTGATCCTCTCCTGCTTCGACCTGGAAGCGCCACGCAACAAGATCGTCTACACCGGGCTCAACTTCCCGAGTGTCATGTACGTCTTCGAAGCCGCCAAGAGGCGCGGCGCGCGCATCCACGAGGTGCCCTCACACGACGGCATGACGATCGCCACCGAGGACGTCGTGAATGCGATCGACGAGGAGACCCTGCTCGTCCCGATCTCCCACGTCCTCTTCAAGAGCGCCTACCTCCAAGACGCCGAGGCCATCATCGCGAAGGCCCACTCGGTCGGCGCCCACGTCATCCTCGACACCTACCAGTCGGCAGGCACGGTGCCGCTCCACGCCGAGAAGCTGAACGTCGACTTCATCGTCGGCGGCTCGGTGAAGTGGCTCTGCGGCGGTCCGGGCGCGGGCTACCTCTACGTCCGCAAGGACCTCCAGCCAAAGCTCGAGCCGGCGGTCACCGGTTGGATGGCGCACGCCGCGCCGTTCGCCTTCGAGCCCGGCGCCATCCGCTACGCCGAAAACATCACCCGCTATCTCCACGGCTCGCCGGCCGTCCCCGCGCTCTTCGCCGCCTCGGCCGGATACGAGATCATCCAGGAGGTCGGCGTCGCCGCGATCCGCGAGAAGTCGAAGCGGCAGACGCAGCTCTTGCTCTCGCTCGGCGAGGAGGCGGGCTTCCCGTCCAAGAGCCCGAAGGACCCCGAGCGGCGCGGCGGCACGATCACCTTCGACGTCGAGCACGGCGCGGCCGTCACGGCCGAGCTCAATCGCCGCGACTTCGTCGTCGACTACCGGCCCGGCGCCGGCATTCGCATCTCGCCGCACTTCTACACCAAGGACGACGAGCTCGAGGCCGTCATCCGAGAGATCCGCTCGATTCTGGAAACGAAAGCCTACGAGGCGCACGCCTCGGGAGCCGCCTTCTGAGGAGAGCCTTGATGGACGTCCGATTCCCCGAGCGCTTCAACGTCGGTGCCTACTACCTGGACACGAACCTCGAGGCGGGCCGCGGCGATCGGCCGGCGATCCGCTGCGGCGACGAGGTCTTCTCCTATCGAGACGTCTTCGAGCGGAGCTGCCAGGCCGGCCATGTCCTCGGCGAGCTGGGTATGCGTCAGGAGGATCGCGTCCTGATCATCCTGCCCGACCTGCCCGAGTTCGCGTTCGTGTGGTTTGCGGCGGCGCGCGCCGGCTTCGTCATCGCGATGGTCAACCCGCTGCTGCCGGCCGAGGCCTTCGAGCACTACTTCGAATACACGCGGGCGCGCGTCGCGGTCGTGCATCACGACATTCTGGAGAAGGTCTTGCCGGCGGCCGAGTCCGCGCGCTTCCTCGATCACCTGCTCGTCGTCGGCGGTGACGCAGGTCACCACATGAGCTTCGAGGAGCTCTGCCAGCAGGCGCCGAAGGATCTCTCGCCGGCCGACACGCACTGCGACGATCCGGCGATTTGGCTCTTCACCTCGGGCTCGACGGGCAAGCCGAAGGCAGCCGTCCACCTCCAACACGACTTGCCCTACAACACCGAGCACTACGCCAAGCAGGTGCTGGGTATCCGCGAGGACGACGTCTCTCTCGGCGTGCCCAAGCTCTTCTTCGGCTACGCGACCGGGACGACGCTGCTCTTCCCGTTCTCGGTCGGCGGAACGGCCGCGCTCTTCCCCGAGCGCTCCACCGCCGAGACGCTCTACGAGATGATCGAGAAGCACCGGCCGACGATCCTCACCTCGGTGCCGACGATGATCAACGCGATGCTGCACGTCGACGAGTCGGCGAAGCGCGATCTTTCGAGCATCCGGCTGTGCCTCTCCGCCGGCGAGGCACTGCCCGAGGCACTGTATCGCAGGTGGCTGGAGCGGACCGGGGTCGAGATCCTCGACGGCATCGGCTCGGCGGAGATGTTCCACATCTACATCTCCAACTACCCCGGCGACGTGAAGCCCGGCAGCCTCGGCCGGCTGGTGCCCGGCTATGAGACGCGCATCCTCGACGCCGAGGGGAAGGAGGTAGAGGACGGCGAGCCCGGCGCCTTGTGGGTGCGCGGCGACAGCGCCGCCGTGATGTACTGGCAGGATCACGAGAAGACGAAGGCGACCTTCCACGCCGATTGGTGCAATACCGGCGATCAGTTCCATCGCGACGCGGAAGGCTACTACTGGTACCACGGCCGCACCGACGCGCTGCTCAAGGTCGGTGGCATCTGGGTCAGCCCGCTCGAGATCGAGGACTGCCTGCTCGGGCACGCGGCCGTGCGCGAGTGCGCGGTGATCGGCTACCGCGACGAGGCCGACCTCGTCAAGCCGAAGGCCCTCATCGTCCTCGCCGAGGGCTTCGCTTCAAATGATACATTGATCGTCGAGCTGCAAGCGCACGTCAAAGCGCGCCTGGCCAAGTACAAGTATCCGCGCCTCGTCGAGTTCGTCGTCGAGCTGCCCAAGAACGATCGCGGCAAGATCGATCGCAAGGAGCTTCAGGCGCGCGAGGCGGAGATCGCCGGATGACGCGTTGGGCCGAGCGCACCACCGAGGAGACAGAAGCGCAGGTCGCGCGCGTCCTCTTCTTGCCCGTCGGCTCGACCGAGGCGCACGGCCCGCACCTGCCGCTCGATACCGATGTCCTCATCGCCGAGGCGATGATCGATCGGGCGATCGCCCGTCTCGAAGGGCAAGGCATCTCTGCGGCCCGCCTGCCGGCGCTCGCCTATGGCGTCACCGAGTATGCGGCACCCTTCGCCGGGACGATCTCGGTGTCGAAGGAGACCGTCGTCTCGATGATCCGGGACATCGCGCGCGGGCTAGGGTCTTCGGGCGCCGAGGCGTTGGTCCTCGCCAATGGCCACCTCGAGCAAGCGCACCGGCGTGCATTGAGAGAGGCCGTCGAGCCCTTGGTGGATCTCGCGCCCAAGGTGCTGTTCCCCGACAACACACGTCGCCCCTGGGCGGAGCGGCTGGGCGCCGAGTTCCTCAGCGGCTCGTGTCACGCCGGGCGTTACGAGACCTCGATCCTGCTGGCGGCCTGCCCGGAACGAGTGCAACGTGCGCGCGCGCAGGCTCTGCCGGATTTAGAGGTCGACCTGGCCAAGGCGGCGCGGGACGGGGCGAAGAACTTCCTCGAGCTAGGAATGGCGGATGCCTATTGCGGGCAGCCCAAGGATGCGTCGGCCGAGGAGGGGGAGCAGATCTTGGAGGTCTTGGCGACGATGCTGGTGGAGACGGCTCTGCAGGCGATCGAGGCTCGATGAGCGGAGCGGGCTTTCAGCGCGAGGTGCCGGTCCGCTTCGGGGCGACCGACCCGGCCGGCATCGTCTACTACCCCTTTGTCTTCGACATTTGCCACCATGTCTTCGAGGACTTCTTCCAGGACAGAATCGGCCGTAACTACGCCAGCCTCTTGACCTCCGAGCGCACCGGATTCCCCACGGTCCACGTCGAGGCGGATTTCCTCGCACCAATCCGTTACGGCGAGAGGCTTTTCGTGACGATGAGTGCCCTGAGGATCGGCTCGTCGTCTCTGACGCTCTGTTTCGACGGGGTGCTCGAAGACGGTCGTGCCGCGTTTCGGGCGAAGATCGTCAAGAGCGCGGCCAGCCTGGACACGTTTCGGGCGTTGCCGATCCCGGAATTCCTACGACCGCATTTCGAGGCGATCCTCTCCGTTGACGGCGCCCGAAGCGGTTCCGAAGATCCGAAGGGCCAATGAACGGCTCTTGGAGTCGACTCGACCTGAATGGAGCTCGCCTCATGTCTCGTTGGATTTGTACCGCTCTCATCGTGGTCCTGTGCGGTTGCGGCTCGACTCCGCGGGAGCGCGTGACCGACGGGCGACCGGGTGGCGCCGCGCCCCAGGCCTATTTCGTGAGCCCCGAGTGGGTGACTGGCGAGCTCGCTCGTCCGAACGTGCTCGTGGTCGATGTCCGTCCGCTCTCGGCTTTCGAGTCCGGTCACGTGCCGCGCGCTCTCTGGCTCGACCCGAACGAGCTGTTCGTGGAGACCGACGGCATTCCCGAGCAGGTGCCTGAATCCGAGAAGCTCACCGAGATCGCGCAGACCGTCGGTCTGCGGAGCGACTCCACGGTGGTCTTCTACGGTGAGATGGGCTCTCCGCTCGCCGCCTGGGCAGCCCGTACCTACCGCGCCGCCGGCTTGCATCGCACCTACGTGCTCGACGGCGGCTTCCAGACCTGGCTCCGCCAGGGCCTCCAGCCCGAGACCGGGCGTCAACGTCCGACGCGGCCCGGTGACTTCGCCGCCGCCGACGCGACCGGCGACATCGTCTCGGGCACTTGGGTCCAGGAGCACTTGGGTGACGGCGAGGTAATCATCGTCGACACGCGCTCCGAGGACGAGTACTACCGCGGCCACATCCCGGGCGCCGTGCACCTCGACTGGGCGCACAACTTCGCCACCGACGGCCGCCTCCTCGCCCCGACCGAGCTCGAGAACCTCTACCGCACGCTCGGGATCGAGCCCAAGGGCGGCGGCAACCCGCGCATCGTCCTCTACAGCGACTCCGGAACGCGCGCGGCCCTCAGCTTCCTCGCCCTGAAGCAGATCGGTGTCGACGACGTCGTCCTCTACGACGGCTCGTGGATCGAGTGGGCCCAGGCCGGCTTCGACCGCGAGACCGGCGCCCCGACCCTCGGCGGCAACACCGGCTTCCGAGCCGCGCCGACCACTAGTGACGAGATCGACGGCGAGAACCGCTGAGTCGGTATCCCAGTCGAGTTCAGAACGACGAACGGGCTCCCGAGTTGGGAGCCCGTTTTCAATGGTTCCCGGAGGCAGCGGAGCGCGCGAAACCGGAGTGCCCAAGCCGAAGGGAGCCATTGACCGAGTCTGTCTATGGACACCTGCGCGAGCGAGCCTGGGCCGGGAGGAATGAAGGCTTCATCGAACGCGCCCCTTGCTCGGCGCCTTGTCGTTCGATCGACGGCACCGTCGAGGGAGCGGCTGAAGGCTCGGTGGCCGCTTCCCGTCTCGGTCGCGCGGGCTCTGTGTGCCCAAGCTCGGCGTTCTTGAACGCTTCCCTTGCTCGGCGCCTTTTCGTTCGGTCGCGCGGGCTCTGTGCGATCGCGCGGGTTTCGGCCTCTGTCTTACGAGTCCATGCAGACGAGGTTGGAGAGGTCGCCCTCGATGCGGTCGGGGACGAGGCAGTTCGGGTTCTTTTGCAGCTCTTCTCTCAGGCAGGTGGCGACGTCGCGGGGGTCTCGTTGGGGGTCGACCGCGAAGGCGTGGGCGGCGTAGCCGGCCAATGAGCCCAGGCGCGTACCCGAGCCGTTGGGCGTGCGGACCAAAGGGGCTCCGGTCGACTCGTCGCATTCAGCGAGCTCGAGCAGGTCGCACGCCTGGGGACAAGCGCTTCCGACATCGCGTGTGAACATCGCCCCGGGCGCGATCACGAGCAAGCCGGCGTTCACGGGGCTGCGGACCGCTTGAGTGAGGAGCTCACTCGGCGCTTCGAGGCGGACGCCGAGCTGGACGATCTTGGCTCCCTGCGTCCAGGCTTGATGCAATCCCATGACGAGGCCGAACGCGTCGCCGATGCCTCTCTCGTCGACGACCGATTCGAAGGAGAGCTCGGCGTCGGGAGACAGCTCTCGGATCACGCGGCGAGCATCCTCGGCATCGCGGCTTCCCGGCGCAGAGCCCACCCAGGACACACGGACGAGTGAGTCGTCCTTGCGCGGGCTCGGAATCTCGGCGGTCCAATGGGCATCCGCCACGACGGGCTCGGCTCGGACGACGTAATTCGGCTCGGCCCAAAGGACATCACGATCGTTCTGGAGCCCGGTCAGCAGGGACTCGATGTCCGTCCCCGAGTCGTGCTCAAAAAGATATGTCCGTGAGACGGGAGCCGCCGCCAGCAAACGGAGCCCGTATCGCTCTTCGAGGCTCTCTACCGAAATGCCCTCATCGAGCTCGGCGATCACTTGCCTGGCGCGGTACTCGATAGGCCTTCCGCCTGACTGCTCGATCCAGGCGACCGGGAGGTCGAGCGGCTTGCGGCTCTGCACCGAGTCGTCCCCTCTGAGCAGCCACCAACCCCCGATCAGGAGAACCAAGAGCGCGGCAGCCGCGACCCAAGGCCGACGGCGAGGCTCTTGGGCCGACACCGGGATCGGCTCGAGAGCAACGCGCTCCCGAACGGCAAGGATCGACGCCTCGATCTCGAGGTCGTTCAGGGGCTCGTCCGGGGCAAGGGCCATGGCGCGATCGGCCTGCTCCAGCTCTCTGGCCAGCTCGGCTTCGGAGCACTCAGAGAACGCGTCGTTCAAGCGATTCCAGAGGATGTCTTCGGGAGCGGTCATGATGTCCGGTCCTCTTCGGGAATGAGACCGAGGGCACGAATCTCCTCGGCCAGTTTGCGCCGGGCCTTCGAACGGGAGACGTAAACGGAGTTGACGGTGGTCCCGAGCTCGCTCGCCAGGGGCTCGGCTTCGGCAGTGCCACCCGCGGCGAGGTCGGCTTCGAGGATCTCCCGCTGAAGTCGAGGCAGGCCATCGATCAGCCGACGGACGACTTCCCGCAGGTTGCCATTGCCTTCGGGCACGGGCTCGGCCGGGCGTGCAGCCTCGACCGCCGGGCCCAGAAGCTCGTGGCGCTGCCGACCCTCGCGGCGGAGCAGGTCGATCGCGACGTTGCCCGCGATGCGGAGCAGCCAGCCCCCGAGCGTGCCCTTGCTCTCCTCGAAGCGATCGACGTTGCGCCAAGCGCGGTAGGCCGATTCGTGGAGGATCTCGGCGATGTCCTGATCGGCGAGTCGACCGGCGAAGCGCATCCTCAGCCAGCCGCGGACCCGTCCACCGTGAACGCTCAGCAGCCGCCGGAGACCGTCTTCCTCCCGGCGCCGCAGTGCCTCGACGATCTCTCCATCCTCCCTGACCCGCTCACTCGCGTCACCCGACATGGAGCGTCGCCTCGCCGCGGGGCGCATCACCCGAGTAAGAGATATGGGAGAGGAAGTGATCACGGTCTGGCGAATGCACAACGGGTCCAACTGGCCGAGGGCCGCTTCGAACGGCCCCTCCGCAGGACCGTACGAATCGACCTTAATCCGGTGGTCACTCGAGTTCTACCAGGTAGGGGCGCTCGGTGCCCGGGGTTGGGTGCCCGGGGTGGTTGAATCCGTCCAGGGTCGTCGCTGATCGCCGATCGGAGCCCGATCGGGTCCCGAGCCGGACGCTTCCTTCGATCGGAAGGCCAGGGCGAGTTGAATTGCTCCCCGGAGGGAGTCGGTGAGTGAGGGACGAGGAGGCACGAGACGCCAGGGCTGGCCTGATGAGAAGAGGAACTCGCGCGACCGGGTTCCTCGCCCATTCCAGGAAGTTCTTGCCAGGCAGGTCCCGTCGTCCCTCACTCATCGAAACACGCACTCGGGCACCGCGGTGAGCGAGGTGAGTGCCCTCACCTCGCGCCAATGCCGCTGGGACCCGTTCGGGCTCCGATCTTCTCAATGCAGCGAGTAGAGCTCGGCTTGGAAATCGGCCGTGGCTCGGTAGTTGGAGTCCTCGACGAGGGTGCTGCGCCAGCTCTTGAAGCTCTTCTCGGCGATGAGGCCGAGGGAGACGGTCGCGAGGGCCCGGGCGAGGTCGGGCTGCCTCGGATCCTCGATGACCTCGGCGATGGGGTCGAAGGCGACCGGTTGCCGGGCGAGGCCCAGGGCGATTGCAGTGGTTCCCTTTTGCAGCCCAGTTCGTGCGGACTTCCATATCTGGTCGATGGCTGCCTCGTCGAGCTGTGCGCCAGTGAGACGATAGGCGAGGCCGGCACTCCACTGAACGCGCGGTTCGGCGACGGCCGAAGACATCAGGCTCTCGAGCACGGGACCGGACGACGGTGTTCCCAAGAGACCGATGGCCATCGCGAGGTCGGCCCGGGCATCCGGATCACGAGTCGTCTGGAGCTCTCGCTTCAGCAGGTCGAGTGAAGCGGTGTCTTCGAGCAGGGCGAGGGCGATGGCGTGGCCGGTCTTCCATTCGAGGGAGCGGCTCTCCTGGAACGATTGCCGCACCCTCATGACCATCGTCTTGTCGGCGCCCTCGCGGCGACCGATCCATCCCAAGGCGAGCGAGATCCACGGCTGGTGACTGTCGAGCGCCTCCAGTGAAGCCAAGAGCAATGCTCGCCGGGCGTCCGTGCCGCCGATCTGGCCGAGCGCGATCGTCGCGAAGTGCTTGGTCTGCGGATTCGAGTCGCGCATCCAAAAGGCGAGGCGCCCAGCGACCGCCGCGTCGCCGCGTCCTTCCCAATGCCGACCTGTCCCGATGAGTGCCGACCAGAGGACGAGCTGCGGAAGGTCGTTGCGCTCGAGCATCTGCAGCAGCACCAGCCCAGCGTTGGGATCGGAGATCCGACCCAGAGCGACCGGAGCTGCGGCCCGAAGTCTCTGAGAAGCACTTCGATCCTCGGCGAGCTGCATGAGGACCGGAATGGCACGCGGCGTTTCCATGAGCCCGAGAGCCTGGACGGCGGCGACCGGGATGTCGTCGCTCGCGTGCTCAGAATGCTCCCGGACGATGCGCAGCAGCTCGGGCAGCGCACGCTCTTCGCCGATCATGCCGAGGGCGATCGTGGCAAAGGCGCGCGTCCGGGTCTCGATGCCCGTCGGTCGTCCGAGCAAGCGGCGGCCGTCCTCGCTGTCACGAATGACGTCGATGAGCATTGGCACGCTGTTCGGCGCACCGAGGATGCCGAGCGTCAGTCCGGTCGTCTCGCGCACTTGCATGATCGAGTCGCGGAACGACCTCGCCAGGCGCGGGCTCCACATCGGATCGGGCGATACGCGGGCGATCGCGATCAAGGCTGCGGCCCGCGTGTCGAAGTCGTCGTGAGTGAGCGCCTTCTCGAGGATCGGGAGCAGTCTCTTGGGAGGCGCGAAGGCGATGACCTCTTCGGCTCTTCCTCGACCCAGTGAGATTCCGCCCGCGGTCTCCGGCGCACGAAGCTGAACGGGATCGAAGAAGCGCTCTCGGTTGGCCTGCCACCAGAATCGCCAATGGTCGAAGCTGTCGACGGCAGTGGCGGTTCGCCGGCCCATCGGTGTCGCCGCGCCGACGCCGCCGGCCGGAGCCGCTGCAGGGGCCGGTGTTCCGGCGCCGATCGGAGCCGCCGGCGTCCTCGGACCGCCTCCCGGCTTGGGAGTCACGTCTTTCGGTCCACCGGTGCTTGGAGGAGGAGTGTCTTCGGGCGGGCCGCCGATCGGAGGCGGTGGCATGTCGATCGGTGGGACGTTGCCGCCACCACCGCCACCTCCCCCTTGCCCGCCATGGGCACTGGCGATTCCGGACAGCAATACGAGGAGGCAAAAGCCCCCACCGACGAGAAGCACCAATCGGTGTCTGAGTGGCATCGTCCGTTTCTCCTTCCGATGCCCGGTCCCGAAGGACTGAGCCGGCGTCTGCGGGCAGGCAGGTTTCCCGTCAGGCGAATGCTGATACATCGACGGTATCAGAGTCCGGGCATCGATCAAGGGAGCGACCGTTCTGGCCTCACCAACAAGAACTCGCCCCCTCAATCGGACTCACCGAGCAGTGCTTGCCAAGGAGCACGGTCCGGACGCCGCCCCAGGATCTCGCGCGCCCGTTCACGATCCCCTTGCAAGAGCGCCTGCGCGACCCGGGCATGGAGCGGCAGCTCGCCCGGATGTGTGAGCGCCTGGGACAAATAGGTACTGGCGGTATCCTCATCGCCTTGGAGGAGCCGGGTGACGGCGAGTAGTGCAAATCGGCGCCCGGCATCGCGTGGACCATTGGGCGAATAGGCTTCGAGCAAGGTCTCGGCTTCTTCGGGACGCCCTTGCGCGAGCCACACCGCAGCTTCGATCTCGTCCCAGATCGCAGGGCTCGCTCGCCGCGCCTCGGCCTTCGGAATGAGGTCTTCGGCCAGCTCGGCCTCACCCGCGTCGAGCAGGCGCCAGGCAAAGGCGATGGCCGTATTCTGGAGAGCCGGGCTGTCGGGGACTTTCTCGAGGCCCTGGCGGAGGAAGGTGATGGCTGCGACCCAAGCCGAGTCCTCATTGGACTCGGCGAGGCGACCCGTGCTGCGCATCAAGGCCCTTCGGATCCAATAGCGGCGTCGATCCGCCGGGCTGAGGAGGGCGAGCCATGCATCCTCGTGCTCATTGCTCTTGGCATTCGAGCCCGCCTGGATGAACCCGTCGCGCGCCATCTCGGCATCGCTCTTCAATCGGCGAGCGGATCGGTACTCGACGCGCGGCGCATCGGCCGTATTGAGCGGGGTGTCGCTTCCGGGGAACTCCTCCAGGACGGCCCGGTCTCCGCCCCAACGCAGCGCCAAGAGATCACCAGCGCCACCCCAGCCGACATTGCGGAGGACGGCGGCCTTTCGAGGATCGGAATAGGCCGACGTGATCGCTCGGAGAGCCCCGACCGATCGCTCCCTTCGACCGATGAGCGCCATCAGGGGGACGGGCAGGTCGCTGCCTCCGAACCACACCTCGAACTGCTTCCCGAAGACCTTCTGAAACGTGCGAGCGACGCAGCCGAAGTCCGACCAGCTCATCTGGTGCAAGGGGATCCACTGCACGAAGACACCGTCGTCCTCGAGGTGGGATCGGACGCTCTCGAAATGCTCCAGGGTGTACAGGTATCCGGCTTCCGACAGCCAAGGATAGAAGAGGTCTCCCAGGATGACGTCGTATCGCTTTTCGGTGCGGGCGAGGAAGGAGCGACCGTCCTCGGGGATCAACCGCACATCGTCCCGCTCGCCGACTCCGCCGTTCGTCTTCGAAAAGTGAGGCAGCAGCTCGAGGACGCTCGGTACCACCTCGACCGCATCGACGTGACGCACACCGGCTCGCAGCATCGCCGCAACCGAGTTCCCGGCGCCGACACCCAGAGCGAGCCCGCTCTCGGGACCCTCGTGCATTACCGCCGCCAGCACGCCTTCCCGGGCCTCGATGAGGGTGCCTCCCGAGCTGCCGAGGATGCCCGTCGCATTGAGACGCAAGGAGAGCTGATCATCCGCGCCGCGGACGACGGCCACACTCGCCAGCGCGTCCTCTCGATAGGCGACGAGCTCCTGATCCCCTTCGAAGGTTCGCCAGAAGCGGATCCCCTCCGATGGCAGCAGCAACGAGATGATGAAGACGCTCGTCACGCCAAATCCGAGCCCGGACCAGCCGAGCCTGTTCAGCGGCCAAAGCGCGGCGGCAAAGACACCGCTCGCCAGCACACCGGCTCCCGCGAGGCCCCAGGCCGTTCCGATCAGCTCGAATCGTGGCAACAGCCAGAATCCGGCCGCCAAGGCGCCGACCATCGCACCGAGCGTATGCACCAAGCTCACGTCACCGAAGAACGAGCCGAACCGCTCGCGCCCTCGCCAATTCCTCTCCATCAGGCACGGATACAGAAGTCCCAGCAAGATCGCCGGCGGCAGGACGATCGCGCTCGAGAGCAGCAGCTCACCGAGCACGACCGAGCTGAAGCGACCCGTGGGCAAGCCGAGCGCGACGACCAACGAAGAGACCAGCCGTGCCGGGAACTCGGCCCACTCGGAGAGCGCGTTGATCGCGAGAAAGCCTCCGAGGCCGAGGGCCGAGACGATCGCCGGCAACATCACCGTCAGCGGCCGCGACAGCCGTCGACTCCAGCGGCTGGCGAGGGCGGCGCCGATCGTCAGGCCGAGGAGGTACACCGAGAGCGTTGCGGCGAAGGAGTAGACGCTGTTGCGCAGGAACTGCGCCAAGAGACGGGTCCAAAGAACCTCCCAGCCCAAGGACATCGATCCGGCAAGCCAGATGCCGAGCAGGAAGGGAGCCGGGCGTACCGCTTCATTCGGCGGTGGCGCAGCGGGCATCGCAATCGGTGATTCGTCGGCCCGCGTCCTCGCTAGGGCGATGACTCCGACGGCGATATTGCCGATCGCAGCCAGGATAATCGTTTGGAAGGTGCCCCATTCGACGAGCCAATAGTAGGCGGCGAGCAAGACTCCGGCGATGCCGCCGAGGGTGTTCGCGGCGTAGAAGCGACCCGTGATGCTCCCGTAGCCGGCACCGCGTCGCACGGCGGCCGAGGCGAGAATGGGAATGCTCGCCCCGAGGCCGATCGTCGGCGGCAATACGAAGGCCGCCGTCAGGAGCACGGCCACCACCGGCCCGGGCGTGAGACCGTCCAGCCATGAGAGCAGCCAGGGAGAGGCGCACCCATAGATTCCGACGGCGATCTCGAGTCGTCCGAAGAGTCGCCAGGGATCCCGCGCTCGGTCGCCGAGTCGACCGAAGATCCAGGCGCCGATGGCGAGCCCGAGAAGGTAAGCCGAGGTGACGGCGGCGACCGTCGTCGCGGTGCTCCCGAAGGTCCAGCCGAGCGCGCGGACCCAGGCCATCTCGTAGACCAGGGCGCTGTGCCCCGAGAGGAAGAGCAGAATACCGATGAGGAGGTTCATGAGCGGGTGGTAGGATTCCGGGGTGGAAGGCCGCGGCGTCGGCCCGGATGAGGGGAGATTCCGAGCACGGAGCATCCGTGGCGGAGGACGGGCATTCAGGCTGGACCCCGGTAACGGTCGGCTCAAAGGATATCAGACCCGGTCACCGGGTCGACCCTTTCTCCCGCCTTTTCCAGAATCGCCGATACTTCGGAGCGGACTCTCGGTTCCACCCCGACAGACCTGCCATCCATCGTGAAACTCAGGAGGACCGTGATGCGCACCCTCACGCGCCGTCTCTTTCCCGCCTTCCTCGGAGCCTTCGTACTCGCCGCGACCTCGTTCGGAGCGGAGTCGCTCCAGGGTCGTATCGTTCGGATCCAGCCCGATAGCCTCTCCCTCGCTCTCGCGGTGAGGGGACAAGATGCTCCGATCCCGGTGCAAGCGACGAACGAGACCCGGGTCTCCTTGAACGGAGAGGCCGCTCGCTTCAGCGCCCTCGCCGTGGACGACCATGCCGCCGTCGAGGGCTCGCGCAATGAACGCGGCCAGTTCGTCGCCACGTCCATTCGGGCTCGTCGAAACACCGATGAGGGCGAAGGCCTCGCCGGCATCGTCAAAGAGGTGAATCCGGACCGCCGCCTGCTCACTCTCGTGACGCGCCGCGGTGAGGTCGTCGTTCATGCCGCCGACCAGGCTCGCATCGTGATCGATGGCCAGCCGGCGCGCTTCGCCGACATCCAGCCGCGGGACCGTGCGCGCTGCCAGGGGCAGTTCGATCGCCAGCGCGTCTTCCAGGCTCGTGCGATCTCGATCCAGCGCGACTCGGGCGGTGACGATGGCGATCGCGCCCGGGACTTCGGTCAGTGGGCGCGTGGGGCGGTTCAGCGAATCGACTACGAGAATCGGGGCTTCGTGCTGCGGCTCAGCCGTGGCCCGCTGCCCGTCAAGACGACCGATGGCACTCCTATCCTCGACGAGAACGGCAACCGGATCCGCTTCGACCAGCTCCAAGGCGATGAGCGCGTCGAGGTCATCGGTCACCTGCGTCGCAGCGACGATCGTCGTCAAGAGAGCGTGCTCGTCGCGCTGCGGATCCAGATCATCCGCTGACGGTCGTCTTTTTCTTCAAGCCTTCTGAGCGCCCGTGAGCCCGCCGGCTCGCGGGCGCTTTTTCTTTTCGGCGCTTCGCATAGTGCGCCAGGGCCTCGGCGTCGTCCGCACTCTCCTCGCCCGAGCGCCCGGCGAGCGTGAGGTAACCGAGCATCGCCAGCCAGAGCGACAACCCGACGGCGAGCTTTCCGGGGAAGTCGACGCCGGAGTTGGTCGAGACGAATCCCTCGGCGACGCCCGAGAGGATCAGGCCCGTGACGCTGACCGCGAGCAACATCAGTCCTCGCCGGGTGGCCCGTCGCAACGCCTCGCGGCGGCGCAGGGAGCCCGGAGCGATGATGGCATCGGCGAGCCCGAGCCCTGCGCCACCTGCGAGAATGATCATCGTCAGCTCCAAGAAGCCATGAGCGACGACGAAGTCCCAGAAGTCCGTGCTGATGCCGTAATGGTGAACGATCGGAATGAGGAGTCCGATCTGGAGGCCGTTCACGATCAGGATGAAGAGCGTTCCGATCCCCAGGGTCCAGCCGGCGACGAAGGCGACGAGCGCGATGGCGATGTTGTTCGTCAGGATGCGTGCCGACAGAGCCGACTCGGGAGCCATGCGCACGAGCTCGCGCGTCCAGAGCTCACCTTGCCTCAGGCTGTCGAGTGCGTCGGCGCCGATGAGCCACTGGGCCGAGCGCTCGTCGAGCGTCGAGGCGATGATCCCCGAGAGAGCGGCCGAGAAGAAGACGAGGGTCGCGCAGGCGATCGGGCCGGCTTGCGCGCGGAATGCGCGCGGCACCTCCGTGCGAACGAGGTCGAGGAGCGAGCGAGCCGCGACCTTCTTGCGACCATGGACCGTGAGGTAGGCGCGGGCGACGAGCTGCTCGTGCTCTTGGGGTACGGCCCTGGACAGTCGACGCTGGTGCTCGAGCTCGCGCGCGCCATGTCGAAACAGGATCGCCAGCTCGTCGATCTCGTCTGCCGTCAGCCCTTGGATCGTCCGCTGATCGACTGCTCGAAGGAGCTGTTCGAGCCTCGGCCAATCCGTTCGAGGAAGCTTCACGGGCGCCCGGTCCCGATCGGCGCCGGCTCCGGCTGCTGGGTGTCTTCGGCTTCGGCGATGGCGACGTTCAATTGCTCGAGGAGCTCGTCGAGGCGAGCTCGGGCTTGGGGTGCGAGTCGACTTCGACGGGACTCGAGCTCGCTCTCCCACTGCCGTGTGCGTGGCGCGATCCAACCGGACGTCGCGACCGGCACGTCGTTGCGCCGGGCCCTTTCGTCGACGACGACGGTCTGAGCGATGACGTCGCCGAGGCGCTGACATTTCTCGGTGCAAAGGATCGAGAAGTGCCCAAGGAGGTAGAAGCCGGGAAGGAGGTCGAGCACGCGGAGCAAGTTGCGCAGCGCGACCGGCCCGAGGCCGGGTAGGCGACCGTCGACCCCGACGACGCGCAATCCGAAGAGGCGCTTACCGGGTGTGCGTCCGCCGGCGAAGGCTTCGAAAGCCACCGGGTAGAGCCACTGCGCGAAGAAGAACGCGAGGGTCACGGCGGCGAGGGTGGAGCCGTGGAGCTCACGGATGTGAGCGGTCCAGTCGGCGGTGGCTTGTGCGATCAGGAAGAGGAGGAGCGAGGCGCCGTAGCGAATCGCGGCATCGACGAGGAAAGCGAGGCTGCGCGTGCCATGCCCGGCGATCGGGAGACGAATGGCGTGTTGCTCGGGGGTGTCGACGAGGAGAGAGGTAGGCATCGAGCCTCGCCTTTCGGTGTGGCGCGCGCTCGGGGGGAGCGAAGAGGAGGCGGGACAAGGTGTTTTGCGGGAGCCCTTCGAGGTCGGGCTCCCGCAGCCGTCTTTCGAACGGCCGACGCTCGCGAGGCCTTACTTCTTCGTGGCGGTGCCGAGGACGGCGTCCTTGCAAGCCTTGGCGACGCGGAACTTGACGACGGTCTTGGCCGGGATCTTGATCTCCTCGCCGGTGGCCGGGTTGCGGCCCTTGCGAGCCTTGCGGCGCTGGCAGACCAGCTTGCCGATACCCGGAATGGTGAAGCCGCGCTTGGCTTCTTTGTAGGCGAGGTTGGAGAGCTCCTCGAGGAAGATGTTGACGTCCTTCTTGGTCGTCCCCAGCTTCTTGGCGAGGTGGTCAGAGATCTGCGCTTTGGTCATCGGCTTGGCGGCAGCACGGGTGGCCATGAGAATCCCCTCCTAGGCATGAGCGATCACGTGGCGTGATCGATCGGTTCGGGCTGCGACGGAGCTGAGTCACTCGCGACATTCGCAGCTCAACTGGACTGCGCGGAATCTTACAACTCGATATCGCCCCTCTGCAAAGGCTTTTTTCGCGATGATATCGCGAATCCGCCCGACTGGCGGGGCCGATCGCGATCGGCCCCTCGTCGATCCCGCGGGTAACGAGGGGCTCGCGTTGACAGCCCCCCGGGGCTCCAGTAGCTTGCGCGCGACCGGTTTGGACACGGTCACACGGTGCGGTCGGGAGATGATGATGAGTTGTTTTGAAGAACTGAAGCAAAGAGGCTTTGTCGCTCAGGTCACCGATGAGGACGCCGTGAGGCGGATGCTCGATGAAGAGAGCACCACTTTCTACGTCGGCTTCGATCCGACCGCCGCTTCTCCGCACGTCGGACATCTCTATCCCACCATGGTCATGATGCACCTGCAGAAGCACGGGCATCGACCCATCATGGTGCTCGGCGTCGGCACCGCCATGATCGGCGATCCCAGCGGGAAGACCGAGCTACGCCAGATGATGTCCGAGGAGAAGATCCGCGAGAACGCCGCCGAGTTTCGCCGCCGCATGAATCACTTCCTCCACTTCGAGGAAGGCCGGGCGCTCTGTGTCGACAACTCCGAGTGGCTGCAGAGGCTAGGCTACATCGAGTTCCTTCGCGACATCGGACGCCACTTCAGCGTCAATCGCATGCTCGCCGCCGAGGCCTACAAGCAGAGGCTCGAGCGAGGCCTCTCCTTCATCGAGTTCAACTACCAGATCCTCCAGGCCTACGACTTCCTCGAGCTCAACCGCCGCGAGGGCTGCACGCTCCAGATCGGCGGTGACGATCAGTGGGGCAACATCCTCGCCGGTGTCGATCTCACGCGCAGGCTTCAGCAGAACACCGTCCAAGGAATGACGACGCCGCTCCTCACCACCGCCAGCGGTGCCAAGATGGGCAAGACCGCCGCTGGCGCCGTCTGGATCGATCCCGAGCTCCTCAGCGCCTACGACTTCTATCAGTACTGGATCAACGTCGACGATCGCGACGTCGACAAGCTGCTCAAGTGTTACACCTTCCTCTCGCTCGAGGAGATCGCCGAGCTCTCGAAGCTGGAAGGCGCCGAGATCCGCCATGCCAAAGAGGTCTTGGCCTTCGAGATGACCCAGATGGTGCACGGGCAAGCCGCGGCCGAAGAGGCACGAGCCGGCGCCAAGGCGGCGTTCTCGGGTAAAGGCGATGTCAGCAACATGCCGTCTGTGACGCTGCCCGCTGCCCGCTTCGAAGAAGGCGTCCCCGCCTACGAGCTCTTCACCGAGATCGGCCTCGCCGGATCGCGCGGCGAGGCGAGGCGGCTTCTGCAGCAGGGCGGCGGCTATGTGAACGAGCAGAGGATCGAGGCCTTCGATCGGCCCGTGACGAAGGACGATATCCAAGACGGCGCCATCGTCCTTCGCGCCGGCAAGAAGAAGCACTTCCGCATCGAGGTGGAGTAGAAACGTCGTATCCCCCGACTTCAGTCGGGCCCTCTTCGATCCGGCCAGCCGGTGTTAGACTGGGGCGAAACCCGGTCTCCGACCACATCGATTGGCAATGATGATGCGCCACCTCCTCCTCCTCACTCTCCTCCTCCTCACCGCTTGCTCCGACCCTGAGACCTTCGGGACGCTCGATGGCCCGTCCCAGAAGGTCACCGTCGGCGACGTCCTCGAGTCCAAGGAGACCCAGACCGTTCTTCTCGAAGGCACCATCTCCAAAGAGTGCCCTTCGGGATGTTGGTTCTACGCCCAGGACGAGAGCGGCGAGGTTCGCGTCGAGCTGGCCGGGACCGGGATCACTCTGCCGCAGCGCGTCGGCTCGAAGGTCACCGTTCGCGGTGATGTCTCGGTGGACGACGACGGTGTCGTGCAGATCCTCGGCACGGGCGTCCGCATTCACTGACCGAGAACGGCTGCCGCGATGATGCTGCGTCTGACGCTGATCAATCTGGGCCGCCGGCCCGTTCGGACGCTCCTCACCGCGCTCGGAGTCGCGGCCGCCGCGGCTGCCGCCGTCTCGCTCCTCGCCTTTCAAAGAGGCTACCAACGCGCGGTCGCTCACGATGTCTCCGACATCGGCTTCGAGCTGATGGTCACGGCACCCGGTTGTCCCTACGAGATCGCGACCGTCGCCATGACGGGCGGCGCCGGTCTCAAGTACATCGACGAAGAGCTCACCGAGACCCTCGCCGGGTACGACGAGGTGCGCGAGGTCACGCCGTTCCTCCTCCAGGCCGTGCGCGGACCGGGAGACTCGGGTTGGCTGACCTTCCTCGGCGTCGATGTAACATCTTATCGTTCCTTCAAAGCTTCGCTGCGCCTGGCGGAGAATGAGCCCGAGTCCCGTTGGATCGCTCCCGATGCCGAGCGAATCGAGATCGTGCTCGGAGCCGGGCTGGCCGAAGCCACGGGCTGGCGCGTCGAGGAGATCTTGCAGCTCGAAGGGCTTCCTCCCTTGCGAGTCGCCGGCATCCTCGAGCCGACGGGTGGGCGCGACGACGGCGTGGCTTTGCTCGACTGGCGAAGGGCACAAGAGCTCTTCGAGCATCCAGGACGCCTCACCGGCATCGGCCTCCGCCTGACGCAGGACCCGGGTGCCGAAAGGCAATTCGAGGATCACGTCGCGCAGCTCGGCGGCATTCAGGTCGTCGACACCGATGCGGTGGGGGAGCGCTTGCTCGATCTCGTTCGCTCCACCGAAGCGCTTCTGCTTGCCATCGCAGGCGTCGCCGGATTGATCGCCGCACTCGGTGTCCTCAACACGATCTGGCTCTCGGTCGTCGAGCGCATCCCCGAGATCGGCGTCTTTCGCGCACTGGGAGCGTCGCGGCGCGACGTGTTCTCCCTCATCTGGATCGAGTCGGTCCTGACTTGCGCCGCAGGCGGATTGATCGGCACGCTCTTCGTCTGGGGCGCGGGACGCTTCATCGAGGAGTGGGTGCGCAGCCAGGTGACCTACGCGCCGCGCGGACGCCTCGTCCAGTTCGAGCCAGCCTGGCTGCTCGTCGGCGTGGTCGGTGCGATGCTGCTCGGATCGCTCGGAGGCATACTCCCGGCGTGGCGCGCGGCCGTGCTCCAACCGCTCGAGGCGATCCGGAGCGGCGAATGAGCGCGGCCATCACCGCTCGAGGACTGGAGAAGACCTACGCGCGAGGCGCCCACGAGATACGCGCCGTCGCCGGCATCGACCTGGACATCGATGAAGGCGAGCTCTGTGTCCTGCTCGGTCCGTCGGGCGCAGGGAAGACCACGCTCCTGCACCTGCTCGGGCTCCTCGATTCTCCGACCGCGGGGCATCTCGAGGTCTTGGGAGTGAGCGTCACCGGCTTGAGCCGAAGAGAGGCGACGAAGCTGCGCGGCGGGCGGCTGGGCTTCGTGTTCCAAGAGTTCTGCCTCGTGCCCGAGTTGACCGCTCGCGAGAACGTCGCCTTGCCGGCGATGCTGCGGGGTGATCTGCGTGCCGAGCCGGAGCGCTGGCTGAGGCGAGTCGGTCTGGGGGACCGTCTCGACCACACCCCGAGTCAGCTCTCGGGAGGCCAGATGCAGCGCGTCGCCATCGCCAGGGCCCTCGCCTCGGAGCCGCGCTTGCTCTTGGCCGACGAGCCGACCGGCCAGCTCGATGGTGAGACCGCGAGCGAAGTGTATCGCCTGCTCGCCGAGCTGAACCAGAGCGAGGGGCTGACGATCATCGCCGCCACTCACGATCCCCTCCTCGCCGAGCACGCGCCCAGGAAGCTGCGCCTCGAAGCGGGCGTGCTCCTACCGGAGGGGGCGCCATGAAGGAGCCCGTCGTCATCGCCCGGCAGCTCGAGCGGCACTTCGTGCGCGGCGCCGAGACGGTCCGCGCGCTCGATGGCGTCGACCTGGACGTTCGGGCGGGGGAGCTGCTGGCGATCGTCGGACCCTCGGGCTCGGGCAAGTCGACGTTGCTCTACCTCCTGGCCGGCCTCGATCGTCCCACCGGCGGCGAGCTCCGATTGTTCGGCGAGAGGCGCGAGGCGCTGACCGAGAAGGCGCTCGTCGAACTGCGGCGCCATCAGATCGGCTTCGTCTTCCAGCGCTTTCACCTGATGTCGGCGTTGTCCGTTCGGGAGAACGTGCTGCTGCCGAATCTCTTCGCTCGCCGCACGATGAGCGCTGAGCAGGGGCGAACGATTCTCGGACGCGTCGGGCTGCTGGAGCTCGCCGACCGGCCGATCGACGAGCTCTCCAACGGCGCTCGTCAAAAGGTCGCCATCGCGAGGGCCCTGGTCGGCGATCCTCAGCTCCTCGTCGCCGATGAGCCCAGCGCAAGACTCGATCGCCAAGAGGCGAGCGAGGTCGCCGAGCTGTTGAGACGCATCGCCGATGATGGAGTCGCGGTCGTCGTCGCCACACACGACGAGGTCATCGCCGCCCGCGCCCACCGTGCCCTGCACATCCGCAGCGGCAGGTGGGAGGAGAGCACTCGCGAACGGTGACGCCAGAGCCCGCGCGGCCGAAGGGGAAGGAGATCCCGCTCGGTCGAGCCCGGCTGGGGAAATTCTCGCCGTTCTGGCCCGGCACAAGGCTTGCGCCTCTCGCGGTGATCCGGCGCCGGGGGCATTGCGAGTGCCTCTCGTGCGTACTTCTGCCGTCTGCACACTGGAGGAATGAAGAATGTTCTTCGAGACCGTACAAACCGAGGGGCTGGCTCACCTCTCCTACGTGGTTGGGCGTGGGAGCTGCGCAGCGGTCATCGATCCCAGGCGAGATGTCGACATCTATCTCGAGCTCGCCAGAGCTCACGGCGCGCGCATCATTCACATCTTCGAGACGCATCGCAACGAGGACTACGTCATCGGGTCGACCGAGCTCGCCAAAAAGACCGGGGCGAGCATCTACCACGGTCACGCCTTCGACTTCGGCTACGGGGAGCCGGTGCGGCACGGTGATGTCTTCGAGCTCGACAGCTTGCAGCTCGAGGTCCTCGAGACGCCAGGTCACACCGACGAGAGCATCTCGATCGTGCTGCGGGACACCGATGCCGGGAGCTCTCCGTTGATGGTCTTCACCGGAGACGCGCTCTTCGTGGGGGATGTCGGTCGAACCGACTTCTATCCCGATCGGCCGGAAGAGGTGGCGGACGCCCTCTACCAGAGCATCCACGAGGTACTGCTGCCGCTAGGAGATCAGGTGATCCTCTGTCCCGCGCATGGGGCCGGCTCGGTGTGCGGCTCGGGCATGGCGGACCGCAACTTCTCGACGCTCGGCTACGAGCGAGCGCACAATCCGAAGCTCCAGCTCTCGAGAGACGAGCTCGTTCGGCAGAAGGTGCAGGAGCATCATCCCAAGCCGCCCTACTTCGAGAAGATGGAGGCGGTCAACGCCGCCGGGCCCGAGACCGGACGCGAGATTCCTTTGCCCATTCCGCTCGATGCAGACGCCTTCGCCGCAGCGATGGAGGTGGGCGCCTGGGTCGTCGACGTCCGATCGCCGGAGGCTCTGTCCGGAGCGCTGGTGCCTGGAAGCCTGGGCATTCCGGTGGGCATGCTGGCTACCTATGCGGGCTACTTCCTGCCTTACGATCGTGACCTCTTGCTCGTCGCGGAGACCGCCGAGGATCGGGAGCGCGCCGTGCGCTCGCTCTACCGGCTGGGATACGATCGCGTGACGGGATACTTGGCGAAAGGCCTTCACGCCTGGTCGACGAGTGGACGGCCTTACCACACGATCCCCGCGGTCTCGGTCCACGAGTTGATCGAGCGCCGAGAGCGAAAGGAACAGGGGATGCTCCTCGACGTGCGATCTGCCGAGGAGTTCGAGTCCGGACATTGGCCGGGCTCGACGAACGTCCCGATGGCAGATCTCCTCGAGCGCCTCGAAGACGTGCCTGTCGGGACTCCGATCACCACCTTCTGTGGCAGCGGCCAGCGCGCTGTCGTCGCCGCGACGATCCTTCTCCGCCACGGTCATGACGAAGTGGGAGTCTGCCTCGGCTCGATGGCGGCCTGCAAAGCGGCGGGCTGCCCGATCGAGTCGGATCGCTGACCGAGACGACTGCTGCCTGAAACCAGAGCGGGGACGCAACCGGAGCGCCGAATGCGGCGTTCCGCACCCGGCAGCATCGTGCCTCGGAGTTTCGGATGTGAGTGCTGTGTCCTTTCCGGGCGCCTGGGCTGGAGGACACCGAGACTGAAGCTGGCGCTCCGAAGCCGGCGCTTCGAATGCCCCTTGCTCGGCGCCCTTCAGCTCGATCGCTGGCACCGTCGAGGAAACGGCTTCCAGCTCGGCGACCGCTTCCCGTTTCGGTCGCGCGGGCTCTGATCAGATCACGAGACGACGGCGAGGGCGGCTGCGTAGTCGGGCTCTTGCGCGATCTCGGGGACGAGCTGGGAGTGGAGGACCTTGTTCGCAGAGTCGAGCACGAGCACCGCTCGCGCGCAGAGCCCGGCGAGGGGACCGTCGAGGATCTTCACGCCGTACTGCTCGGCGAAGTCGCTGCGAAACGTGGACAGGGTCTCGGCATTGTCGACGCCTTCACTGCCGCAGAAGCGCTTCTGCGCGAAGGGGAGATCGGCCGAGATGTTCAACACGACGACGTCTTGGAGCGAGCTCGCCTTGCCGTGGAAGGACTTGACGGAGAGAGCGCAGACCGCCGTGTCGATGCTGGGGAAGATGTTCAGGATCTTCTTCTTGCCGGCGTAGGTGTCGAGGCTGGCGGTCGAGAGGTCCTGACGGACCAGCTCGAACCCCGGCACCGTGGCACCTTCGCCCGGCAGGTCGCCATTGGTGTGAATCGCATTGCCCTTGAGAGTGATGTCCGCCATTGGATCCTCCGCGTGGAATCGTTCTTCGAAGTCGGTCGGTCGCCGCGCCGAGCCGATCGGGCGCAGATCCTGGCACAGCTCGGTCCGGGAGGGAAGGACAGTGCCTCACCGAATCCGATCGAGGAAGCCGTCCGGGAGCGAGTAGGCGAGGCGCGTCGGTATCGGGACGTCGATCTGTTGCTCATCGCCGCCGCGAATCAAGCGGACCTTCAGGCGACCGTCGATCGGGTTTCGCCAGGCGCTCTGGATCTCGCCGGCGCCCGACACCTCCACGCCGTTCACCTCGAGGATCTGATCGCCATGCTCGAGGCCGATGACGGCGCCCGCGCCTTCGGGGTCGAGGACCATCACGGTCGTGCCCTGGAAGTTGGCGCGCGGTGACGGATCGAGTGGGACCTGGCCGCTATTGAGCTCGACGTCCAGGGTTTTGAAGAGCGCAGCCGGGTCGCCGCCGCCGGGTGTCTCGAGGTAGGCGCGCAGCCGGTTGCGGGCTTCCTCGTCCAAGAGCTTCTCGACCAGGTTCAGAAAGTCGTCCAACGCCGGCCGCTGCTCTTCGCTCCACTCGGGGTTCTTCCAGAGCCTTCGGATGAAGCCGTCGACGCCGTCCTCTCGGTCTCGATCGCGGAGCGCGACATCGAGCCAGGCCGCCAGCATGAGTCCGGCGGCGTAGCACGCCGAGTAGGCGTGACCCCCTTCAAAGAACTTCGGGCCACCGGCATCGAGGAGCGTGCCCCCGAAGTGCTTCAAGCTGCGCGCGCCCTTGGCGATCTGCTTCTCGAGCGATTGCTTCATATCGGCGTCACTCGTGAAGCCGAGGCGCCACGGCACGGTGTGGGCCGCCCAGTCGGTGAAGCCCTCCATCACGAAGCGCAGCTCGTCCTTCGGCTGGCAGTTCGCCATCATGAAGGTGTGATGGTACTCGTGAGCGATCAAATGAGTGACACCGTCGGTCACGAAGTCGAGTGGCAGATCGGGTGCGACGTAGAGCGTCATCGAGGCGGTCTTCGGGGAGCCGCCGTAGCTGCTGGGCTGATCGCAGCGGCCGAACACGAAGAGGTACTTCGGCTGGGGCGCGCCGGCGAAGAGCTTCACCTCGGCCTCGAGGATGGGCGGGACCCGCTTCGAGACGATGTCGCGCAACGCGTCCTGACCGGGAGCGAAGGCGATCGTGAGGTCCAGCCCGTCTAGCCGTTTCTCGATGACGTCCCAGTGGCCGATCGCAATGAGATCGTTCGTCAGGGCCTGCTCGGAAGGCGCGAAGACGCCCGGCTCGATCTCGGGCCACGGCGCATGGACCGCCCAGCCTTCGGGCAGCTCGAAACGGACACGGGTCTCGAGCTCGAGGTCGTCGTCGCTCGGCGTCAGGAAGATCGCTCCGGCGACGAGCATGCCGTGATCCTCGGCGAGGTAGGGATGCTCGTACTCGTCTCGCCCTTGGACCTCGGGCTGACGGCGATGATCCAGCTTCACTGTCCAGGACAGATCGACCTCGTTCGTGCTCGGCGGCCGATTCACCTTCCAGCGTCTCGGGCCCAGCTCTTCGATCGAGCTGAGCGTGTATCCGATTCCCTCCGGCAGATCCGGACCTCGGACCAGGCTCGTCTCTGCGGGGTTGGCGAATCCCCAGCCGTCTGCGAGAGCGAGCTCGAAAGGACCGGCCAGCCCGGAGAGATGCAGCCGCACCGTGACGAGCTCGCTCGCCGGGTCTTGGACGATGACGGTGTACTCGGCTTTGGCGGGCTCATCCGCTCGAGGGATGGTCGAGAGGGTCAGGAGAAGCGCGGCTAGGAGGGCGTGCATGAGTCGAGTCCTGAGGAGCCAGGTCTGGAGGTTGAAGCAGAGGCTTCATTCTACGTCGCACTCGACCGAAGCGTTTGCTCGGAAGACCGGCTGACGCCGGTGACCCGACCCGGCTGAAGCCGAGGGACACGATGTGGTCAATCGCCCTGCACGAGTCGGTGGCGCTGACCGATCGCCAGGTCCCCGAGCGTCTGCTCCTGGCCATCGGGCCAGCGGATCATGATCTTCGAGAGCGAGGATCCTTCGGGCCAGCCGAAGTGCACGGCCAGCTCGTTCTGCGAGAGGTAGCTCGAGCCGGCGTGCACCTCGCGCACCTGCGTTCGCTCACCGCCATCACCATCTCGCACGGTCAACGCGACACGCGCGCCGACGGCCGAGCGGTTCGAGCGCTCGCCCCGGCCCTCGAGGGCGAGCGCGATCCACCGGTCCGATCGCTTCTGGGAAGTGTGCCATCGGTTCTCGAGCAGCTCGGGCCGGTGGATCGCGCTCGCCCTCGAGGGCCAGAGCGAGCGCTCGAACCGCTCGGCCGTCGGCGCGCGTGTCGCGTTGACC
>JAVJTD010000527.1:0-37920 GCA_040219065.1 Planctomycetota bacterium
GACCCGAAGGGCCAAAGGCCCGCTCGCATCGCGAAGTACCTTCTCAACAATCGCAAACACGCCACCTACTGGAGCTCCACGCGGGACACCGGACTTTGCATCGAGGCGCTGGCCGAGTTCCTCGAGGCGAGCGGTGAGGCCGCGGCGAGCGCCAAGCTGACCGTGCTCCTCGACGGGAAGGTCGTCCAAGAAGCCGAGTTCACGCCCGAGAACCTGTTCCGGATCGACAACACGTTGACGCTCGCAGGCGATGCCCTCACCTCGGGTGAGCACGAGCTCGAGATCCGCCGTGAAGGGAAGGGGCCTTTGTACTTCAACGCCTACCTGACCAACTTCACCCGAGAGGACCCGATCCCGGCCGCGGGTCTCGAAGTCCGCGTCCATCGTAAGATCTTCCGTCTCGTGCGCGAGGATGCCGAAGAGAGCGTAGCCGGAGGTCATGGTCAGGTCGTCGATCAGAAGATCGAGAAGTACCGCCGCGAGGAGCTCTCGAAGGACAGCACACTCGAGAGCGGTGACCTCGTCGAGGTCGAGCTCACGATCGATTCCAAGAATGACTACGAGTACCTGATCTTCGAGGACTTCAAGCCGGCAGGCTGCGAGCCGGTGAACCTTCAGAGCGGTTATGACGGCAACGGCCTCGGCGCCTATGTCGAGTACCGCGACGAAGGGGCCTCCTTCTTCGTCCAACAGCTCGCCCGGGGCACCCACAGTGTGAAGTACCGAATGAGAGCCGAGATCCCCGGTCGCTTCAGCGCGCTCCCGACCCAGGCGAGGGCGATGTACGCCCCCGAGCTCCGAGGCAACTCCGAAGAGGCGAAGCTGACGATCCGGTAGATGAAGTCAGAGCCCGCGCGACCGAAACGGGAAGGTGCCGTCGAGCTAGCAGCCGCTTGCTCGGCGGTCCGGACGATCGAGCGGAAAGGCACTGGGCAAGGTGCCGCCTCGTGAGCGCCAGCGAAGAACAGAGCCCGCGCGGGAAGGTGCCGTCGAGCCGGAAGCGGCTTCCTCGACGGTACGGACGATCGAGCGGAAGGGCACCGAGCAAGGGTGCGGCTCGTGAGCGCCAGCGAAGAACAGAGCCCGCGCGACCGAAACGGGAAGGTGCCGGTGAGCTAGCAGCCGCTTCCTCGACGGCACGGACGATCGAGCGGAATGGCACCGAGCAAGGGTGCCAGTGGGAGTGCGCTGTCTTGCTGGTCGCGGTGCGCGCCCGGCCCAAGCTCGCTCGGGATAGCCCTCGTAGACAGAATTCGGTCACAGGCTCGCTCGGCTTGAGCACTCCATTGCACTCGAATACGTTTCACCACCTGCATCCCCCGCCACTCTGCCGGGGGGCGCGCCTGAGCTGGAAGCCGCTTGTCTGCTTCGCCCGTGCCGCGAGCGCGGCCGACTCTGCACCCAACGAAGAGGCCCTTCGAGTACTCGAGACTGGATGCCTCGAAGCAGTCGAAGGGCCAACGGTCCATCCGACCCGGAGCTCCGACCGGGTCGGTCAGGAGGGGAAGACGCTTAGATGTCGAGCTTGCCGTTTGTGGGATTGTCCTCGGCGCTCTCGTGCATCAGGTGGCCCGAGGAGTAGGAGCCGAAGGCCTGAACGACGGCGCCGACGAAGGGCGGATCGTTGATCTTCGGCTCATTGCCGACGATGTCGACCGCCTCATCACCGTCGATCTCGATCCAGCCGGACGTCCAGGAGAGGCCCGTGTTACGGCTGTCCCAGGTCGGGAGGTTTTTGAGGAAGGTGTCGTGGAAGAAGCCGTCGATGTCGAGCAGTCGAACGGCGGACCAGCAGCGGAAGCGGTAGTCGGCCGAGAACTCGTCTTCGTTGTTGTTGTAGGGGAGGAGGTCGAGGCGAGTCTCGTAGTCAGAGCTACCGGCCAGGGAGACCAGGAGGAGAGTCGTCACGAGGTTCGAGCCGTCGCCGGTGGTGTTGCCGAGGAAGCTCGAGACATACATTTTGTCGGAGACCTTGAAGTACTCCTCGTCGTCGAAGTCGAGGTGATCGTCGCCGTTGCTGTTGAAGGGGGCCTTCGCGCAGAAGGGAATGGCCTCGACGGCATAGAGGAAGTTGCCTTGCGAGTCGACGACGATCTCGTCACCGATCAGGTAGTTCAGCGCATCCGGATCCCGGCGGTCGCCGTCGAGGGTCTCGGCGACGATGTAGAGGAATCCGCGCTTGGCGCCCGCGACGTGGGTGCTGGCCCGAATGGTGAACTCGTCACGCGGCGTGAGCGGCTCGAAGCGGTTGAACTCTCGCCAGTTGTCATCGGCATCGATGTAGATGAAGTGGGCGTCGATCGAGGTGGTCTGCGCCACGTTGGTCACACTCACGACCGTGCCGGCGCCGGGACTGGAATCGAAGATCGGATAGATCAGGAGTGAGCCGGGGTGCCGGCCGGCCGATTCGGCCTTTGCTGGCGCCGCAGCCAGCGCAAGCATGGCAAGGGACACGAAGACGAAGGTTACGCGTTTCATGGCAGGAAGACTCCAATTGGCGAGGATACGCCTATTAGTGCGGCGCCTGAGAAGAAAGTGCTTCGAACGCCGCCTCGAGATCGGAATTGGCCTTCCCCGATCAGGCAAGCCAGTGGGCAGGACGGATGCAAGCAGCTTCGGGCAGCAGGTGCGGGAGCCACCCTGTCAGAGTTGCCTCCCGGACATCCAATCCATCTTGCGTGAAGCTAACCTATTCGCCGACGGAGTCAATCAAATGAATAAGCACGCGGAATCGTTCGGGAACATAGTGAAGTTATACTCATAACTGTCTCTCGCTGGGCGAATAGCCGTAAGGCACGGTCGATCCGTAGGGCTTCGAGACAGTCCGTCCGAGGATCTGGCCATCGACGGGCAGGGACTCGCCGACCCGGCGAAGCTCCAGGGAGAGCGCGGTGTGTCTGTAGGCGGTCGGGCGGGCCGAACGGCCCGGGCTTCGCCTGCGGCAGGCAAGGCCTTGGGGGGGCAGCACCCACGGCAACCAATGAGAAAGCGCCCCTGCAGCGAGCTGCAGAGGCGCTTCTCGTTCGAAGTCCTCAGTCGATCAGATCGACCTTAGATGTCGAGCTTGCCGTTGGTCGGGTTGTCCTCGGCACTCTCGTGCATGAGGTGACCGGTGGCGTAGGAGCCGAGCGCCTGAACGACGGCACCGACGAAGGGCGGGTCCTCGACCTTCGGCTCGTTGCCGACGACATCGACGGCCTCATCGCCATCGATCTCGATCCAGCCCGAGGTCCACGGGATACCGATGTCACGGTTGTCGTAGGTCGGGAGGCCCTTCAGGAAGCTGTCCAGGAAGAAGCCGTCGATCGTGAGGAGCGAAACGGCGTCCCAGCAGCGGAAGTTCCAGCTAGCGGAGAACTCGTCTTCGTTGTTGTTGTACGGGAGCAGGTCGAGACGGGTCTCGTAGTCGGAGCTACCGACCAGCGCGACGAAGATGAGCGTCGTCGTGAGGTCGGCACCATCACCGTCGGTGTTGCCGAGGAAGCTCGAGACGTACATCTTGTCGGAGACCTTGAAGTACTCCTCGTTGTCGAAGTCGAGGACGTCGTCGAAGTTGCTGTTGAAGGGAGCCTTCGCGCAGAACGGAATCGCGTCGAGGGCGTAGAGGAAGTTACCGATCGAGTCGACGACGATCTCGTCACCGATCAGGTAGTTGAGGGAGTCCGGATCGCGGCGGTCAGCGTCGAAGGTCTCGGCGATGACGTAGAGGAAGCCGCGCTTGGCACCCGCGACGTGCGTGCTGGCGCGGATCGTGAACTCGTCACGCGGCGTCAGCTCTTCGAAGCGGTTGAACTCACGCCAGTTGTCGTCGGCATCGATGTAGATGAAGTGCGCATCGATGCTGATGTCCTGGCTGACGTTGGCGACGCTGACGATGGTGCCAGCCTCAGGACCCGAATCGAAGATCGGGTAGATCAACAGGGAGCCCGGATGACGTCCGGCGGAGTCCGCCGAGGCGGCCGGCGCGATGAGGCCGACCAAGGCAAGCACGAAAAGGAATGCGGCAACGCGTTTCAAGGTCTTCTCCTCCTACAGGAGCGAAACTGGTTCGGTCGGACCACCCAGGAGCTCCGGAGCGAAGCTCACGAGAGGGGTGATCCCGTAAACATCCTTCTAAGCAGATCGCGGGAGGCTCGAAGCTGCCCTCCCCGAGTGGGCCGCCTCGAACCCGATTGCGGCGGTTGACCAGGCCGGCACGCGGAACCAGCCCGCCGCCTGCAATCGAACCCGAATCTTAGGCATTTCGGGGAAGGTTGCAAGAACGTAATCCTCCGAAAAAGCCCGAATTACGGGCGATTCCGGCCACTCGTCCACGGCGATGGATCACCTCGAGAGCGAGGCTCATAAAGCGAACCTCGGGTTGACTTTGCAGTTCGACTTCGACATCCGTGTGGTCCCTGCTCCCTTCTCAACACGTCAGATCGCCGACCAGTCCGCCCCAAAAAGAACACTTCTTCATCGAAGCTTCATCGCCATCCGCCCGGTGGTCGCGCGAGCACATCGGCCCCTTCGGCCCCATCGGGCCGAGTGGTACACTCGGACACCATGACTCAGCGCCTACGACTTGAAGAAGCCGTCCAGCGGCTCGAGCAGATCGCGCCTCTCTCGCTGGCTGCCGACTGGGACAACGTCGGGCTCCTCGTCGATGGCCCGCCCGACCACGCCATTCGGCGTTGCCTGCTCACCATCGATCTCACCGAGCCCGTCCTCGCCGAAGCGATCGACCGCGGCGTCGATCTGATCGTCGCGTACCATCCGCCGATCTTCAAACCGCTCCATCGCCTCACCCGAAGCCACCGCGAGGGTCGCCTCGTCCTCGACGCCCTCGCCGCGCGCATCGCCGTCCATTCCCCCCACACCGCACTCGACGCGGCCCCCGGCGGCGTCAACGATTGGCTGGCGAGTGCCTTCCCTGGAGCGACCGTCCGATGCCTCCAGCCGACGCGCACCGCCGCGCCCGAACGCTGGGTCGAGGGCACGGCGACGAGGGAGGAGTGCGCGAAGCTGCGGGAGCACTTGCCCGCTGGAGCAGGCTGGGTCGACTTGCCCGAGCCGGGCCGCTTCGCTCTGCGATGCCGCGAGAGCGCGCTCGCCGAGGTCGACGCTCGGGTCCGGGACGTCCTCGGCGAAGGCCGAAGCTACGATGTCTTCGTCCTGGATCGGCGGGCCGAGCTCGATCGAGGCCAAGGGCGACTGGCCGTGCTTCCCCAGCCCATGGCCATCGAGGACCTGGTGACGGTGATCAAGCGCCAGCTCGGCCTGGAGAAGATCCGCTGCGCGATCGCTCCGAATCACCGCGAAGGGCAGAGCATCCGGTCGGTGGCTCTTTGTGCGGGAGCGGGCGGCTCGGTCCTGATGGGTGCGGACGCCGATCTCTATTGGACCGGCGAGATGCGGCACCACGATCTCCTGGCCGCCAGCGCTTCGGGGATCAGCGTCGTCCTCGGAGAACATACGAATACCGAGCGGGGTTACTTGAAGGTCTTGGAGCACAGGCTTCGAGAGGATTGGCCCGGGGTCGACGTGATCCGGTCCTCGATCGATCGCGATCCGGTCGCTATCCTGTGACCATTCATGGCGAATTCACGGGCGCTTTACACGGCGCCGGTAGCTTTCCGGCCGTCCGTCCTGAAGCCCTGGGAGCGTAAAGGATCGATGAAACGCCATAAGATCGTCGTGATCGAGGACGAGCCCGATATCCTCGAGGTGATCCAGTACAACTTGTCCCGCGAGGGCTTTGAAGTCGAGTGTGCTCGCGACGGCGAGATGGGTCTGCGCTTGGTTCAACGCGTCGCGCCCGATCTGGTGCTGCTCGACCTGATGTTGCCCGGCGTCGACGGCGTCGAGCTCTGTCGGAAGCTCAAGGATGACGACCTCACTCGGAACATTCCGGTCATCATGGTGACGGCCAAGGGCGAGGAGAGCGACATCGTGCTCGGCCTCGGCATGGGCGCGGACGACTATGTCACCAAGCCGTTCAGTCCCAAGGAGCTGACAGCCCGCATCAAAGCCGTGCTTCGGCGTGGTAAGCTGCGGGTCGAACAGGCGCCCGGCTCCCGGATCGTTCGGGACGGCGTCGTGATCGATCGGGAGCGGCACGAAGTGAGAATCTCGGATCGGCCCGTCTCCTTCACAGCGACCGAGCTGCGGCTGCTGCATTTCCTGGCGAGCCATCCGGGAAGAGTGTTCACCCGAGATCACCTGCTCAGCCGCGTGATCGGTGAGAACGCGATCGTGACCGATCGAAACATCGACGTCCACGTTCGGGCGGTTCGAAAGAAGCTCGGCGAGCAACGGGACTTGATCGAGACGGTGCGCGGCGTCGGGTATCGCTTCCGCGACCTCGGTGAATGAGGATGCGGCTGTCCCGGCTGTTCTGGCAGCTCTACGCCGGTTATCTGGCGCTCATCCTCCTCGCGACCGTCGTGGTGCTGTTCGTCACGGCCAGCGCACGTCGCTCTCCGAGTCGGAGCGAGCTCGGGAATCAGCTCCTCGACGAGGCGCGACTCCTTCGCGAGGTCGTAGGCGCCCGCTGGCAATCGGGGAAGCCGCTCCCCACAGAAGGCCTGGCTCCGGTTTGGAAGCCCAAGGCGGATACCGACCTGACTCTCTTCGACGGTGCTGGCCGAGTCTGGTGGGCGACGAGTCCCGACGAGGCTCCGTCGGCTTCCGATCGGGATCGGCTCCTCGCGGTCGCCGGAACCGTGACCGAGCGATCGACGGACTCGGGAGCTCGCCTGGCGGTCGCCTTGCCCTTACCGGGCCCCGAGGGGGAAGGCGGAGTGCTCGTCCTGCGGCGTGAGATCGAGGCGGCCTTCGTGGCCGAGCGCATCGGGACCGAGCTCCTGATCGCGGCGCTGGCGGCCTTCGTGGGCGCGTTGGGCCTTGGTTACTTTCTCTCGCGGCGCGTGACGTATCCATTGCGCCGGATGACCGTCGCTGCCGCGGCCATCGCGGGCGGGGACTATCACCGCCGGCTGCGCATCGACCGCACCGATGAGATCGGGGACCTCTCGAAGGCCTTCGACGGAATGGCGGCTCAACTCGAGGAGCGCGTCGCCACGATCACGCGCGATCGGAACAAGCTCCTGGCGATGTTCGGCGGCATGATCGAGGGCGTGATCGCCGTCGACCGGAACGAGCGCGTCGTGCACATGAACACCGTCGCTGGTCGACTGGTCGGGGCGTTTCCCAAGGCGAGCGAAGGGCGGTTCATCTGGGAGGTCACCCGGGTGCGCGCCGTTCCCGAGGTCCTCGGCAAGACGCTGGAAGCGGCCCAGGGACGACGCGAGGAGACCCACGTGGTCGGCGATCGAGGGGACTGCATCCTCGAGCTCAATGCGGCGCCACTCCAGGACGGTGGTGGCCAGCTCGTCGGGGCGGTCGTGGTGTTGCACGATGTGACCGAGCTGCGTCGGCTCGAGTCGGTCCGGAGAGACTTCGTCGCCAATGTCTCGCACGAGCTCAAGACGCCGGTGACTGCGATTCGTGGCATGGTCGAGACCCTGGTGGACGATCCCGAGATCGACGAAGAGACGCGCCAGCGCTTCTTGGGTCGCGTCAAGGATCAGACGATGCGGTTGACCACGCTCGTCTCCGATCTCCTGACTCTGGCTCGTATCGAGTCGGTCCACGGCGGCTTCGAGCTCAAGCGCATCGATCTGCGCGAGCCGATCCGAGCCGCCGAAGGCGCGTTCGCGGGCACCGGGCTGCAAAGGAGCGTGCAGGTCCATCTCGAGCTGCCCGAGGAGGCCGTGATCGTCGAAGGAGATCCCGAGGCCTTGCGGGAGGCGACCAGCAACCTCTTGGACAACGCCCTCAAGTACACGCCGGCGGGTGGGAGCATCTGGGTGCGGCTCCGCACCGAGAGGCATCATGCCATCATCGAGGTCCAGGACACCGGCATCGGAATCAGCCGCGAGGACCAGAAGCGGATCTTCGAGCGCTTCTATCGCGTCGACCGGGCCCGCTCCCGCGAGCTGGGCGGCACGGGCCTGGGGCTGTCGATCGTCAAACACGTCGCGATCTCGCACGGCGGCGACGTGACCGTCGAGAGTCGGCAGGATGAGGGCAGCCGCTTCCGCATCCGGCTTCCGATACTCGGACCGAGCGTTTGAGCGTTTGAATATCGAAGCGCCATTGCTTAATCGGCCCGGCCCGATTTGAATGAAGGCGACGAAGTCGTCTGCGGGAGCGCTCGGCGTGGTGCGCCTCGCCGAGACGACACCGGGAGAAACGAGAGTCATGGGTAAGCATCTGGAGCGGGATCTCGAGGGGCTCAAGAAAGAGATCCTGATCATGGGCTCTCTGGTCGAGGAAGCCGCCTACAAGTCGACGGCCTCACTCATCGACCGCCGTCCCGACCTCATCGAAGAGGTCCTCTTGGGCGACGATCGAATCGATCAGAAAGAGCTGCAGATCGAAGAGGAGTGCTTCAAGATCCTCGCTCTGCACCAGCCCGTGGCGAGCGACCTCCGCTTCGTCGTCTCGGTCATGAAGGTCAACAACGACCTCGAGCGCATGGGAGACCTCGCCGTCAACATCGCCGAGCGTGCCGCTCACCTCGCCAAGACCGAGCCGATCGACGTACCACTCGACTTCCGCCGGATGATCGAGCTCGTCAGGCGCATGGTACGCTCCAGCCTCGATGCGCTCGTCAACCAGGACACCGACTTGGCCAAGCAAGTCCGCGAGCTCGATGACGGCGTCGACGACATGAATCGCGAGATGTTCCATCTGCTGCAACAGCGCATGCAGGAGGATCCCAGCTCCATCGAGCGAGCCGTTGACACGCTGTCCATCTCGCGCCACCTCGAGCGCATCGCCGACCTCGCGACCAACATCGCCGAAGACGTGGTCTTCCTCGTCGACGGCGACGTGATTCGACACCAGCACGACGACCGCTGATGCTCGGGTGACGAAGCGCGGAGCGCTGATGGACCGGCGGTGGAGCTTGGGCTGGAGCATGCCCCACCTGGAGGACACCGTGACCGGCTGAAGCCGGCGGCCCGAAGGTCCCTGGTCCCGCCTCAGAGCAACTCGTCTCGGAAGAGGTCGGCCGTGCTCTGGCGGCTTCGGATCGTTCGCATCGTACCGTTCTCGATCCACACCTCGGCCGGGCGGCCGTGCGCGTTGTAAGACGAGGCCATCGAGAAGCCGTAGGCCCCGACGACCTCGATGGCGAGCAGGTCGCCCACCTGGGCTCGGGGCAGGGGCACGGGCTCGACCACGCCTTGGGAGTCCTGGGTGAACACGTCCCCGGACTCGCAGAGCGGCCCCGCGACGACGGTCGGCTCGATCTCGGTGGCTCGCTCTGGTCCGGCGAGTCGAATCGGGTGCTTGGCGCCGTACATCGCCGATCGAACGAGCGTGTGGAAGCCGGCGTCGACCAGGTAGAAGAGCTGCCGGCCGGTCCTCTTGATGGCGAGGATCTCGGTGAGCAGCGTGCCCGCCTCGGCGACCAGCCGCCGGCCCGGCTCGATCTCGATCCGGAGCGGGCGCCCCAAGGACTTGGACAGGCGGTCGCGGCTCGCCAGGCAATGGTCGGAATAAGCCCGGATGTCGACGTCCGGGTCGCCCGGGAAGACCGGAACGGGGAGACCGCCTCCCACGCTGACGGTGTCGAGCGGCGCCTCGAGGCTCCGCCCGATCTGCTCGATCGCCGACCCGATGCGCCGGAGCTGCTCGGGATCGGTACCCGATCCGATGTGAACGTGGATCCCCGTCACCTCGAAGCCCGCCGCGCGCGCTCGATCGACGACGGCTGGCGCCTCCTCGTGCCAGATCCCGTGCTTCGACCACTCGCCGCCGGTATTCGTCTTCCGGCTGTGCCCATGGCCAAAGCCGGGGTTGATCCGCAGCGTCAGCTCGCCGCCTGATCGGACGGTCGCGAGCTGCTCGATCATGTCCGCGGAGCCGCAGTTCACGTGGACGCCGGTCTCACCCACGCGTCGCAGCGCCTCGCGCTCGAACACATCGGCCGTGAACACGATCGGGTGGGGCGTCCCTTGGGCGGGGAACCCGAGCGACAAGGCGTGGTCGAGCTCACCGGCGCTGACGGCGTCGACCCAGAGGCCTCTCTCCTTCAGCCAGCGGAGCAGGAAGCCGTTGTCGTTCGCCTTCTGGGCATAGCGAACGGTATCGAAGCGATCGAGCTCGGCGAGGCGCTTGGCGATGATGGAAGCATCATAGACATAGAGAGGAGTTCCCAGCTCTCGAGTGAGCTCGAGCGGAGAGAAGCCTGCTATGTCGGAACGAAAGTGCGAGTCGACCTCGGGCACGCGGCAGCTCCGGAGTGATGCTTCAGGACTGGATCCTGGGACGAGTGCCCTTTCTACCTGACAGGCCTCGTGCTCGCGAGCCAAAGGCGGAGGAGCGCAGGGTTCCAGCCCGCCATTGGCCGAGCGGCCAGGAGGGGCGCGCTCCAAGTGCGAGGGCCACGGAGCGCGGGCTTCCAGCCCGCCGTTGGCCGGGCGGCCAGGAGGGCCGCGCTTCTTCCTTTCGTTCCATCTTGTGCGGACTTCTCCTTCGCTTGACGCCCGAACGCGCATGTTCCACTCTGACCTCTGGCCGATGCGCAGATTCGTGGCGTCGTCACGTGTGTCTCGGCCACGTGCCGGAGAACACGTGCTTTGAACGAGAAACGAGAGCTGCTGCCGTGCGTCGAGGTGGTGACGCGCCAGCCTACCGAGCTGGCCGTGATCTGGCTTCACGGTCTGGGGGCCGACGGACATGACTTCGAACCGCTCGTCCCTTATCTCGCGCTCGACGACTTGCCGATTCGGTTCGTGTTTCCGCACGCGCCTTCCATGCCGGTATCGATCAACGGCGGCTTCGTGATGCCGGCCTGGTACGACATCCGGGAAGGGGACCTGCGCAAGCGACACGATGAGGACGGCGTCCGCCAGTCGCACGAGTGCGTGCTCGGCTTGATCGAGCGCGAAGCACGGCGCGGGATCCCCCCGGAGCGCTTGGTGCTGGCAGGCTTCTCCCAAGGCGGAGCCATCGCTCTCTTCACCGGGCTCCGTTTTCCCGAGCGCCTCGCCGGGATCTTGGCGCTCTCGACCTATCTCGTCTGTGAGGACTCGCTCGAAGCGGAGCGCAGCGAAGCGAACCGGGACGTCCCGATCCTCCAGGCGCATGGCCAGCTCGATCCGATGGTCCCGATCGAGCGCGGGCGAGCGGCGCGTGACCGAATGCGGGCGCTGGGGTACTCGGTGACTTGGGAAGAGTATCCGATGCAACACGAGGTCTGTCCCGACGAGATCGCCGACATCGGTGCTTGGCTGCGCGAGACCCTCGCTCGCACCCTGTGACAGACTCTTTACCTCGGCATCGGGGTACCCCGTCGTAGACTCAGCTCGATAACGGTGCGATCGCGATCGGTCCACCCGAGAGTCCGCCGACCGACTACGGAGGAAGTCATGCCGCTAGCTGCTGCCCTGTCCGGCTTGTTGCTCGCCGTCACGCTCTCGCCGAGCGTCCACGGCCAGGAGACCGCGATCGAGGCGCCCGTCGCGCGGGTGGCCCTGTTCAAGAACGGGATGGCCGTCGTCGATCGGCGCGTCACCGTGCCGGGTCCGGGTCGCTACGTGCTCGACTCGGTGCCGACGCCCTCCCATGGGACGTTCTGGATCGAGAGCGACGGCCGCGTCGCGACGACCGTCCTCCAGCGCGAGGTCGACGTCTCTCTCGAGGAGGCGGCTTCGCTGGGCACCGAGCTGGTCGGACAGAGTGTCGTGGTGTTCTTCCGCGACGGTCAGATCCCGCCGGTAGCCGGCAAGGTCGAGCGCTTCACGCCCAGCCCGACGTTTGCCATCCCGGGCCAGCCGAGCCAGTTCGTCTTCGGGCAGCCGGGAAGCCTGGTTTTGGCCACGCAGGCCGGGCGCACCTATGTCGACACGAGCGCGATCGTCTCGATTCAGGCCAGCGGTCAAGCCGACACCGTCCAAGTGAAGAAGCCCGTCTTGATCTTCGACGTCGCGAGTGCCCGCGAAGGCGACGTGACGCTCCGGATCCAGTACCTGACTCGCGGTCTCTCCTGGGCGCCGTCCTATCGAATCGACGTATCGGATCCGAAGCGACTCGTGCTCGAGCAGTCGACGGTGATCCGGAACGAGCTCGAAGACCTCGAAGACGTCGAGGTGGAGCTGATCTCGGGATTCCCCAATCTCGAGTTCGCGAGCGTCACCTCACCGATCGCGGCGCAGGCGAGCTGGGCCGACTTCTTCTCGCAAGTCTCCGGCGGCGGCGCGGCATCGACGTACTCGGTCTTCGGCAACAGCATCACGACCCAGCAGAGCATCGCCTCGAACTTCGCCGCACCATCCAACTTCGCGGCGCCGGCCGATCTCGACCCGGATCGCGAGGGGGTCGACATCCATTACCAGAGCGCTGGCCGAGTGACTCTCGAGCGCGGAGCCGCCATCAACCTTCCGCTCGCTATCGGGGGCGCGGATTATCAAAGGATCGTCTCTTGGAAGGTGCCGGACACGCGCAATGCCAACGGACGGCGCTCGTCCCGCAACGCCGACGACTCCCCGTGGGATGCGTTGCGCTTCCGTAATCCGCTGAAGATCCCGATGACGACCGCGCCCGCTCTGATGGTCGAGAATGGCCGCTTCCTGGGCCAGAGCCTGAGCACGTGGGTGAATCCGGGAGCGGAGACCACCGTGCAGATCACCAAGGCGCTGAGCGTTCAGACGCGGAGCCTCGAAGTGGAGAGGCAGAGCGAGCGCGAGGTCGTCTACATCGGCGGTGACTCGTTTTGGCGAACCGAGGTCGATGGTGAGCTCGAAGTGAGGAACTACCGGAGCGAGCCTTTGACCTTCGAGGTCCGCTGCGAGCTCTCCGGCGAGCTGATCGAGGCGACCGAGGGATTCACCAAGCGCCTTCTCGAGTCGGGCGTCTACTCGGTCAATCGCCGGAATGAGCTCGTCTGGACGACGACCCTCGACCCGGGCGAGGAGCGGCGTTGGACGTACCGCTACCGAGTCCTGGTCGACAAGTGATCCTGCACCAATCGGGATGGCCCGTCGAATGCGACCCGGGGCGAGTGCCCCGGGGCCGGCATCCTCGTCGCTCGTCTCTCACGCCGCTTGACCGCAGGAGGGGGCGACCCTAACCTGTGGTCCGCGTTGAGTGGTACGCGCGCTGGAGATCACAGATGGCGAAGTTGGCGGAGTGGAGGGAGAGCCTGGCGCGGCTAGGCGATCTCGGTCCGAACCTCGCCCAGACCGGACTGTTGCTCGGAGGCATGCTGGCTCTGTACGCCGTCTGCGGAGCACTGGTCTTCGGGGCGACGGGGGCCTGGATCTTCGCGGTCGTGTCCCTCGTCCTCTTCGTCGCGACGCCGAAGGTCTCGCCGCGCCTGCTCCTGCGGCTGTACAACGCGATCCCGGTTCATGTCGACGAGCTGCGGAAGCCCTACGAGCTCCTCCGCCGCATCTGCTTGCGATCCGGTCTGAGCCAAGTCCCCGAGCTCTATTACATCCCGAGCTCGGCGCTCAACGCGTTCA
Source organism: Planctomycetota bacterium (assembly GCA_040219065.1). Classification (GTDB taxonomy): domain Bacteria; phylum Planctomycetota; class OFTM77; order OFTM77; family OFTM77; genus OFTM77. The sequence continues at coordinate 13,518 of JAVJTD010000527.1, forward strand.
CGCTCGGTCGACCCAATCACGCCTTCATCGCGGTCACCGACGGCCTACTGCGGCAGCTCTCCCTTCGCGAGCTCGCTGGCATGCTCGCCCACGAGGTGGCCCATATCCTGCAGCGCGACACCTTCGTCTTGGCGATCGCCGACTGGATCACCCGCATCACGCGCTGGGCCTCTTACATCGGGATCCTTTGCGTGATCGTCACCCTGCCGCTCGCCTTGGTCGGCCGCGCCGGCATCGAGTGGATCGGCTTCTTGCTCATCGCGCTCGCACCGACTTTGTGCGGACTCCTCCAGAACGGTCTCTCGCGCACGCGCGAGCTGGCGGCCGACGACCTCGCCGTCGAGATCACGACCGACCCCGTTGGCCTCGCGCTCGCTCTCGAGCGGCTGGAGCGGTACGAGAGCCGGTTGTGGGAAGACCTGGTCGGCGTCGGCCGACGAATCCCGGATCCCTCCTTGCTGCGGACCCATCCACCGACCGAGCTTCGCATTCAGCGCCTGTTGAGCCGCGCGGCGCAGCCACGCGCCAAGGAGTTCGAGCGGCTGCCCGGTCCCGTCGCGGTGCCTAAGCGCCTCGCGATCATCTCCCGGCGCCCGCGCTGGCACGTCAACGGGCTCTGGTACTGACGGCCACGTCCGAGTCGTCCGTGGCCGTCTTCGCTCGCGCTCAGAAGACCTCGTGATACATCGCGTCGAGCAGGCCTTGAATCCAAGCGTTGCCCGGATGCTCCTTCTCGAGCCGGTCGACGATCTTCTTCGCGGCCTCCTTCTCGCCAGCGTCCTTGAGGCAGATCGCCATCCAGGCCTGTGCCTCGAGGAAGCCGGGAGCCTGCTCGAGAGCGCGCTCGAAGTACGGGCGTGAGACCTTCGGACCGCCTCCGAACTCGGCGGGAGTGAAGTGCTTGTGAACGCCGTAGTTCATGAGCAGGATCGGATTCTTCGGGGCGAGGGCGAGACCCGTCTGGTAATGGTTCTCGGCCTGTATGGCGAGCGTCATCATCGACTGCGGATCGCTCATGTCGATCTTCATGGCGATGCAGATGGCCAGCACCGCGTGGGACTCGACGAGCTTCTCGTCCTCGGCCAGCGCCTTCTCGAGCTGCGTCGCGGCGAGGTCTCGGTGCTTGGCCGACGCTTCGGGCTCCGTTTCGTCGAGCATGGTGGCGATGTCGTAGTGCACCAGCCCGAGGAAGTGGCGGCGCCACGGCGTCGCCTTGTTCTCAACGAGCTTCGAGAGGGACTCGGCTGTCTTCTTCAGATCCTCGAGGGAGCACTTCACCTTGGCTGCTTCGATGGCCTTGGCTTGATCGAGGAGCTCGGCATCGGACTCCAGCGCGTCCTGGCCGGCGAACGTCGAATAGCGGACCTCGCGAGACGGCTTCTCCTTCTTGGGGGCCTCGGTCTCCTGTCCCAGGGCGGAGGGCGCCAGCAAGATCGAGACGAGCAGGGCGAGTCGGAGTATCATCATCAGCTCCTTTGAGTGAATGAGGTTTTGGGAGGACGGAGGCTCGGGAATCGGGATGGTCAGTCGCGAGTGATCTCGATCGGCGTGGAGCCCACGGTGTCCGGATCGATCGTCACTTCGGCCCAGCGCTCCCCGTAGTCGGAGTGCTGGATCAGGACCCTGGCCGGTCCCGGTCGGGCGCCTCGGAAGACGACCTGCCCCGAGGCGTCGGTGAAGTGAGGCACCGTCGGGTCGGACAAAGGGGGACCGTCAGGCAGGAACAGCAGCGTGAAGGCGCCGCGAACCGGCTCGCCGCTACGGGCGTCCCGCACCTCGAGCGAGAGGTCGGTGCCGCGAGGAACGCGGATGATCCGCTCCTCGGAGCTCGCCTCGCTCGGGATCAAGATGTCGGTCAGGACCGTCGTGCCGTGACCGGGAGCGACGACCACCAGAGCCCCCGGACCGCCGTGGAGGTCCTCGAAAGCGAAGACGCCTTCACCCGTCGACTCGGTTCGCCCGCCGAAGGACTCGCGGGAACGGCCGGGTCGATAGAGCAGCAGGCGCGCGCCGCGAATCGGCTCCTCGGTCTCGGCGCGGACGACCCGCCCATGCAGGCGGCCCGTCGGCAGGACGATGTCGTAGTCCTTGGATTGACCACCCTCGATGTCGATCGTGCCATAGGTCGTCATCGACCGCGCGAAGCCCCGCTGGAGCAGCACCTGGTATCGGCCGCCGGGGATGCCCAACACCCGGTAGTCCCCGTTCTCGTCGCTGGTGCCGCTGCGGAAGAAGTCGTCTTCGACCACCAAGACCGTCATCCGCGGAACGGCCCGGCCGCCCACGTCGCGGACCCGGCCTTCGAGCCGTCCGAGGCTCGGGCGCTCGCCCAGCTCCAGCTCGGTCGTCTCGCCCGAGCGCAGCGACGCGCGCAGCACCCGCACATTCGCGAGCGTCGGATCCTCTTCGCTACCGGTCTCGATCACGAAGTACTCGCCCGGGATCAGGCTCTCGACCAGGAACTCGCCGCGCGCGTCCGTGGTCGCGATCGCCGTCAACAGCTCGGCCTCTCCCGTCGCACGGAGGAGAAGGTACTGACGGCCTTCCCGCGTCTCGGAGCCTCCAGAGGTCAAGATGCCGTGGAGAGCCGAGCCGGCTTCGAGCTGCAGCGTCAACTCGAGGTCCACGTCCCTTCGGACCTCGACTCGCTCCCGGATCAGGACGCCCGTGCCGGGGGCGACGACTTGCAGGCGGTGAGTGCCCGGCGAGAGGGGGCCGAGGCGAAAGCGACCTTTGGTGTCGCTGCGAGCGGCCCACGGACCGGGGCGGTTCCCGATCAGGACACTCGCGGACGGCGGCGCGTCGGTCAAGCTCATCACGCGAGCGCCAGCCACCGACTCGCCCGACGCCGTGAGCACCGTGCCGATGATCCACCCACCGGTCTCGATCTCGGCGCTCAAGAAGGCGGGTGAGCGACCGTCGAGCGTCAGCACCTCGGAGCGCCAGCTCGCGCCGCCCGGCACAGAGATCCAAGCACGGTACGAGCCGGCCGGAATCCCGCTCCACTCCAGCTCGCCTTCCGGGCTCTGCAGCTCGCGCTCGAGAGCCTCCGGCCTGTCGTAACGTGCGACGATCGGCTCGAGCGTCACGCCGAAGGTGTCCGTCACCGCTTCCCCGGAGAGCGCCCAGCGGACTCGGCCCCGGAGGCTGGCGAGCCCGGGCAACACGATGGCGAGGTCCGAGTCGCCCGCGGTCGCGGCGAGGATCTCGCCTGGACCGTGCTCGGTGGTCTCGGCCATGAGCCGGTAGCGTCCGGGACCGATGCCTGCGATTCGGAAGGCGCCGGACTCGTCGGTCCGGGCCTGGGCTTCGGCGGTCGTCAGCTCGGAATCGGAGAGCCCGATCGCCGTGACCGCGACGTCCGCCAGCCGGCGACCCGCGGTGTTCTCGACCCAGCCCGACAATGCGCGGGCGGGGGCGACAGTGATGTGCAGCTCCTCGGTGCGGGGCAGGTCGATGGCGAAGGGGCCGACCCGACCCCAGGTCTCTCCACCGGCGAAGGCTTGCCACGAGCCGCTCTCCAGCTCGGCCGTGAAGGACCCGTCGGCACCGGTGTCGATTCGGACGGTCCGTCCGGGTGAGGAGGCGCCACCCGGTTCGACGAGCGTGACGGGGACGCGGCCCAATCCGCGACCGTCTTGATCCGCGACGCGCCCCTGCAGGACGGCCGTCTCGTCGCCCTCGGGACCCGGCTCATCCCGGGACGGCTCGGACACGGCCGAGCGGGCATCGGCGCCCGAACGCTCGGTGACGTCAAAGGACAGCCGAGCACCCAGTGGCAGCGACATCAATCGCTCGCCGTGGGTCAGCATCCACGAGCCGGACTCGGCGCTCACCGTGACCACGGACTCCGAGGCGAGCTCGATGGTGACTCGGTGGAGATCGGAGGAGCCGTCATTGCGGATGGCGACGGTCCCCGCCGAGAGTGTGACACGAGAGCGGGCGTTCCGAATCTCGAGATCCGCCCGGCCCTCGATGAGGGTCGCGGCGATCCCACCGTCGTCTCTCGCCAGGCGGAGCTCGGAGCGAGGAGCCAGCCTGGCTTCGGCTCCCTTCTCGATCTGCACGACCAACGGTCCGTCTGCCGATTGGAGGATGCCGCGGTCGAGGTCGATCGAGCCGCCAGCGATCTCGAGCCACGGCGAGCTCGCATCCAGGCGCCAGCGCGCCGTGTCTCGATCGTGACTGGCCCACCAGAGGGTCAGGCCGATCAGGACGGAGGCAGCGACCGCGATCGTCACGAGCGCGTGTCGACGGTGACGACGCCGCTCGGGTCGGCGACGGGCAGCGCGGCGGCGCAAGGCGAGGGACAGCTCACCTTCGAAGCGGGCCGAAGGAGCTTCGTCGAAGCCCTCACTCTGGAAGATGTGCTTCAGGTTGCGATCGAGCGCGTCGTCGGGTCGCGTCATGACTCGATTTCCGATTCGAGGACTCGCGGGTCGAGTTGCCGAGGATCTTCGCCGCTTCGCCAGCCGGACTGGAGCCGGCGGAGGGTCTTCTCGAGGGCTCTTCGCGCCCTCACCAGCAGCGACTCGATCGCCTTGGGAGAACGGTCCCAACGTTCGGCGATCTGGGGGACGCTCCTGCCTTGGAAGTACTGTTCGAGGAGCACTTCTTGATGGTCCGGGGGCAGGAGTGAGAGCGCGAGCTGGACGGCTTCCACTGTCTCCTGGCGCTGCAGGGTCTCGGGTGGGAGGTCCTTCTCGCAGCGCAGCAGCTCGTCGAGTGCAGCGCCGGTCTCCGTCCACGAGATGGCGGGCAGTCGCTTGCGTCGGAACGAGCGGAGCGCCTTGCGCCGGGCGATGCCGCAAAGCCACGTGTAGAGGCTCGAGTCCGCCCGAAATCGGTGGATGGAGTCCACGGCAGCGACGAAGGTCTCTTGGACAATCTCTTCGCAATCTTCATGACGGCCCCCGACGCGGCTCAAGACGAAGCGGTACAGCGGTCGGAAGTGCCTCTCGAAGAGGAGCTGGACGGCTTCGTCAGAGCCTTCGCGGAGCGCCTCGCAGAGCGTGGCCTCATCGATCGGGGCATCCCCCGAATGGGCGGTTCTCGAGGCGCGTCGCGAAGAAGGACACATAGGTTCGTGGGCGATTCCACTGGCTTGACCGGGCTCGCATGTCGCGCCCAAACGATCGCGCGACCGGGGAGATCGTGTCCGAGCCTGGCCGGAGTCCTTCGGGAAATCTCTGAAAAAACGCCATGGAGCGCCCAAGCCGCGGCGTGCCCGCGACCGCGTCCATCGTCGAGCGAGCGGCCGGCGGCTCGGCGGTCTCTTCCCGCTTCGGCCGTTCGGGCTTTGGTCGTCAGTCTCCCGTGGGAGCGGTCAAGATCGCTCGCCCGCTTTGCCAGGCCGGAAAATCGATCCGGAAGATGCCGATGCCGCCGCCCGGTGACCGATGGTTGCGGACGCCGGAGATCGCGACGGCCCGGTCAGACGCGGCCTTCTTCAGGCGAGAGAAGCCGAACATCCAAGGTTGATACCAGCCCGCTGCGATGACGAAGACCGGTGCGCCCGAGCTGCCCAGCCCGAGCTCGGGCCTCTCCTCGGCGACCTCGCGCAGGACGAGCTCGAGCTCGAGCTCGTTGTCACGCGACTGATCCGCGCTCTTGTCCAGCACGGTCAGTATCCAGCAAGGAGCGACGATCACATCCGAGGTCTGCCAATGAATCTGCCGGATCGTGCTCCCGAAGAACTCCGAGCTCTCGCGGGCACTCGCCGGAATCAGCGGATGCAGCACGGCGAACGCTTGCTGGTCGAGGAAGATCGTCGCGCTGCGCAGAGCCAGCCCGTCGATGGGCTCGCGCATCGCCTCGATCGCTTCTCGGGAGATGGCCTGCTCAGGAACCGTCTTCAGCCACGGCGAGCGATCGTCCCAGCCGATCGCCGCTCCCAAAGGGGAGCTGGCGAAGAAGAGCACGGCCGCGAGGCCCAAAGAGGCACCGGCGACTCTCCACGAGCGACCGAGGGCATCGCGGATCAGCAATGCGATCGGGATGGCGAGGAAGGGGATGAGCACCGAGCTGTGCCGGGTGGCACCGAAGGGGTAGATCTCCAGGATGGAGAAGATCCACGAGCCGGCCAGGACCGCAGCGACGAGTCCAAGGCCAGTGAACGAGCGGCGTCGCCAGGCGATCACACCTCCGGCGACGAACGCGATCATGACGAAGAGCAGCCGCTCACGGCCGAACGCGTACGAGAAGAAGCCGAGCGTCGTGCGGATGAGCTCTCCGCCATCGTCGATGAACTCGTCCTCGAGCCAGCTCGTGGCGGCCTTGCCTCGGAACTCCGAGTCGAGGAGCAGGACGCGTAGATTCGACTCCCACACCCAGGTGCCGGCCGCGATGACCGGTAGGAGAGCCAGCAGCCACGAGAGCCGGAATCGGATCGGAGAGCCGGGTCGCAACCAAAGGACCAGGTACGTGCCGAGGAGCACCAGCCCGACGAGAACGGCCGAGTAATGCAGCATCAAACCGATCGAGAGCGAGCAGCCTGCCAAGAAGAGCCAGCCCCAAGAGCCGCGCCTCGCCGCCGCCAGGGTCGCGGTCGCACATCCCAGCAAGAAGGGAAGCACCCATCCATATTGGCGAATGACGAGAGACTGCTCGTGAACGGCCGGGGAGATCGCGACCAGCCCGGCGAGGGCCAGCCCCGCCCAGCCGTCCCGGAGCTGACGTCCCAGGACGTAGGCGAGCAAGATGGCGAGGGTGGACAAGGCGAGGGCCGGCCAGCGCAGGAGCGCTATGTCGGATCCGTCGGGAGACGGGGAGAGCGACCACAGGCTCCAGTAGAACAGCGGCGGATGCGGGTGAAGACGAATCGTCCGTCGCACGACATCCGTCGACGGATTGGTCACGATCTCGTGGTAGAGCCCCTCGTCAGGGTTGAGCCAATAAGCGTCGAGTGAGCTCGCACGCCAAACGAGGCTCCCGAGGCTCAGGAGAAGGGCGATCCACAGAGTGACGTCTCGCGCCTGAGGGCGAGGCGCATCCGGCGGTTCGGGGGGCATCTTCGAGTCGTCTTCCACGAGTGGCAGTGTTCCGGCGATTCCCTGAAGTCGGCTTCTCTCGGGGCGGCCCTTCGTAACCGATGGCGCCAATCCTGTCCATGCCATGGGGGGGCGGGCCTCCCCGAGCGGCAGGGCGCTGAGCACCGTCTCGATCGAGGAACCGTGTGGGGTGCCCGGGATTCAGCCGAAGGTCACGAGTCCATCGTCTTCGCGGCCCGGGCGATTGGTCTCGTCGGCACTCGAGTCCAGACGCGTCTCCCACGTCAGGGGAACGGTCTCGAGGAGTGCATCTTCCGCGACGATTCGAATCAAGAGCTCGGGTCCGCAGATCAAGGAGAAGGTCTGCTCGTAGTCGGTCGTGACGCACCACCGGCGGTCGTCGGGAACCCAAAGCGTCGGGGAGCACCAGACGTCATCGGCGTCGAGTAGCGTCCCGAGCTCTCGCAGCTCGCCTTGCCAGAGCTGCTCGGACTCCCAGTCGGTGGTCGCCGGGAGCGCGAAGAAGAAGCTGCACGGTCCGCCGAGCCCGGCTTCCTCGATCAGCGCCGCGAGACGCAGGCAGTGATCCGGCTCGAGGTTGCCCTCGTCCGGCCCCACCAGACGCCGGGGCCAACCTCGGTCGAAGTACGGGAGGAAGCTCCATTCACTGATCTCGGCACAGAGCTCCAACCCTTTCTCTTTGGCCAGCCGACTCCAGGGGACCCGCTCGCCCTTGGTCCCCTCGGCGTCACCGGCATCGTTCCATGTCAGGTCGGGGTCCTCGATGGTGGGATCCTCGAAGATGGGGTGGAGGATCTTCAGGACTTCGGACGACTCGGGCAGACGCTGGCACACTCGGAGCTGCGGATCGTTCGGTGATTGGCGCGCTTCGAGGTCCGTCCGCAGCCACTCGATCACGCTCCAGTCGTCCGTACGTCTCACTTCAGAGCTCCTCCATCGGGCCGTCTCCGTGGCTCGGATTCGGCCGATTCCGCGGGCTTCGTCGATTTTTTGCCTCGTGAAGATCGTGGGGTATACTTCCCCCGTCTGGAAAAGGAATCCTCGCCCGAAATCTGCCTTCGATTCCTCGCCGCGTGGTCGGAGCCCAAAGTCCACGCTCGGTGCTCGCGTGCCTGCCCGAGGAATGCCTCCCGAGAACGAGCCCAATCTATGTCAACTCTCACCCGTTTTCGATCTCCCGTTTCGCCGCCACCTCGCGCGCAGCGTGGATCGGTCTTCGTCTCCGTGCTGCTCGGCCTGTCGGGTGCCGCGATCCTGGCTGGCACGATGTTCCCGTTGCTGCTCAACCCGGGACAGATGTCCTTGGAGACCAGCCTTCGAACGCGAGCCGAGCTCAACGAGCTCGCCCAATCACTCGAGCGGTACAACTACGAGATGGCGAATCTCGGTAGGCGGAGTGGCGCAGCCGAGGAGGATGCCGGTGACGATGGCGATAACGGCAACGGTTGGGGCCGAGGAGGGCGCATCCCGAGCAACCTCAATGATCCCTCGTTCCGCGGCCGGTTCCACAAGTCACTGATGTCCGACGCCGTCGTCCAAGACATGTGGAGCCATACCGACGTCGAGGCCGACGCGTATCGTGTGCATGTGGATGAGGACGCCGACGTGATGACCCTCTACTCCGTCGGACCCAACGGCATCGATGAGGAAGGAGAAGGGGACGACATCTCAGTCCGCGTCTCGCTCCATCGAACAGCTCGCCGCTTGACTCGTGAGCGACTTCAGGACATCCACTTCGCCCTGAAGAACTTGCCACCGATCCAGATCCTGAAGGACAACCTGCTGGATCCCGAGAACCTCACCGTCGCGGACTTCAACTTCCTACCGACGCTGCTCTCGGGAAGCTGGTTCGAGGATCGCGCGATGCTCGGGCTGGGCGAGGAGTACGACTACGACGCGTGGGGAACTCCGTTCATCTCGCTCGCGAGCTCGCTCATCGTCTTCAGTGCCGGACCGGATCTCCTACCCTTCACGGCCGACGACATCAGTTTCTGATTCGGGGCCTACGGATGGGCGATGCATCGGGCCGAGCGCGCGCCGAGTCACTCGGACTCGGCTCGTTGGAATTGGGCATTCCTCGCTCCGTCTCCTTTCATCGCTCCGGGGCGCGTGGATCCTCGGGCCAGGCGTGCTTGGGATAACGGCGTCGTAGCTCCTTGCGAACCACCGGATAGGTGTTCGTCCAGAAGCTCGGCAGATCGTCGGTGATCTGCTGAGGCCGACCGTTCGGCGCCAGTAGGTGGACGAGCACGCGAGCTCGTCCACCGGCGATCCGAGGAGCCTCCTCCAGCCCGAAGAGCTCCTGGATTCTCGCTGCCAGGACCGGAGGGCCTTCGTCCCGATACTGCAGACGAGCCTGGCGTCGCCGAAGCGGCCACGACTCGGGTGCTTCGCGGTCGAGGGCAACCTGCTGCTCCCAGCTCAGCCGGCTGCGGATCAGATCGAGCAGCGGAGCTCGCCGGAGATCTTCGAAGGATTGGCGACCCCGGCACAGGTCGGGCAGTATCTCTCGCCACAGCCCCGCGTCACAGACCGGCAGCTCGAGCTCGGGTCGATGTGCGGAGAGGAACTCCAACCGGCGAATGAGGCCTCGGACCTCGGGGCGGTCGAGGCCGAGTGCCGCTTCGAGATCGGCCGAGGCCGCTTCGGCCAGCAGGCGCTCCGAGTCTTCTCCCGGCGGCACGGCGCACGGCGACTCCTGCATCAGGAGGTCTTCGAAGTAGAGGCGCCGCGACGCTCGCACTCGTCGCTTCTCGGCATCGAACTCGAGCTCGACCCGCGTCGTCCACCCGGACTCGGGCAACCAGTCGGGATGACAGGCTGACGCCATGCGCACGATGGCCTCGCTGCGCTGGCCTCGTCGACCCGCTTCGATGTCGAGGCAGAGAAAGAGCTCGGGCTCGCGGACGGCACTTCGCTCGGAGAGCCGGATGCCGCGACCTCCGATCAGGACGCCACGCCCGTCGCCTGGACCGCGCCGCTTTGCCAGCCGGTCGGGGAAGGCCGCGAGCAGTGCCTTGCCCAGAGCTTCCTCTCGCGGGCGCAGCTCCTTTGCAGCCCGCTCGGATCGCACGCTGCGAAGGAGCTGCTCTCGGGCGCGGAGGATGGACCTGGCCGGGCCTACCGAGAGGCGGCCGATCACGAAGTCACGCCGTCCGTCCTTCTGGAACGACTCGAGGGCCCGGCAGCGGTCGAGCACGTCCGAGTCCGAGTGATGCGTGATTGGACCGCGCTCACTCTGGAACGGGTCCCGCTCGGCGAGGAGGGCGGCGGCGAGGGCGATCGTTTCGGGGTGGCCGAGTCGCTCTCCTTCGAGTAGCAATCTCGCCAAGCGCGGGGAAGCGGGAAGCTCGACCATGCGTCGTCCCGAAGGGGTGATGCCGTGAGCATCGAGTGCTCCGAGTGCTCGCAGCAAGGACTCGGCGCGATCGAGGGCCTCCTCGGGGGGAGCCTCGAACCAGGAGAATGCCTTCGCGTCCGGCTCGCCCCAGGCATGGAGCTGGAGCACGGCGCCCGACAGGTCGACCCGCTCGATATCCGGTGGTGTCTCGTCCGGCCGTTGACGGTGGTCGCCCGCCGTCCAAAGGCGCAGGCATCGTCCTGGCCGCAGGCGACCCGCACGCCCGGCCCGTTGCGTCGCGGACGCCTTCGAGATGGGCTCGAGCTCGAGGCGGTCCAGCCCGACGCCCGGGTCATAGCGAGGCACTCGGGCGAGGCCGAGATCGACGACCGCATCGACGGAAGGCAACGTCACCGAAGTCTCGGCGACATTCGTGGCCAGCACGATGCGACGCCGGGCGGAAGGCCGAAGGACCGCGTCCTGCTGCTCGGCCGGAAGATCCCCGTAGAGCGGGGCGAGCAGAATCTCTCGCCGCTCGGCAATTCCCGACAGCACTCGCTCGGCTCGTCGGATCTCGCCGACGCCGGGCAAGAAGACGAGCAGGTCGCCTTCGGTCTGCTCCAAAGTCCGATCGACCGCGCCGGGGAGGCTCTGCCAAATGTCGCCGCGCTCGTGGATGCCGAGGTGCTCGATCTCGACGGGATGGAGGCGGCCCTGGCTCTCGATTCTCGCGCAACTCCCCAGGTACCGGCTCACGGCCTCCGCCTCGAAGGTCGCCGACATCACGACGATCCAAAGGTCGTCTCGAAGCTCGAGCTTCACGCGCCGGGTCAAGGCGAGGGCGAGGTCGGTCTCGAGCCGTCTCTCGTGGAACTCGTCGAAGACGACGGCAGAGACTCCTTCGAGCCAGGGGTCTTCTTGGAGACGCCGGAGGAACACGCCTTCGGTGACGACCTCGAGGCGCGTCTTGCTCCCGATGCGTCGGTCGAAACGGACCTGGTAGCCGACGGTCCCACCCAGAGGCTCACCGTGCTCCTCGGCCATGCGACGAGCGGCCGCACGGGCGGCGACGCGGCGCGGCTCGAGGACGATGATCCGCCCGGGGACCTCGTGGAGCAGACGTGGCGCCACCCGCGTCGTCTTTCCTGAGCCGGTGGGGGCGCTGATCGTGACGGCGCCTTGCTCACGCAGGGCGGCGACGATGTCCTCGAGGACGCTCTCGATCGGGAGGCTCTCGGCGGTTGGCTCGGTCACGGCTCCTCGGCATTCCTTGACAGCTTCGGTCAGCCTCGATACAACGCACGTCCAAGCCTGGTCAATTCAAAACGCCCCCAACTCGCTCACGGACTCCACCGAACCCGAAGTCCATGGCAAGGATCCTCATGCGACGCTCGTCGTCCAGTCGGCTCCCGATCTTCTTCACGTTGCTCTCGATGCTCGTGGCTCCAATGGTCTGGTGCGTGATCCGCCCCGACGACCAGAGGCGGATCGCGCCCAACGTCGCGGCGAGTGCCGTGCACGCTGCACCCTATGTCGACGAGGATGGGGAGGAGCAGGCGAAGCGCAAGGACAACCCGCCGCCGACCGGAGACGACGAGGATGGCAGTCGTCGCCGAGAGCGCGAGGCCTGGTTCGAGGATCGGCATCGTGCGGCGCCGGGCGTGTCTTGGCGAGACATCGAGCGCGAGAACGCCGCGAGGCAGGTGAGGAAGCGGAACCGACTGGCCGGCCTTCGATTCCCGTCCGCCGGTGCCGGCGCGATGGCGACCGGCTCGTGGCTCGAGATCGGCAGCCGGAATCAGGCCGGCCGCATGCATTCGGCGCGATACTCGAGCGATGGTCAACGGCTCTATGCCGGCTCCGCCGCTGGCGGTGTCTGGCGCGCGAGTGACCTCGACGGCTCGAACTGGGAGCCACTGGGCGACAACCTCTACGGCGGCGCGTTCGAGCTCGCGATCCTGCCCGGTGCACTGCCCGGCGAGCCCGACGTCATCGTTCGCGGGAGCTCGGATCTGTGGGTGAGTCGTGACGAAGGCCAATCCTGGACCGTGCCGCTCGGGCTGCCGAACAATCTCCGGGGCGTGCGGCGCTTGCTGACGACGAGCGACGGCTCGGGAGCGCTGTACGCCGTGCTGCAAGAGGTGATCGGCATCGCGACCCACTTCGGCGTCTTTCGATCGGTCGACACCGCCCAGACCTTCACCAAGGTCCTGGACCTGGGCACGTCGGCAGGGGACCTCTGGATCCCCAGGGACGGCGGCTCTTCGCTGTACGCGCTCTCAGGGCGCACCGTCTTGCGGAGTGTGGATCAGGGGCAGAGCTGGAATTCGGTCGGCTCGTTGCCTTCGTCCGTGAGCGGCGGCGAGCTCGATGGCTCCGAGGCCGGTGCCCCGCGTCTCTGGGTGGTCGGTCGGATCGGGGGAGCGCGGAAGCTGTATCGCTCCGATGACGCAGGCGTAAGCTGGAGCTTCAAGACGGACGTCACCGACTACTGGGGATCGATCGGGGCGTCGATCATCGATCCGGACCGTTTCGCCTGGGGCGGTGTCGAGGTGCATCGCACGACCGATGGCGGCAATACGTTCCAGATCGTGAGCTCCTGGGGCGAGTACTACGGCAATCCGGCAGGCAAGCTGCACGCCGACGTGCCGGGCATCGAGGTGCTGCCGGATGGAGCCGGCGGCGAGACCTGGTACGTGGCAACCGATGGCGGCCTCTTCCGGTCGCGCGACGGGCTCATGACCGTGGAGAATCTCTCGCTGGAGGGATTGAGCGTCAGCCAGTATTACTCGACGCACACCTCGTCGGTGAACTCCGATCATGTGCTGGCCGGCTCCCAGGACCAGGGGTACCAAAGAGCTTCGGCGCCGCCGCCGGGGCTGGATCATCGCCTCGATTTCAAGCAGCTCATCTCCGGGGACTACGGTCACCTGACTTCGGGGGACGGGACCCACGGATACGTCTACTCCGTGTATCCCGGCTTCGTGTTGATCCAGATCGGGGAGAGCTCCGCCCAGCTCGCCACGACCGACTTCCCGCCGAGCGAGTCGTATGGCTGGCTCCCGACGGTGACGGCGGATCCGCTCGACAATCGCAGCTTCTTCTTCTGCGCGTCGAAGCTGTACCGTTACACGCGCGTCGGCTTGACGCTTGCCTGGAGCCGCACGCAGTGGTCGAGTCAGAGCTTCGCGGCCTCGCCGGGTGAGTACCTCTCGGCGCTGACCTTCTCGCCGATCGATCCGCAGCGAGCGTACGCGGCCACCTCAGGGGGACGGCTCTTCTACTCCAATGATCACGGCGTGACTTGGCACTTGTCGTCGGGCACCGGTCCGCCCCCTCATTACTTCTACGGCACGGCTCTCCTGGCCAGCTCTCTGGACGTGAACACGGTGACGGTCGCCGGCAGCGGCTACTCGAACCCGGCCGTCTATCGCAGCACGGATGGGGGGCAGACCTTCGCCCCTTGGGCCGAAGGCTTGCCGCAGACGCTGGTCTACTGCTTGGGCGAGGCGCCAGACGGCAGCGGCGCGGTCGTCGCCGGCACGGAGCACTCGGCCTATCGCCGCGAGGCGAGTGGAGGCTCCTGGCTGGACATCACCGCCAATGCGGCGCCGCTCAATACGTACTGGTCGGTCGAGGATGTCCCGACGCAAAACGTGATGCGCTTTGGCACCTACGGCCGCGGCATCTGGGATTACCCGGTCGGGCCTCGCTGCTTCTACGAGCCCTACGGCGTCGAAGCCGCCGCGGCAAATGTGCTGTCGCTCGACTCGATGTCGTCCACCCAGATCGGGACCACCCACGTGATCCGCGTGTCCGGAGGACAGCCGATCGCTTCGGGCGCCTTGATCGTCTCCTTGAACAGCGCCTGGGTGCCGGCATTCGGCGGGACGTTGCTCGTCGACCTCGGCGCCTCCTTCTCGATCCCATTCGCGCTGAATCTCTTCGGCCAACGCGACATCTCGATTCCGATCCCCGCGAACGCCTCGCTCGTCGGATTGACGCTCTACGGCCAAGCCGCAGCACTCGATGCCAATCAGTCCAAGGGCTGGGCGTTCAGCAATGGTATCCGGGGCGTCCTTTGTCAGTAGCGGTGCCTGTGTGCCCGTGTGCCTGTGTGCCTGTGTGCCTGTGTGCCTGTGTGCCTGTGTGCCTGTGTGCCTGGGTGACTGGGTGACTAGGTGACTAGGTCGCGGACCTGGCTACCCGCACACCCAGGCACCTCTATCTGCGGGTGCCGAAACTGTGTGCGGGTCACGTTCGACGGGAATCGATTCGGTCTGGCAATCGTTGCGGTGACTTCGTACGACTTCCGTGGCCAATCGAGGCCCAACCTCTCGGACCCCCAACTGAACGTATCGAGGAGCCTAGATCGATGCACACGACCCTGCTGGCGCTCGTCCTCAGCCTGCTGTCCTCTGGAGTGAGCTCGGAGAATCATCCCGCCGCCGAGACCTACGAGATCGACGGTGGACATTCCTCGGTGATCTTCCGCGTCATCCATCTCGGCGTCGCGCCGTTCTACGGACGCTTCAACGACGTCTCGGGAACCTTCACGCTCGACGGCGAGAAGAGCAAGGTCGAGGTCACGATCAAGTCGGCGAGCATCGACACCGCCAGCGAGCGGCGCGACGGCCATCTCAAGAGCCCCGATTTCTTCAACGCCAGGCAGTTTCCTGTCGTCAAGTTCACCTCCACCAAAGTGGAGCCGGGCGAGAAGGGTGCTTGGAAGGTGACCGGCAACCTCGAGCTCCACGGCCAGAAGAAGCCCGTCACGATCGAGTTGAAGGAGATCGGCCGCGGAGACACCGCGCAAGGCTACAAGATCGGCTTCGACGGTCGCTTCGAGTTCAAGCGCTCGGACTTCGACATGAAGTACCTCGTCGAAGAGGGCGGCCTCGGTGACGAGATCCAGGTCATCCTCGGCATCGAGGCGAAGCGCCAGTGATCGAGGAAGGCACTCCCGACCTCGTCCAGCAGCTCCTTCTTTGGGGACTCGCCGTGCCGGCGGTCTGGGCGCTCGTCGCCTGGGCCATCGTCCTCGTGACGGCTCGTGGGGAGAAAGCGACCGGGCGCTCTTGGATGGCGGCTGTCGCCTTTGCGGGTGCCGCCTCCATCGTCCAGTGGAAGATCCTCGCGTGGCCGGACATCCCGCCGACCGAGAGCTTTGGCTGGATCCCCTGGCTGATCCTCGGCGGCGCCGTGCTCGGGCTCTTCGAAGGGGCCTGGCCGAAAGGCTGGTGGCTGCATGGCCTCCTGAAGGTGGCAGCGGCCGGCGCGCTCGCTCCCTTGCTCCTGAACGGGCCGATCGTCGAGTACGAGTGGCGAGACGAGTTGGGCTGGAGTGATGACGAGGTGCGCAATCGCTTCGTGTTGCTCGGCGGGCTCGCCGCAGCCTTCTGGATCGGACTCGACTGGATGGCGCGGGTGAATCGCGGAAGATGGGGGACTCTCGGGCTGGGTCTGATCGTCGGCGCTTCGAGCGGTGTGCTCATGCACAACGAGAACGCCAAGCTCGCACAGCTCGTCGGGGGGCTTGGGGCCGCGATCGGAGTGACCTACCTGATGTCGCTTTGGCGTCCGCAGCTCTCCCTCGTTCGCGGCGGTGTCGCCGTGGCCGGAGCCGGCCTCCTCGCCTGCTTCATCGGCGGCTACCACTTCGCCTACAATCGCCAGGAATGGCCTTACCTCATCCTGGTCGGATCACCCTGGGTGATGCTCATCGCCGGCTGGCTGCTGCAAAAACGCCAGGGAATCGGTTGGGCGATCGCTCGCCTCGTGCTGTTCCTCGCCCCTTGCGTCGGTGCCCTCGTCTGGGCGGTGATCAATGCGCCCGAGCCGAGTGGCTATTGAGTGATCAGATGATCATGTGATCAGATGCTCAGGTGAGCAAACCCGTGACTACCCGAGCACCGAGACCGGCTGAAGCCGGCGCCCGGGAAGAGGTGTCTTGGTGTCTTGGTGCCTTGGTGAACCGGTGATCATGAGGCGCTTCGTGGTACTCGGTCACCCAAACCCAGTCACCTGAGCACCCAGTCACCCAAGCAACCTGTCACCCAAGCACCCCGTCACCCCGTCACCCAAGCACCGAACGGCACTCAGCGCGCGGCGGCCTTCGAGGAGCGGCTCTTGCGCTTCTTGGCGGCTTCTTCGGTGATGCGCTTCTTGCTGGCGGCCCATCCGCAGATGGGGCACTTCGTCAGGTCGTGGCCGAGGGCGGGGCAGTACTCGCGGCCGAAGTAGATGATCTGGAGATGAACCTTGTTCCAGGTCTCTTCGGGGAAGACCTTCTTGAGGTCTCGCTCGGTCTTTTCGACGGACTTGCCATCGGAGAGGCCCCAGCGCGCGGCGAGGCGGTGGATGTGAGTGTCGACCGGGAATGCGGGCTGACCGAAGGCTTGAGCCATGACCACGCTGGCGGTCTTGTGCCCGACGCCAGGGAGCTCTTCGAGCGCATCGATGCTCTCGGGGACGCGGCCGCCGTACTTCTCGACGAGGATGTTCGAGAGCTTGTGGAGTGACCTCGCCTTGGTGGGGGCAAGCCCGCAGGTGCGGATGAAGTCGAGGATCTCCTCGGGGGAGAGCTTCGCCATCGAAGCCGCATCGGGCGCTCGCCGGAACAAGGCGGGAGTGACGAGGTTGACGCGGGCGTCGGTCGTCTGGGCGGAGAGAAGGACCGCGACCAGTAGCGTGAACGGGTCGCGGTGATCGAGCGGGATGGGTGGCTCGGGATAGAGCTCGCCGAGAATCACTCGGATCTTGGCGGCTTTCTCGGCGCGCGTCATCGCGGGTGACTCTCCCCGATCCTCTTCAAGGTGCTCAGTTCGAGTCGGCCGCGCCGACGGGATGCTCGTCCGCCGCTCCGATCAGGAAGAACCGGCCGATCTGGACATCGAAGATGTCGCCGTCGTCCCGGATCATCTGGAAGCTGCCTTCGAGGGTTCCCCAGCGAGTTCCGAGTGGGCAGTAGCTGGTGTACTCGAAGTTCTCGCCCGGCGAGAGCACCGGCGTCTGGCCCACGACACCCGGTCCGGTCACCTGATCGTGCTGACCCTCGGAATCGATGACGAGGAGCTCGCGGGAGACGAGCTTTACCGGCTGCTCCCCCTCGTTCGAGATCGAGATGTGGTAGGCAAAGTAGTAGTGCTGGTCCTCCGGGCTGGAGTGCTCGGGAAGGTACTGAGACGAAGCGCGAACGCGGACTTCGTGCGTCACGCATTCTGAGGTGATGGCGTCGCTCTTGTTGTTGTCTTCGATCATCGCTCGACGGATCCGTTGTTCATTCCTTCGGCGACGCCCTACGAGCGCCGCGGGACGGGGCTCCCGCGCCGCAGGGCCGGCTGGATCGGCTCGGGAGTCGACTTCCAGCTTGCCCGAAGTCGGCACGTCGACCAACGTTTTTTTCGTCCCGCGATGAGGAGACGGGTGACCGGCGATTCGGCTAGCCCGAAGGTACCGTTTTCGATTGGATCGGGGCCGAGGTCTCCGAGGTCTCGAGTCGCTGGCAAAGGGCTTCGGGGCGCCTCTTGGCCCTGGGCGGGGGAGTGACTTTTCACGATCCGGGTGACCCGCCCGGTCCCGGCCGCTAGACTGCGACGTTTGCCCGATCGAGAACCCGAGAGCCGAGCCACCAAAGATGCTGGATGGACTGAATCCCGAGCAGCGGCGTGCCGTCGAGACGACGGAGGGGCCGCTCCTGGTCCTGGCAGGTGCCGGGACCGGCAAGACGCGCGTGATCACGTTCCGGATCGCCTACCTCCTCGAGCGTGGCGTCGCTCCCGAGCAGATCCTGGCGATGACGTTCACGAACAAGGCGGCCGGCGAGATGCGCGAGCGAATCTCGGACATGGTCGGCACCGATGCGGCGAGCGCGCTGACGATCGGCACCTTTCACGCCTTCTGCGTCCGGCTCCTGAGGCAGCATGCTCGAGAGCTCGGCATGCCGACGGGCTTCGCGATCTGCGACTCCTCTGATCAGCTCTCCTTGATGAAGGGCGTCTTGCGAGAGCTGCGCATCGCCGAGCAGGCGATCAAGCCGAGCGCCGCCCTGGGCCGGATCTCTCTCCACAAGAACAAGCTGGAGACGCCGAGCGATCTGCTCTCGACTGCCGTCTCGGAGGAGGATGCCGTCCTCGCCAGGGTGTACGAGCGCTACGACGAGGCGCTGCGTCGCTCGCGCTCGCTCGATTTCGACGATCTGTTGCTCGAGACCCGGCGCTTGCTCGCCGAGCACACTGCCATTCGAGACAAGCTTCGCCAGCGGTTCCTTTACGTGCTCGTCGACGAGTACCAGGATACGAACCGCCCGCAGTACGAGATCGTCCACGAGATCGCCTCAGGCCACGAGAACCTTTGTGTCGTGGGGGACGACGACCAGTCGATCTACGGCTGGCGCGGCGCCGACGTCGCCAAGATCCTGGGCTTCCAGAAGGACTTTCCCAAAGCGACGGTGGTGCGACTGGAGACCAACTACCGCTCGACGCAGTCGATTCTCGACGCGGCGAACCGGGTCATCCGAAACAACAGCGATCGTCACGAGAAGACGCTGCGGGCGGCCGGCGCCGAGGGCGAAGCCGTGCGGATGTTTCGCATGCCCGACGAGACGGCCGAGGCGAGCTTCGTCGTGCAGCGGATCGTCGAGGAGGTCGGCTCGCGCGAGGTGCGCTTCGGAGACTTCGCGATCCTCGTCCGGACCCAGCTCCAGCCGCGCGCTTTCGAAGCCGAGCTTCGGGCCAGGAGCGTGCCGTACCTCCTCATCGGCGGCCAGTCGTTCTTCGACCGCAAGGAGGTGCGGGACATCTTGGCATTCCTCAAGCTGATGGCCAACAAGGACGACGAGGTCTCCTTGCTGCGCATCGTCAACACGCCGCCACGCGGAGTCGGGAAGTCCACCATCGACAAGGTCCTCGCCTTCGCGACTCGTCAAGGCATCTCGGCAGCGCGGGCCTTCGAGCGCGGGGAAGAGATCGGCGGTGTTCCCGTCTCGGCCATCGACGCCGTGCGCTCCTTGCGCCGAACCCTTGAGGCGCTGGGCCAGCCGGATCCGGGCCGGACGCTCGTGTCGCGGCTGCGGGAGCTCCTCGAAGCGATCGACTATCGGGCCGAGATCGTGCGCTGCTACCCAGAAGCCAAGACGCGGGAGGACCGCTGGGGCGCAGTCGAGGAGATCGTCAACTGGGCGGAGAACTACGTCCGCTCGGATGCCAATCCGTCGCTACCGGGCTTTCTCGAGAAGCTCACGTTGACGGCGAGCGACATCGGCGCCGAGGAGAAGACCGCGGGAGATCGCGTGACGCTCATGACGCTCCACGCGGCGAAGGGGCTCGAGTTTCCGCGAGTGTTCCTCGTCGGCGTCGAAGAGGGCACCTTGCCTCACGGCCGTGCTTGCGATGAGGGCACCGTCTCGGAGGAGCGCCGCCTCTGCTACGTCGGGATCACTCGCGCGCGGGAGCGACTGACGCTGACCTGCTGCGAGAGCCGCTCCCGCTTCGGTCGCCGGGTGCCCGTCTCACCCTCGCGCTTCATCTACGAGCTCAAGGGAGAGCAGCCGCCCGCCGACTGGGTCGCCTACGGAGCGAGCCGACACGCCGCGCATTCGGCAGCGCGGCCGAGTCGAAAATTCCAACGGCCCAAGCGGCCTTCTCCCTATCGCTGAGCTCAGCGATCCTGACCGGCGGTGAGCTGCTGCTGGAGCGAGGTGTCGTTCGGGAACCGAGACAAGCCACGTCGCCAGGTCTCCCGCGCCTTGTCCAGCTCGCCGCGCTGCTGATACAGATTGCCGAGGAAGAGGTAGGACTGGGCGTAGCCTTGGCGCTGGTCGCCGCGGGTCTCCTGCAGATCGATCAGGATCTCGAACTGCTTCACCGACTCCGCTTGCTTGCCGAAGATCGGAGGCCAGAAGGCCAGGGAGGTCGCCTTGGTGAAGCGCGCATTCCAATGCGTCTCGTCGAGGGCGAGCGCAGCGTCGAAGGCCTGGTCGGCCTTGGTGGCCCAATTGCCCTTCTCGGGTCCGTCGTCGAGGGTCTGCAGCTTCTGGATGTAGGCGAAGCCGAGCTCGGCTTGGGTGTCGGCATCCCCGGAAGCCTGGAGGGCCCGCTCCTCGAACAACGCGACGACCTCGTCGATGTGGCCGCTCTCGCGGATCTTCCTCCAGATCTCCTCTTGCTCGTCCCAGCTCGAGGCCTCGGCGAGGGAGGCCAGGGCGTCCTCGACGGACCACTCCGAGGCATCGATCGACTTCGTCCTCGCCTGGGCTTCCGGGGCGGCCTCGACCGCAGCCCGGGCGAGGATCTCGTCACCGTGACGATCGAGCCAGTCGGTGATTCGCTCGCCGATGGCCTCGTCGCTCGGCGCACTGGCGATGGGAGGAAGCTCACGGGAGCGAGAGCGCTCGGTCGTGCGCTCCAGCGAGTCCAGCCGTCGCATCAGCTCGTCGAGCTGGCTGCTCAGCTCGGGGAGACGATTCGCCTCGGTGGGCGGCGGCGTCGTGAAGGCACTCTGGATGAGCAGGAAGCTGCCCGAGACGACGGCGCTGAGGATCATGGCCATGACGAGAACGGCAGAGGACTTCATCGCGCTTCCAATCGGATCACGAGGACGAGGGGGCTCGAAGCGGCTGTCATCGCCGCGGTCGTCCGTCAGTAGCCAGGAGGAAGGAGGCTCATTCGCACAAAATCGAAACGGAAGCCAGGTGATCTGGGTCATTGGGTGCCAGGGTGACTGGGTGGCTGAGTGACTGATGTGCTCGAGTGTCAGATAAATGCTCACACGAACACACACACGAACACGCTCACCAAGGCACCACAACACCAAGTCACCTCTTCCTGGGTGCTCGGGTGCTGCGAAGCGCCACGTCTGCACCCGTTCACAAAGGAACCAAGACACCACGGCACCTCAGCGAACGAGTCCCAACCGGCGCAGGATGGGAACGAGCCCGAGTCGTCGCAGGACGCGCTTGAGAAGCGCGCGGAGACCGCTGTGTGGCACCGACATCACCAGCAGCTTCGGATCGACCAGGCTGCGCACTCGATGGCGGATCAGGTGCGTCTCGAGGTCGCGATCTCCCTTGGCGAAGCACCAGCGGAGGACCAGCTCCTCTTGCAGGTAGCGATTGACGTCGGAGCGCACCGGCACGTCGCGGGTCTCCCGCGGCAAGCGCTTCGCCGCGTCTCGAAGCAGCGATCGAAAGCTCTCGGTCATCGCGTCGGCCGTGTGTGCCACCCCGATGAATTCGCGTGCGCGCTTCCGGATCGCCTCGAGCTCCTCGGGCGCCTCGATCGCCAGCCGGCACACATGCTCGAGACGCGACGTGATATCCGAGGTGTCCGCGGGGTCGACGAGGTAGCCGCGCTCCTCGTGGGCCACCACCTCGGGGATGCCGTGTACCTTCGAGGAGATGCACAGGCAGCCGTGCGCCATGGCCTCGAGGTTCGCAATGGGAGAGCACTCGTTCGTCGAGACCAGCACATGGCAATCGGCGAGCACGAAGTACGGCGCCGCCGAGGGCTGCAGTCCGAGGAACCGGATCCGGGCGCGCAATGCCTCAGGGATCGAGGCTTCGATGCCGGCTTGATACTCCTGTGCGTGCGGATCGGTCGGGTTCACGCCCCCGAGCAGCAGGAGATGGAGCCGAGTGCGCTGTTCCTCGGGAAGCCGCTCGCAGAGTCGAACGAAGGCGTCGACGAGACGAGCCTGGTTCTTGCGTTTTTGAATGGCGCCGACGCACAAGAACGCGAAGTGGTCGGGGCCGATACCGAGCTCGGCTCGCCGCGCCGCGCGCTGCGCTCGATGCTCGGGGAGGTCTCTCTGGAGGGCCTCGATGTCGATGCCGTACCCGATGACGCGGCTGCGCCGTCCGATCGTCGGGCTGAGCTCGGCGTAGTTCTCCCGCGTGTCCTGGGCGCTGAACACGACGTGGTGACCGTACTCGAAGGCGAGATGGAGAAACGCCTCGAGCTCAGGAGAGGTGAAGGGAAAGCCGTCCCTCGAAGCGACGTGGATTCCCTCGTGCACCCACCAGATCACACGGTGCCCCTTCCATTGCGCGAGCATGGCCTCCTGATAGAGCGTCGCGCCGTTGAGGAAGACGATGTCGGGCACGCACGCGTCGAGGTGCTCGAGGAAGCCCTGGTAGTGGTAAGGGCGTGAGCGGTCGAGCTCGAGGGGGCGCGTCTCGATTCCGAGCCGCCGGTACTCGTCGACCAGAGGGCCGTCGCCGAAGCCCGTCACCGAGATCTGCCAGTCCGGCTGCAGGATTCGAAGACGCTCGATCATTCGCCAGAGGATGATCGGTGCGCCCGAGCGGGTGAACTCGTGAGAGACGAAGAGGATTTTCATTAGCCGAGAGAAGGGGCCGCGGCGTCGCGTCGGTCGTCCGATCGCGCGGACCCCATGTTAAGGACGGTCCACCGCGGGCGCTACGGCTTGCCGCCCGGAAGCAGATTCTGCGTTCTGTTCCGAGAGAGCGAGAACCCGAGAAGATCCCGCTCTCTCGAAGTAGTCGGAGACCGTTCCTCGAGTGGCCGGGTGCACGATCTCGGGCCGAGCCTCGAAACGCACCGGAGCACCGCCACTTTCGCCAGCCCGTTGGAACTGGAGGCGAGGAGGGATAGACTCTTGGGAGCCTGTGTGAATCGATCAAGACGAACAAGCTGGGTAATGACCGCTCGCGCGGATTCGGAGGAGGCTTCCTCCACCCGAAGCGACCGCCGGCACTCCTCGGGAAGAGAGCGCCGCGGCCGCCTCGATCCGGATTCCTGCGTGGGCACGCAAGGGTTGGAGGTTTCGCGCACCGACAGGGGCGCGAGCACCGTCCGCAGTAGCTCGGCCACACCGCCGAGCCTCGCGGGACGGATCTCGTCCCCGACTCGAAGACTCGACGTGACGAACGACTCCTGGCCTCGGTCGTCGCTTGGGTGAAGAGATCGGGCGTGGGCGCTTTACGGGAGATCGGAGACCGTGTCACTTTCGAGGTGGCGAGATCTCATTTGTGCCGGGATGC
This sequence comes from Planctomycetota bacterium, assembly GCA_040219065.1. Taxonomy (GTDB): domain Bacteria; phylum Planctomycetota; class OFTM77; order OFTM77; family OFTM77; genus OFTM77. The sequence continues at coordinate 36,868 of JAVJTD010000527.1, forward strand.
TGCTCGCTGCGACGGCGAGCGGCCAGACCAATCAGCGCTTGGCTCACAACGGGGTGGATTACTTCTTCTCCAGCCCGGTGCTCCCGCCGACCAATACGACGACCATCACGCGCACGTTCGGCTCGATCAGCTGCATGGGGAACCGCTCGGGTGGCGGTGAGGCGCTCGTGCACGGAATCGGGACCCAGCAGGAAGCGGTCGAGGTCTGGAACGGACAGGCGGGAGCGACGCCGACGGTGGCCCGACCCATCGGCTTCAGCATGCTCGAGTTCCGCCGGGGCGGGAACTTCCGCCAGTCGACCGGGACCGTCGTCTTCCAGACGTCCTGGCTGACCTCGTTGCCGTGCACCGCGCCCTGGTTCTGGGTGGTCACGCTCACCTGGGGCACGACCTTCACTCAGACGTCGACCGCGTTCGGCGCCACCGACAAGATGCACTTCAGCCTCCGGGGCGAGCTCAATCAGACGCTCTCGAACCAGAACTACTTCACGGGCTCGGGCAACGAGCGCAACCTCAACTCGGGTGGCTTCTCCTTCCTCGAGGACACGATCGCCAACGCGGCTCTCCAGACAACGGGGGCTCAGGAGTGGAGCAACTCCTACTACCAAGTCGACGCGGCCATCGACTCGGGCCGGGACCCTTCGGGCTCCAGCCTGGGCTTGAGCCTCGACTTCGGGACCGGCGGTGCCTGGCTCCGGCCGAACAACACCTCGGTCAACCCGGGTGTGCCTCCCGACGCTTTCGCGTTCCAGCACGAGTCCTTGCAGCAGCTCAACGGGCGACCCCAGACGATGATCACCTTGATCACCACGCCGCAGCTCGCCGGCGGCTTCTCGGCGAGCGCGTCGGGGACGTTCCTCCTTCCCGCCAACGATGGCCGCGTCACGAATCTCGTGAGTGACCCCGTGCTCACCGGCCTCGGGCTCGCCCTGTCGACTTTGCTGACGACAGGGGGCAACCTGTCCCCCTTCACGGGGGACACCGGCCTCTCCGGAGTGGCCAACACCATTCCCTTGGACCTGTCCGCGGTGACCGTGCCCCCGCCCCTGATGC
>JAVJTD010000528.1:0-21729 GCA_040219065.1 Planctomycetota bacterium
ATCTGTTCCCGGCACAGATGGCCCACTTTGCCTGTGGGAACCGGGAGCGGAGCGACCGGCCCGGACGAGCGAGCGTCCTGGATCCTACCCCGCTCCCGAGAAGCTCGAAGGCCGGGACCCACCCAAAATGCCCGGAGCCCCGAGCGAAGCGAGAGGGTCCCTCGTCGTCATCACCGTCCCGATGACCCTCCGGCGCCGGGGAAAGGCCCGGAGGGCCGACCCTGAATTAGCCCCGGGCAAAGCCCGGGTTTTCGCCGAAGCGCTCGGGGACGGAACTCGTCGATGCCCATGTCGACTGGAGTGACGCCATCCGAGTCTCCGTCGACGGGACGCGCCGACCCAATATTCGAATCGAGTGCTCGGAAGCTGCTGTTATCGCCCGTGGCGTTGCCCCAGGCAATCGAGCTGTTGAATTGCCCGATACGACTTGCGCTAATGCCCGCTGTCAGCACGCCACCAAAGCCTCCGTTACCATACACGACACAGTGTGCCGCTCCGATACTGCAGACGGGATCGCAGCTATTCGGATAGCCCGAGTTGTCGACGTGGACGTAGAGACCTCCACCAAGATTGCCTGAGACCGTCGTATTCCTCAGTGTGGCCCGGACAACGCTCGTCGTACTCTGCCAGATACCGGCTCCACCGTTATCGCTAATGACGTCGCCGTCAAGAAGGACAGAGAGCGAGCGGATCGCAGCTCGCCTCGGGGTCGGGGGATCGCACCGTACGCATCTGGGACACGGTCTCACGCGCCCAGCGGGCCCGGCAGGCGGGCGAGGCGGCGCGGAGCGGCTCGAGCGTAGGAGATCGCTGATCGCCGGGCTCGCGACAGGTTTTGTCGGAATGCAGTGTCTGTCCGTCGGCGCGGATGTCGTTTGTTGGGCGTGGAGCAAGAGTCGGCTCGAGTGAGCCGGACATTGCCTCCCCACCCAAAGGAGAGACCCCATGACATCCAACCCATCCGTATCGAGAGCCACTTCCCTCGCCAGCGTGACGGCGCTGCTCGTCGCCATGGCTGCCGGCGTGCTGCTCGGCCCCGCCGACGCGACTGCCCAGGAAAGCCCAGAGCACGATTTCACGTGGGAGATGGCCATCGGGGCCGCTCCGTGGTGGCCGCTGCCCAACGTCCAGCCAGCGGGCAACGGCTATCAGCAGCAGCAGCAGCAGTCAGGCGGTGACATTGCGGACGAGTACGAGTTCATCCTCCTGCCGGACCTCGGCCTGGGCATGGATATCAACAACAAGCGGCAGATCGTGGGCCTTGACGTACTCCTCCAAGGCGGCGTCCTCATCTACGGTGACGAGGTCACGCCCATCAACGTTCCGGGAGCCGTCTTTACGCAACCCACCAATATCAACGAGCGTGGGGACATCGTCGGCCATTATCGTCCGTCCGATGAATCTCCCTTGGTGGGGTTTCATCGCGACCGTCACGGTGAATACACGACCATTGCGTATCCCGATCCCGCTGCCGTGTCGACGAACTTGTGGGGCTTGAATCAGCGAGGCGACATCGTCGGGCACTTCACAGACGCGAACTTCGTCTCGACGCCCTTCATTCTGAACAAGCACGGCGAGTTTGCCATCCTCGATGTTCCCGGAGACGGCAGTGCGGTTGCCCTCGGCATCAACAACCGGGGAGTGATCAGCGGGTGGTTCCAGGTCGAGAGCGGCTTCAGCCGTGGCTATCTCCTGGATGGTGACGACCTCACGGTGGTCGACTATCCGGGTGCCCCCTCCTCGGATGTGGGTCGAGTGAACAGCCACGGAGAGTACAATGGTATCCACTCCACGCCACCCTTCGAGATCGGTTCTTACGTGCGGAACGCGCAGGGCGAGTTCTTCGACTTCTCGTTCCCCGGCTATGGCGCCACGGTGATCCGAGGCATCAACGACCGCGGTGATCAGTGCGGGGCCGCCTCACCTTCCTTCCCCTTTGAACCCTTTGAGGGGTTTGTCGCCCTTCGGAAGCGCGGCAACAACTGACCAGGCCCTTCCGCGCTACATCCGTCATCGATCAAGCCCTCCCCCGCGGGAGGGCTTTGTTCTTTGGTTACACGTCGATCGGCGATCGCTCGCGGACGTCAACTTGCTGGCGGATGAACGATTCAAGCGGCGTTTTCGGGCAGCGTGTCTTGGACTGGGCCGGGGGTGTGGCCATTGGAATTGGCTGGGGGCGATGAACGGGTGCGTGCGAATGAGGGTATTATCATTCACGCCTTGTCTCTTACCTGTAAGGTCACCCGACAACCCGACACCTGGCTTTGGGTAGACGCAAGGTGCTTGTCCTCAGTAGCTTGTGCGCTTCAGGGCGCTGTCCGACGACCACCCGACAGTACCCGACACCTGGAGTGCTATCGGCGTAACACGCTGATAAGTCTGTGGTTGCGGAAGGGCAGCTTCCCGACAGAGCTCGAGCGCTACCCTTCCGCCAGGAACCGTTCACAGCTCGAGACAGATTCCGCCGATAAGGGGGGCAGCTGCGATCGGGGGGCGAATCGCGGCCTCGTCTGTTCTCGAGAGCGGGTGAATGAAGCAACTTCTTCAAGGACTGCCGGTTGCGCGCAAGGTGTTCCTGGCGGCCGTCGTAGTGATCCTGCCGCTCCTGTGGCTGGCTCGCAGCGCTTTCGTCTCGGCCCAGAAGGCCTCTGCCGCCTCGGAGCGCGCACGCGTCCTCGACGATCAGCTTCGACAACTCGGCTCACTCACCAGCCGGCTGGGAGAGCTTCTCGAGCCGATGGGCCTGGGGGACGATGAAGAGCCCGGGGCCTACGAGACCTGGGACTCGATCTTCGTCAGCCTGGACCGGAACCTGCAACGTTTGCGCGCCCGACTCGAGGGGACGGACTGGGCCAGCGAGATCGCGAGCGCTGCCGAAAACCTCGCGGCTTGCCGACCGATCGCGAAGGAGCTGTCCACCACAACGGATATCGAGGCGGCGGAGAGCCTGCACGGTCGGCTCGATCATGTCGTCTGGCAAGCGGCGCGCAAGCTCGAGGACACCCGCTCCAAGATGCAGTTCGCGATCGTCGCCGAGATCAAGCGGATCGCGGATGATGAGCAACGCGCGAGCTGGACGGCGATCGCCGTCGCGGTGCCGTCGGTGACTGCGATCGTCATCGCCCTTTACGTGACGACCCGCTCGCTGCGACAACGGCTCTCGACGCTCAGCGGAGCGACGCGCTCGCTCGCCGAAGGCGACCTGTCCCGCGACGTCCCCGCCACCGGAGGCGACGAGATTGGAGAGCTCGGGCGCTCGTTCCAAGAGATGGTCCAGACATTCCGCAGGCTCCTGGCGCAGCTTCATGATGCGTCCTTGCGTCTGGGAATGGTCTCCGAGCAAATCCAACAGACTGCGATCGCTCAGGGGCTGGGGATCCAAGAGCAGGTGAAGACCGTCGCGCGCACCAAGAACATGACCGACGAGCTCGCGAGATTGGCGCGGACGATTGCGACCAACTCGACGGACCTGGTGAACACCGCCGAGGAAGCGGAGACGATGACGCTCGATGTGCGTCAATCGGTCGACGACCTCATCGGTGGCGTGCGCGAGATCCACGATGCGAGCTTCGAGAACGCCGTGCGCGTGCAAGAGCTCGAGCGCGACTCGGAGAAGATCAAACAGCTCGCGACTCTGATCGACGACATCGCCGATCAAACGCAGCTCCTCGCCCTGAATGCCTCGGTGGAGGCCGCGCGAGCGGGCCCCGCCGGGCGCGGCTTCGCGGTCGTCGCCGCCGAGATCCGGCGCTTGTCGGAGAACTCGATGCTCTCGACACGCGAGGTCCACGAGACGGTGCAGCACATCCAGGAGACGGTCCGCATCTTCGTCTCCTCGGTCCAGCACAACCTCGTGACCGCGCAGAGCAAGGTCGAGCTCGCCTCCCGCTCCGCCGAGCGCCTCGACGGAATCGTCAGCCGTATTCAGCAAACCTTCGAAGCAACGACCGACATTCAGCAGTCGACCAAAAGCCAAGAGCACGCGACCGCGCAGCTCGTCGAAGCCGTGTCCGAGGTCTCCAAGATCTCCGAGCGCATCAGCCAACACGCTCACTCCCTCGAGATGGCCATCGACTCCCTCGGCGACCTCTCATCAGCCTTCGAAGAGACCTCCGCCTTCTTCAAGGTCGACCACGCCGACCACGACGACTTCCTCGAAGGCCTCGATCTCTGAGCGACACACTGAGTCGCCCCTCGCGATGAAGCTCGAGGATCGTGATCGAGCGTCGAGAGCCGTGATCGTGAGACGCTCCCCTCGCCCTTCGGGAGCCCGAAAGGGAACGAGCCGCGCGGCCTCCCAGGGGGGAGGAAGACCGGCGGCTCGTTCGATGGAATTCGTGTTGTCTCGTCGGCCTCAGCGAGGGGAGATGAGTAGCGGCCGGAAATGCTGGACGAGATTCTCGTACTTGCCCTGGAATCGTCCGTCGATGCGGGCGAGTGCGCCTTGAACGATGACGGCCTGGTCGGGGGGCGCGGTCTCGAGGAGCTTGGCGATCGCGTCGCGCGCAGGCGCCTCTTCGAGGAATCCCAGCGTCCAGGCTGCGGCGACGCGGGTCTCGGGCGGCTGCTTCTCGTCCTCCAGGAGCTCGAGGAGCTCGCGACTGGCGCGGGAGTTGTCGGGGAACTGCCGGAGTCCCATGATGGCGGCGAGCCGGCGAGAGGTCTCCTTGGCGTCGAGCTCGCGGAGGATGCGGCTGGCCGAGGAGCTGTCACCGGGTGCGCAATCGGCGAGGGTCAGGATGAGCTGGCAAGCGGCGGCTTCGTCCTTCTCGGACCGCAGAGCCGACTGTAGCGCCTTGGCGCTGCGATCCGATCCGATTCGCCGCAGCGAGCGAGCCGCCGCGATTCGCACCTTCGGAGAATCGTCACGGAGCTGCTTCTCGATCTCGTCCAGGGCAGCGGGATGGCCGGTCCGCGTCAGGGCCTCGATCACTGCGATCCGCTCCTCGCCCTGGGCGCTCTTGGTCAGCTCGGCGGCGAGCTTCTCGAAGGCCTTCGAGTCCAACGAGTGGCTGGCCTCGAGGATGATGTCCGTCTTGTCATCGGTGCCCTCGGCGCGAGCGTAGAGTGCCGCGAAGTCACCGGTCTCTGCGTCCTTGCTCTCCTTGCGGACGGTTCGAATGGCGTCGACGATCATGTCGGCGAGCGCCTTCTTGGAGATCTGATACTCCTTGCGGGAGAGGATCGATCCGTCGGGGCGACAGAGGATGTGCTGGGGAGCGATGGCGACCTCGGAGCCTTCGAGAAGATTCTCGCGAGCGCGGATGTCGACGTCGCGATGGTCGGCGCAGTCGATCGAGCCGAAGCGCGAGCAGGCTGGGCGGCCCGACGGCAGTGCGGCGTGATCGTAGGTGCTGGCGATGAGGCACACGGCGCGACGGGAGAGCGCGACGATGTCGGGATCGTGATAGATCTCATCGGCGAAGTGCTGGCAGGCCGGCTCGTCGTCACGGTTGAACGCGACCAGGACCGGAACGCCGCGATTCTTGGCGATCTCGAAGGCTTCCTCAAAGGAGTCGATCCACTCGATCTGGTCGACGGCGAGGCTGGTGCCGCGGCCGGAGTCGAAGATGTCGAGCGCCACCTGAGAGGGGACGGCGGACTCATCGGTCTCGACGGTCTCGAGCAGGGAGTCGTAGATGCGGGCGTACTCCTCGCCGCGGGTCTCGTCGAAGTGGAGCGAGACGAAGGCGAGCTGGTGCTCGAGCTCGATCAGCGTCTCGAAGGCCGCGTACTTCTCGTAGCGGCCCGGTAGATCGACGATGTGGAAGCGCCGGGCGCGATGTCCCTGCACGTCGAGCTGGTCGTCGGCTTGCAAGCGGCTGCCCGGGTAGATCGTGGGGACTTGGCGGCTCGTGTAGTCCGCGGCCCAACTGGCGAGGGAGGAGGATTTGGGATGGAGCTGAACGGAGAGGATGGCGACGACGTCGCGGGAGGGATATTCGCGAAGGAGGAGCTGGATGCTGCCTCGGGCTTCGGAAGGCTTCCAACCGGACGGGGCCTCGATCGAGAACCCGTGATCTCCGACAGAATGACGTTGGAACGACTGTCCGAAGGCAGAGACCGTACCCAGCAGTACTGCGAGTGCGATCACGATCATGGCCTTCATCCTGGACTCTCCTTTCAGAATCCTCGCCCGAGGAGGCCCCCCTTTTGACCCGGCCTCGGGTGTTTCACTTCGGTGCGTTGTTCGAAAGAGCGGCGGTCGGCTGATCCTCCGCTTGCTCGATCGAACGTGCGACGCCTCCTACGAGACGTTTCCTTCCAAAATTCGTTCGTCAACTTTTTGTGAACACTGTCCGTGCTCTGCCTCTCCATTCGAAAAAGTGCGCCCTGACCGGCATTTCGTGACGAGAAAACTTCTCGCGGACCGCTCGTCTGAAATGGCTGCGACACCTTCCAAGACGTAGGGACCTTCGGATTCGTAACGCCGAAAAATGCGAGAAGCCGCCGAAGTGTGTTCGGAGAGGGGGGCTGACTCGAGGAGATGTGGCCCAATCGTGCCGGGTGCAATCGTGCGTCTCGCGAACCAACGAGAACGGCGCGAGCCGAAGCCCGCGCCGCTTTGATGGAATGATGGAATGTTCGAGGCCGCTCGCTCAGAGGTCGAGGCGCTCCTTGTTCTCGGCGAACCAGGCGTCGGCCTCTTCGGCCTTCTGGAAGTCCTCACCCGTGAGAGACTTCAGCGCTTTGCGAATCGCCGCCATCGCGCCTTGGCGGTCGTTGCGCTTCTTTTTCTGCATCGACTTGCCCGCGCGCTGAGCAGCCATCTGATCGCCGGGGCCGGCGGTGCCCGTGTCGACCCGGACCGAGACGCCCTTGGTACCGGCGTTCATGTGGTACATCTCGATCAAGGTGCGGATCGCCTTCTTGTCGCCGAGCTCACCGGCCGCGAAGACGGCGGCCGAGAAGACGCGGTCGGAGGCGTGCCCGTAGTACTTGGGCAAGATCTCGTACGCCTCGATCACGCCCAGGTGGCCGATGCCGCGGAGGCAGCCGGCGATGAAGAGATCATCATCGCCCTTGTACTTCTTGAGCACCTGCATGAAGAAGGCGGTGTTCTTCTTGCGGTCGAACCGCATCTTTCCCAGCGTCTCGGCGGCGAGCCCGCGCAGCTCGGGATCCTTCTCCTTGAGGAACATGTCGCGGAGCGTCTTGGCGGTGTAAGGGTGCACGAGCTCGCCGAGCTCCTGCACTTTGCCCTTCTTGAAATGCAGCTCGAGGACGGGGAAGTCGTCGCGCTTGTAGCCCTGGATCGACTTCATGATCGTGTCGACCTTCTCCTTGGCTTCCTTGTCGCTCAAGGTGACTTCGGGCTCATCGCTTTCCTCCTCCTTGTCCTTCTGGGCGACGGCGAAGGGCGCGAGCCCCAACCAGAGCGCAAAGAAGGCTCCGAAGAGCCGGGAGGGAGTCTTCATGGCAATTATCCTTTCCGGTCGGCTCACTTGAGCGCGACGTATTGTCCGGCGTTCTGACGGGCCAAGGACTGCAAGAAATTGCGATCGTGCAGGATGCCCATGCCGATGCAGTGCAGCTCGACCTTCTTGTAGCGATTCTGTCTCTCGATCTCTTCGAGGATCGCCGGCTTCTCCTGCAAGCGACCCGCCGTCGGCTCACCGTCGGTGAGGAAGAAGATCGTGTCGATGGCGGCCGGATAGTAGCGGTCGGAGAGACCCATGCCGGCCATGCTGAATCCGAGCTCGAGCGCTTCGAAGATGTTGGTCGCGCCTTCGGCCTTCACGCCGAGGATCTTCTCGAGCGCTTCATTCTTGTTCTTCTTGTTGGCCGCCACCATCCGGGGCTGCCACGCCGAGACCGTGTGGTTGTAGAAGATCATGTTGAACGTCGAGTCCTCGCTCAGGCCGACGATCGCTTTGACCAGCTCGTCCTTGGCCACCGAGAGCTTCGAGCGCGCGTTGCCCTCGCGGTTGGGCTGCGAGCCGTCCTCGGGCAATGCGTCCTGCAGCGCCGAGTCGTTCATGCTGTCGGAGATGTCGATGATGAACAAGACTCGCTCGGACGTCGTCTCGATGCCGTAGTAGCTGATGACGCCCTTCTTCTTGACCTTGTGCCCTTGGGACGGCGGTAGGCGAGAGGCGTCCCCGGTCGAGCCGGTATCCTTCCACCAACGCTCCCAGTCCTTGGCGTTCTCGCCGAGGTTGGCCCCGGTGAGCTTCGTCAGGGCCTCTTGGATCGCGACCGCGTCGTTCCCGCTGACCTTCTTCATCGCCTTGATCAAGGCGGGCACGGCGTCCTTCGAGCCGATCTCGCCCAGCGCCTGAGCGGCAGACTTGGCCACCTCGGGAAACTTGTCCTCGAGAAGCTCGGAGACGGGGTCGACGAGCGCAACCTCGCCGGTGCGACCGGCAGCTTCGAGGGCGATCACCCGCACTTTCGGGTCCTTCTCGCGCTCCACGGCCTCGATCAGGGCCTCGATGGCGTCCCCCGGCCTTTGCTCCCACGAGCCGATCGCGTTCAACGCCGCGGCCCGCATGCGCCACGACTTCGAGCGACGGGCCTCGCGGACGAGTGCTTCCCGAGCGCTCTCGCCCGTCATCCCGGCGAAGGCCGCTTCGATGGCCGTGGCCGCCCGGCGCTCGCGATCGAGAATGTCACCCAGCTCTTTCCGGGTGGCGTTCAAGTCGTCGTACTTCTTTCGCTCGGTCGGCGTGTGGTTGATCCGCTGGAGCGGCGTGAGCTCCTCGACCACGCGCTCGTACTGACGGCCGAGAGTGTTGACGCTCTGCTCGATGTCCTCGAGCGCTTGGCCGAGGAGGTCGACCGCTCGCTCGTCATCGACCGAGCGCACCTTCTCCATCTTCGCCAGCCAACCATCCAGGTCGTCGCGGCTCGCGCTGGTGAAGGCTTGTTCGATCTCCCGGAACTCGGCCGGAGAGACATCGTCGGTCTGAGCGATCGGAGCCGCGTGGCCGAGGCTCGAGAGCCAGATCGCGAGGACGAGGATCCGGTACATGTGAATGGACTCCGTGACTGACGTCCCGGCAGGCGTGTCGAAAAGGGCCCGAGTCATCCTATCAGCCGTGCCGAAAGGGTTCGAAGGGGTTTTCTCTCCGGACGCCGCCTCGGCCGGAGCTCGCTCGTGAAGAACTGGGAGCGCGGGCGTCCCGCCGCCACAGGCCGCGCCGCGGCCTCGTTCGGCCAGGCAGCTCTGACCTTTCGACTCTACGCCTTACCGGAGCGTGCCGCGTCGAGGCGGGCCGGTAGGTCGTCGAGACGCTGCGATTGATAGGTATTCCAGAACAGGAACGGAGCACCGGCCGAGCCGCTCTGGATGATCTTGGCGGCGCCGGCCAGCGCCTTGGCGGTGTAGGTCGCATCCAACCGCAAGCCCTCCAGTCGACGGGCGAGCTCTTGTGCCCGCTCGCCAGAGATCGACGGACGACCATAGCCGGGCGCGAGCTCGCCGCCGATCAATTCCAAGGGCGCTCTCTGCAGCGCGGGGTCCGATGGATCGAGGAGCCGGGCCGTGCTTCGAATCAACCGGCGGGCGACCCAGCGGTTGGCGACGATGCGGTCGGCCACCCGCACGCCGAGGACCCGGCTCGAGAGGCCTCCGGCGGCGACGCCGATCGCCAGGCCCGCGACCGTGCCACCGGTGCCGTGCGCGACGACGATCGATGCGGGCTCGGGGAGGTCGCCGCTCCTCACTTGCTCGGCGAGCTCGAGCCCCGCTTCGACGTAGCCGAGCGTCGACAGCGCCGACGTGCCGCCCGGCGGCAGCACGTGCGCGTTCGGTCCCAATCGTCTCTTCACCTGAAGGACCTTCCAGGGCACGAGCACCGGATGGGCGATGACGTGGGCTTCCGTCGCCAGCTCGCTGGAGAGGGAGAAGCTTCGCCGTGACTGCTCGTGCAAGGGACGCCGAAACAGAATGGCGTGCACCTCACGGCCGCGGAGCCTTCCGAGGATGCACGTCGCGAGCACCCAGTTCGAGCCGAGCGGTCCGTAGACGATCCAGCGGTGGGCGCCGAGGGCGTCGGCCTCGGCGACGAGCAGCTCGAGCTTGCGCAGCTTGTTGCCGCCGTAGACCGGGCTGGTCGCCTCGTCGTGCTTGATCCAGATCGGCGCGCCGAGCTCTGAGGAAAGGCTCTTCGCCTCGGTCACCGGAGTGGGCAAGGTCGCCAAGGGGCACCACGGCACTCGCCCGCGCAGACCTTCGAATCGCTCGAAGAGGAGGCGCCTCTCAGCGATCGTCATGTTTGCCTCCGGGCACTTCGAACCGGATCGAGCCCGCATTTCTCACGAGCCATCTACTGCGGCGCCGAACTTACCCATGTCTGCTGCGTCAAGCTCCCTGCGCCGCCTCGACGACCTGCAGCGAGGTCGACTGCGGTGTGCTCAGTCGCTTTCCTTGCATCCATTGGCATCTTCGACACCTCGCGACGATGTCTCGTGAGAAATGCGGGCTCGGGCCAACGGCGGGACATTGTGGACCGTCCTTCTCGGAGGTGCCAGCACCGCCCGTCGGAATCGGTCGGCAGCGGCGGTGGGATCGGCGGGCGGACATCGCGTCGTCTCGGCGTATAATCCGGGCCTTCGTCATGCTGGGCCTGCCTGACGACACCACTGGAAACACTGATCCGAGAGGAGGATCCGCATGCGGAGACTGCTGACGATTCTCGGTCTGCTGGCCTTTTGGTCCGGCAACCTCGCCGCGCAGTCGGCTTGGGACGGCTACCGAGACGACGACCGGCTGACGCACTCCCTTCGTGAGGCGCTGGCTGGTAAGGAAAGCCTCGCTCGTCTGGGCAGACTGACCGAGTCGGGAAATGGGCGGACCATCTGGACCGTCGAGATCGCTCGCACGGGCGGCACTCCCGTCGATCAGCGTCCGGGCCTTCTGCTCCTCTCGAACTTGAGCGGCGATCGCCCCGTCGCGGACGAGGTCCTCGCCTCGATGATCGAGAAGCTGCTCGCCGAAGACTTGGGCGAAGAGCGCATGAAGAAGCTGCTCGACGAGCATGTCCTCTACTGCGTGCTCCGTCCGAATCCCGATGCGACGCGCTCCTTCTTCACCGCGCCGCGGCAAGAGCGCCGACGTAACGCGACGCCGACCGATGACGATCGTGATGGCCGGACCGACGAGGACGGGCCCGACGATCTCGACGGCGACGGCGTCATCACTTGGATGCGCGTGCCCGATCCCGCGGGCGACTGGCTGATCGACTCCGAGGACGGCCGGAAGATGCGGAAGCCCGATGCCGAGAAGGGCGAGCGCGGCACGCACCGTCTCGTCATCGAAGGCAAGGACGACGATGGCGACGAGCAGGTCAATGAAGATGCCGCCGGCGGCGTCGACCTGTCGCGCAACTTCGCCCACGCCTGGCAAGAGCACGACCGCGCCACCGGCGACTACCCCAACTGCGAGCGCGAGACGCACGCCTTGATCGAGTGGGTCCTCGCACGGCCGAACATCGCCGCCGTGCTGGTCCTCGATCGTCACGACAACCTCGTCAATCCGCCCAAGGCCTCGAGCCGCGGCGGTGGTGGGGAAGCGCCGGGAGGTGGCGGCCGCGGTCGCAGGGGCGCGCGTGAGCCCGAGACGCAGGTGCAGTCCCAAGACGTCTCGCTGTACACCGAGGCGAGCGAGCAGTTCAAGAAGCTGCTCGGCGTGGAGAAAGCCGATCCCGAGCCCGCCGATGGCGCCTTCTTTGAGTGGGCCTACTTCCAGTTCGGTGTGCCGGCCTTCGCCTCACGTGTCTGGTATGGGCCGGGTCCCGAGAAGACGGAGGAGGCGGCCGACGAGGAGGAGGGCTCCGAAGAGTCTGCGCCGTCCGCGCCTCGCCGAGGCGGTCGCGCCCGAAGCGGCTCTCGAGGCGGAGACGACGCCGACCGTGAGACCGAGTGGCTGGCGTGGAACGAGCGTGCGCTCAACGGAGCGGGCTTCGTCGCTTGGAAAGCGTTCGATCATCCGGATCTCGGCGAGGTCGAGATCGGTGGCTGGAAGCCTTTCGTGAAGACCAACCCTCCGGCGAGCGAGATCCCGGCCTTGGCGGACGCTCACCTCGGGCTCCTGCACTTCATGGCCGAGCAGTTTGGTCACATCGCAATCCAAGAGGTCGAGGTCGAGGACCACGGCAGCGGTCTCTACACCGTCAAGGCGGTCCTGACCAACGACGGCCGACTTCCGACGGCCATCCGGCAAGGCCAGATGAACCGGGAGGTGCTTCCGGTGCGAGTCGACCTCGAGCTGCACGGGCAAGAGCTGATCCTCGGTGAGAAGATGTCGAGCATCAACAGCCTCGACGGGCGCGGTGGGCGCGAGGAGCTGACCTGGATGATCCGAGGGGAGCCCGGCTCGCGGGTGACCCTGAGTGTCCGCAGCCAAAAGGCGGGCCGGGCGCGTCAGGAGGTGCGGCTCGATGGCTGAGAGAGCACCAATGAGAGAAGACACGCGCGATCGCATGACGCCGAGGAGCAGAGAGACGATGAGCATTTGGAAGAGAGGGACGATCCTCGGTGCCCTGGCGATCCTCGCCCTATCAGGCACCGCCCGCGCCCAGGATCCCAAGGTCCAGATCGCCTGGAATCGCTATTACGACTACGACGAGACCACCGCGCTCCTGCGCCGTTTGGTCGATGCGTTCCCTTGGTTTCTCTCGATCGAGTCGATCGGGAAGAGCCACGAGGGCCGGGACATGTGGGTCGTCACGATCAACAATCCTGACACCGGACCGCCCGAGAACAAGGCGGCCATGTACATCGACGCCAATGTCCACGGCAACGAGATCCAAGGCACCGAGACCTGCCTCTACACGATCTCCTACCTGATGGAGAACTACGAGCGGATCGCCAAGGTGAAGCGCCTCGTCGACGAGCGAGTCTTCTACATCCTGCCGATGGTGAACCCCGACGGTCGTGACCACTGGTTCGATGCGGCCAATACCTCCAGCAGCTCTCGCTCGGGCAAGGCGCCCCTCGACAATGATCGGGACGGCGAGCTCGACGAGGACGGTCCCGATGACCTGGACGGCGACGGCCACATCACGCAGATGCGGATCAAGGATCCCGAAGGCCGCTACAAGCGCTCGCCCGCCGATCCGCGCCTCCTCATACCGGTCGCCGAGGGTGAGCAAGGCGAGTACTCGCTGATCGGGTCCGAGGGGATCGACAATGACGGGGACGGTCGCGTGAACGAGGACGGTCCTGGCGGCTACGACATGAACCGCAACTGGCCGTCGGGGTGGCAGCCCAATTACGTCCAGGGTGGGGCCGGGCCTTATCCGCTCTGCTGGCCCGAGACGCGCTCGATCGCCGAGTTCATCCTGTCCAAGCCCAACATCGCCGGCGTGCAGTCCTATCACAACTCGGGCGGCATGATCCTGCGCGGGCCGGGCTACGAGTCCTATGGCGAGTATCCCCGCGGTGATGTCGCGGTCTACGACGAGCTCGGCCAGACCGGCGAGAAGATGCTGCCCTTCTATCGCTACATGATCATCTGGCGAGATCTGTACAGTGTCTACGGCGGGTTCGTGAATTGGACCTATGAAGGCTTGGGGATCTTCTCCTTCACCAATGAGCTCTTCTCGAGCGACCAGTACGACAGCGGCCAGGAGCGGGAGGAAGGTCAGAACCGCTCGGAATGGCGTCAGCAGTGGGACGATCTGATGGAGAGCGGGAACCAGTACATCGATTGGCATCCCTATGACCATCCGGTCTTCGGGGAGATCGAGATCGGCGGCTGGAAGAAGACCAGCTCGCGCGTCGCGCCGCACTTCCTCATCGAGGAGATGCTCCACCGCAATACGGTCTTCTCGCTCGAGCACGCCGATCAGATGCCGATGCCCACTATGTCCGAGCCTGCGGTCGCGAGCATCGGCCAAGGCGCCTTCACGGTGACCGTCACGCTCGACAATGAGCGCGCGATCCCGACGGTCTCGGAGCTCGCCGCGCAGAAGCGCATCGGTCTCCCGGACTTCCTCGAGATCACCGGCGAGGACGTCCGTGTCGTCGCGGTCGCGCGCCGGGTCGATCGCTTCCCCGAAGAGTACCGGCGCATGGATGTCGACCAGCCCGGTCGCCTTTCGCTCGAGCGAGGCGTCAGCAAAGGCTCGCCGCAAACCTATCGCTTCTGGGTCCGCGGCAGTGGCGATGCGACGATCACTCTTCGCTCGCAAAAAGGCGGAACTCGGACGAAGACCCTACGTATCGAGTGAGACTCGGCCGGGGGGATCCATTGAGATCTCCCAGCTCATCGACACAATGAGCCGCTCTGGTGTTCTCCTATCCCACCTGAACCCCCTTTTCCCATTTGCTCGAGAGGTGGCGCCAGAGCGGCTTCTTCATTGGTTCGCGCAAGAAGTGAGCAATCTGTTCCCGGCACAGATGGCCCACTTTTGGAAGTGAGCAATCTGTTCCCGGCACAAATGGCCCACTTTGGGATGCCCCTTGCTCGAGCCCTCGCCGGTCGAGCAGTGGCACTGACGACCAAAGATGATTCTGAATCGAGCACTCCTCACCGCACAGGTCGCGCGGGCTCTGGTTTCCCATGCGGCAGCATCGTGCCACGGAGTTTCAGATGAACGGTCCAAGCTCTGGCCAAGGCGCCTGGATTGAGGACACCGAGGCCGGCTGAAGCCGGCGCTCCGATTGTGGACCCCCGTCAGGGGTGCTTTCGAAACCGGCTCACCCCATACACGCCGAGAAAGACCGCCGCGGCCGCCGGGAACATCCTCGGGTTGAGCTCCTCGCCGAGGTACAGCACCGACAAGGTGCCCGCGACGACCGGCTGGAGGTAGATGTAGACGGCGACCAGTGACGCGTCGGCGTGCTGCAGCGCCCAGTTGTTGAGCAGGTACGTCACCACGGTCGGGAAAACGATCACGATGCCGAGCGTGATCCAGACCTTCAGGCTGAGCGACTCCGGATCGACATCGCCGAAGGCCGGCGCGGTGAACGGCGTCGCGAGGATCGCGCAGGTGAACGTCCAGCGCACCACCGTGATCGGGTTCCGGTACCGGCTGACGAGCGGCTTCGTCAGGACCAGGTAAAGCGCGAACGAGCTCGCATTGATCACGATGTAGAGATTGCCCCGCATCAGCTCGTTCGACAGATCGAAGTTCTCGATGCCGAGCAGATACGCCACGCCGGCAAAGGCGAGGGCCAGTGACGCGAGACGCATCGGCGTCGCCTGCTCCTTCCGCAGGATCAACGCCCAAGAGAACGTGAACGCCGGAATGGTGCAGACCAGCACCGACGCGTTCACCGGCGTCGTTCGATGCAGGCCTTCCATGAACAGGATCTGGTTCACGACGACGCCGAGCAAGCTGTAGAACGCGATGCGCCGAAGATCCCCCTTCTGCAATGGCTCCTGGATCCAGGTGCGGTGGATCACGATCAGCAGCAATGCCGCACCGATCACGCGCAGAGAGAACAGCACGATCGGCGGCAGGACCGTCATCAGCTGCTTGGTGACGACGTAGTTCGTGCCGAAGATGATCGACACCGTCGCCAAGGCGAGGTGGACCTTCAGGCCGGACCGTGCGGCGCTCATCGCGCGGCACGTCCGAATCGATCAAGGCTGACGAACGGCACGATGCCGAGGGCATTCGCCGTCCGGACCGCCGGACACATGAGCGCTCCTTCCCGAAGCTGTCAGATGACCATCACTTCGGGGTCGTCGCGTTGCTCGTTCCGAAGAAGCGGATCGATCTTCAGAGCGGAGATGTCGAACGGCGGCTCCTCGCCCGTGACGATGCACCGCACGATCTCGCCGGTGGCCGGAGCGTGCATGACGCCGTGGCCCGAGAACCCGGTGGCATGGAGCAAGCCATCGACGCGGGGGTCCCAGCCGATGAGAGCCTTCTCGTCGGGCGTGATCTCGTAATACCCACAGACGATACTCTCGATGGCCACCTCTTCCTCGAAGAAGGGCACGAACTCCGCGATCGAGGCCAGGACCTCGATGCCGTAGCCGTCCATGCCCTTCCCGAACTCGGGGGGCACGGCGTCCTGCTCCTCGCGCAGCGCTTCGAAGTCCTGCGCCGGCGGGGGAAAGTCCTTCCAGCCCGCGGGCTTCTTCGGCCGTTCGTCCGAGCCGAGGAGCAAGCCGTTGCTCTCGGGACGGTAGTAGGGACCGAGATCGAAGACCGTCATCGGGAAGTGCGAGACCTTCCGCGGATCGAGCTGATTCGTGAGATAGAGGTATCGCTTCACCGCCACGAGGGGGATCTCGACGCCGGCCATGCGCGCGACCTCGTTGCCCCACCAGCCGGCAGTGTTGATGACGACGGGCGTCTCGATGCGGCTACCATCGGCGAGGACGACGCCGCTGACGCGACCGTTCTGGCGCTCGATCTCGGTCGCGCGGGCACCGATGCGGCTGATCAGGCCGTGCTCCTTCGCGCGCTCGTAGTAAGTTTGCGCGATGGTGGTCGGGTGCAAGAAGCCATCACCGGGACACCAGGTCGCGCCCGCGATCTGAGCTGGCTCGAACGTGCCTTCGAACAGCCCGCAAGCCTGAGCGCCATCGAGTAGCTGTACGTTCTCGACGCCGTACTCGCGCTGCAGCGCGGCACGCCGGCTCGCCGCTTCGACATCCGCCGGATCGGAGTAGAGGAAGAGGTATCCCTGCTGCGCAAAGACCGGCTCGCAGCCCATGACCTCGGGAAACTCGCGGTAAGCCCGGCCGCTCCAGAGCGACATCTCGACGTTGATGCGCGAGGAGAACTGATGCCGGAACGCCGCCGCACTTCGGCTGGTGCTGCCGGCCGCGACGCCCTCCTGCTCGAAGCACACCACCCGAAGGTCGGTGTGCCGGCACAGATGGTAAGCGACCGAGGCGCCGACGATGCCGGCACCGATGATCACGACGTCAGCAGACTGGGGACTCTCGGGCATCTGGGGCGCTCTGATGGCGATAAGTCTTCTAGTTCCAGGGCTCTAGCGGCCGCCGAATCGGAGGGCGGATTGTAAGGGCAGACCTCCCGTCCTGCAATGAGTCGGTGAGGAGGCCAGGCGACCTTAGGGGAAGGCAGTGGGGAGGACGAGGAAGGCCCTGGATCACGCCACCACGGCACCGCCGTCGATCTGGATCGCTTGACCGTGGATGCCCCGAGCTTCCTCGGAGCAGAGCATCGCGATGGTCGCGGCGACCTCCTCCGGTTGGATCAGGCGGCGCTGCGGCGAGGTCGCTTCCAAGGTCCCGCGAACCTCGTCTTCGGGACGGCCGGTCTTCTCGGCGATTCGCTTCACCGAGGCGTCTGTCATGGGCGAGTCGACGTAGCCGGGACACACCGCGTTGACCGTGATGTTCTCCCGCGCGACCTCGAGAGCGATCGCCCGCGTGAACCCGAGCACGGCGTGCTTGGACGCGCAGTAGGCGCTCACGTATGCGAATCCGGTCCGAGCCGCGGTCGAGGCGACCTGGATGATCCGGCCCCAGCCCGCCGCCTTCATATGAGGTAAGGCGGTTTTGGTCATTCGGTAGACGCCGTCGATGTTGGTCGCGAAGACCGATCGCCACAGCTCTTCGCTCGTCTGCTCCAGCTTGGCGCTCGGCGCGACGCCAGCGCCGTTGACGAGGATGGTCAACGAGCCGAATCGCTCGACCGTCTCTGCGACCGCGGCGTCGACGGACTCGGGCGAGGTGACGTCGCAGGCGATGGCGACCGCCTCACCGGCGCATTCCTTGGCGACCTGCTCCAGCGGCTCGAGCCGGCGACCGCAGACGACGACCCTCGCACCGGCCTCCGCCAGTCGCAGCGTCGTCGCCCGTCCGATCCCACTGCCTCCGCCCGTGATCAGGGCCACGCGGCCCTTTAACCCTCGCTCCGTCATCGGCTCGCTCCTCTCGCGCTCGTCTCAAAGCTCAGTGTCCGTCTCTTGGGCGAGGGTGGCAAGCCCTGGATCCCTTCGCATGCGCGCTCGTGGTATCCTCCCGGTCTTCCCGAACCGAAGGAACCCAGCATGGCCAACGAGCCCTTCACCATCGTCAATCCGCAATCCCTCGCCCGGCCCAAGGGCTACAACCATGGCCTCCTCGCGCCGGAGGGAGGACGGCTGCTGTTCGTCGCCGGTCAGATCGGCTGGAACGAGACGGAGACGCTCGTCGACGGCGGATTCGTGCCCCAGTTCGAGCAGGCGCTGAAGAACGTCCTGGCCGTGGTCCTCGAAGCGGGCGGCGACGCGACCAACATCGGGCGCCTGACGATCTACGTGACGGAGAAGCTGCAGTACTTGGCCAATCTCGCGCTCGTCGGGCAGTCGTACCGCGAAGTGCTGGGCAAGCACTTCCCGGCGATGGCGCTCGTCGAGGTGAAGGATCTCCTCGAGCCGAACGCGCTGGTCGAGATCGAGGCGACAGCAGTCCTGTGAGAAGCCGGCTGTATTCCGAGGAGTCGGGGGGACGTGGCGTGCCGGGGCGCCGTGTGCCCAGCGTCGTCTTGCGTGGCGGTCCGCCGGTGCATCCGGCCGTGTTCTCGAAGCGCGTGCTCCGCACCGAAGGGAATCCGAGGGACGGGGACCTGGTCCGCATTCGGACCAAGGAAGGTCGCGCTTGTGGGTTCGGCTTGTGGCACGGCAAGTCGCAGATCGCGCTGCGCGTATTGTCCTTCGACGCTGATCGCGTCCCGGACGGTGACTGGCTGCACGAGCGGCTGGTCGAGGCCGAGTCGCTGCGCAAAGACGTCTTGCGATTGCCCGAAGTCACCAACGCGTGGCGGCTGTGTCACGGCGAAGGCGACGGGCTGGCCGGGCTGGTGATCGACCGCTACGAGAACGTCGCGTCGGTGTCGCTCTTCAGCCTCGGCTGGTGGCGCCGCATGGAGGAGCTGGAGGCCGTGCTGCGTGAGTCGCTCGGCATCACCGATGTCATCGTCCGCACCGACGAGAAGACGTCCCGCTACGAGGGTTTCACGGTCCCCGAGCCGACCTTTCGCGGCGAGCTCGATGTCCACGAAAACGGGGTCCACTTCATCGTCGACCCGGCCGGCGGCCACAAGACCGGCTTCTTCCTCGATCAGCGCGACAACCGAGCGCGCCTCGCCCATTGGTGCCGCGGCAAGACCGTCTTCGACGGGATGACCTACACCGGCGGCTTCGCCCTCGCCGCCAAGGCCGGCGGCGCGACGATGGTGCGCGCCTTCGACCTCGACGAGGAAGCGATCGCGATGGGCGAGCGCAATGCGGAGCGGAACGGTCTCGAGGTGCTGTTCGGATCCGGCGATGTGTTCGACGCACTGCGCGAGATCGCATCCCTGCCCGTGGACGAGCGCCCCGACGTCGTCAACGTGGATCCGGCCAAGTGGGCGAGGGATCGCGCCGGACTGGGAGCGGCATTGTATCGATACCGCGATCTCAATCGCCTGGCGCTGCTGGCCGTGAAGCCGGGCGGCCTGGTCGGCACACACTCCTGCTCAGGCCTGGTCAGCGAGGAGATGTTCTTGGGCGTGATCCGGGAAGCCGCGCTCGACACCCAAAGAGAAGTCCGAGTGCTCGCCTTGTCCGGTGCCGCACCCGATCACCCGTTCACGATGTCCCACCCCGAAGGCCGCTACCTCAAGAGCGCCTTCCTCCAAGTCGGACCTGAGGGAAGTGGCCCCGGCAACCGCTCGCACCCCGACTTCGAGAAGAAGCGCGGCGGACCACCGCGCAAGCCGAGAAACTGACGGAGTGCCCAAGCCGAAGCGAGCCAGTGGCTGTCATGGTCAACGAGGCACTCTTCGAGCGAGCTTGGGCAGAGACTTCGAAGAGTCGGATTCACCCGTCCACTGAGATATCAGAGATGAAGATCCTGATCACCGGTAGCAGCGGCCATCTCGGCGAAGGGCTGATGCGGCATCTCGAGGGCTCGGAGCACGAGGCGATCGGGTTGGACCTCAAGGCGTCGCCGTACACACGTGCGGTCGGGAGCATCGTCGATCGCGACTTCGTGAAGGGCTGGGTGCACGGCGTCGATGTGATCCTCCATACGGCGACGCTGCACAAGCCGCACGTGGCGACCCATGCGAAGCAGGACTTCATCGACACCAACGTGACCGGCACGCTGAACCTGCTCGAAGAGGCCGTTGCGCAAGGCGTCGGCCGCGTCATCTTCACCAGCACGACCAGCACCTTCGGTGCGGCGCTGACGCCACCGCCCGGCGCGCCCGCGGCGTGGATCACCGAGGACGTGCGCCCGGTGCCGAAGAACATCTACGGCGTGACCAAGGTCGCCGCCGAGGACCTGTGCGAGCTGTTCTGGCGCCGCGAGAAGCTGCCGTGCCTCATCCTGCGTACGTCGCGTTTCTTTCCCGAGCAAGACGACAACGCCGAGGTCCGAAACAGCTACGAGGACGCGAACCTCAAGGCCAACGAGCTGCTGTACCGCCGCGCCGACCTCCAGGACATCGTCGACGCGCATCTGCTGGCGGCTGAGCGAGCTCCGGCGATCGGCTTCGGCCGCTACATCATCAGCGCGACGACCCCGTTCCGGAGAGAGGATCTCGCGGAACTTCGGAGCGATGCTCCCTCAGTCGTCGAACGACGCGTCCCCGGCTTCACCGGCGAGTACGCTCGGCGCGGCTGGAAGATGCTCCCCGCCATCGAGCGCGTCTACGACAACGCCAAGGCGCGTGCCGAGCTCGGCTGGAGGCCACGCCTGGACTTCGCCCGATGCCTCGAGCGCTTGCGGCGCGACGAAGATCCCTGGAGCCCCTTGGCCAAAGCCGTCGGCTCGAAGGGCTACCACGACCAAACATTCGAAGACGGCCCGTACCCGGTGTGACGACCGACTCTTCGTATCCACTGACTTCAGTCAGTATGTCTCCCCCGGCTTCAGCCGGTCGTTCGTCGATGGGATCCGGCTAGTCACCTTTCCTATTGGAAGGTGATGGAGATCGGAGATGTGAACGAGATGATCTCGCGGGTCGATCGGTCCAGGGTCAGGGCCACGGCCCAGAATGTTTGAGGGAGCGGTATCTCCGGAACTGGGATCAGCTGTGTCTGGGACGTCCCGTCCTCGTCGATGAATCCTCTCAGGCCGAGCCGAAGGCTGACCTCCGTCAGAGAGTCGAAAGAGAGATACACGATACGCCCATCGCGCAGCTCGAGTCTATCGGTGCCGGTCTTCGAGAGCAGGATGAGAATGTCATTTCCCCATTCCCCCAAGGCGTGACGAACACGAAATCCGAGCTCGCCACCTGGCTTAGGATCTCCGATGCATCTCAACTCGATTCGGTCCCGCAGATAGATGTCCATGTTCGTGGAGGATCCTGGCGTGAGATTACTTGCCCGGCTCGAGAAGACGACCCACCGGCCGTCTGGCGAGAGCTCACTGTAGAAGTAGCTGTCGCCATCACCCTCGAGACCAACGTGACCAATTGAGACACGTGTGGTCTCGAGGGTGGCTCGGTCGTGTACGAATATGTCCTGGTAACCGTTCGAGTCGTCCGGTACGAGGTCTCCTTCGCGAGTCGCAAAGGAAACGAATCGCCCGCTTCGGATGATGGCAACCGCGCCGCCAGCTCCGCCGGACTGAAGACCTTGATGATTTAGGCTCACGCGGCTCGTCTTCTTGGTCAATGTGTCATGAATGAACACATCGATGGACTGGTTCGTGTCGTCAGGAACCAGCTCCGGAGCTTCGCTCGAGAACGATGCGATCCGTCCATTCGCGGAGATCTGGCCCGACCAGTTTACTCCACGACCTTGTCGCTGATCGGAGTCGACGCTGACAACAACCGTGGTCTGTCGCACCCGGTCGTGAATGAAGACGTCCGCGAAGGGGTT
>JAVJTD010000532.1:0-10260 GCA_040219065.1 Planctomycetota bacterium
GTCTGAGTCCTCTCCAAGGCGCTTGGATGGAGGACACCGAGACCGGCTGAAGCCGGTGGTCCGAACGACTGGGACTCGGTGAGGACCGAATGCGCTCACGGCTCACGCCCCACTGACAGTCGATGGTCCTCCCGCTTCGTGTCTCAGGACTTCATCGCGTATTCGTGCGCATCGAAGTAGCCTCGCCATTCGCGGTTCAAGCGATCGATCAACGTGGGTGGGAGCTCGTCGAAGCGGTTCTTCACGTAGCGGCTCTTGCCTTCGAGGCTCTCGCCCAGGCGATCGGTGACGTCCGCGGGCAGGGCGCCCTGGGACTCTTCTTGATGCAAGCCCAGGTCTTCGTAGGCCGAGCGCAGCCGGTCGATGACGGCCGGGGCAGGATGGCGAGTGGGGTCGATGGCCTCGTAGGGCACCTGGTGATAGCGCTGCTCGAAGCCGTCCCCGTCGCTCCGCCAGCTCTCGAGCGCCGAGTCGAGCGTCTGGTGCATGTCGGCGAAGACGCGCACGACGAAGTCCTCGAGGTCCCGTTGCCCCGCCTCGGTCGAGAAGCGAGGCCGCTGGAGCCCTTGGTGAGCGCACAGCTTCTCCCAGAGGTTCTTCGTCGAGCGGTAGACCTCGTACGGGCTGCGCGTGATATGGAGGAACCGTGCGTCCGGGAACGCTCGCCGCAGCTCATCCACTCGCCAGGTGTGAGTGGGCGACTTCAAGACGACGTGCAGGGGCTCCTCGGAGGGGCCGCCGTTCTGCGATCCCGCCCGAGGGCGCTTGACGCAGCGGATCCAGGCGAGCTGGTCGAGGAAGCGAGAGAGCGCCGGCGCGACGCGCGTGTCCTTGGCGATGGCGAGGAAGCGATCGACGTCGCTGTTGGTCGTCGGGAAGTAGAAGCGGTGGTACGTCGAAGGCACCCCGAGGTTGCAGAGCGCGAACTCGTCTTCTTGGGGGCTCTCCCAGCCGAGCTGCACGTTGTCGAAGGGGCGGCTGGCGGGGATGCGCAGCGGCAAGAAGCGCGCGCTGCGCTCCGAGATCCACGGCGCCATGTGCACGCCGACGCACTCCCAGCTCGTCGGGGCGACGTTGCGCGGGTCGATGGTCATGAGCTCGTGAAGGAGCGTCGTGCCCGACCGCCAGTGCCCGATGATGAAGACCGGGCGAATCGGCCGACCGATCCGCTTCTTGCGCTGCGCCCGCAGGCAGCCGTTCAGCGTCTTGAAGACGAGGTTCGAAGAGCTGAACGCCGTCGCCAGCGCCGCGAGATGCAGGCGACTCGGCGAGATCTGGAACCGATTCGCACGCAGAATGGCGATCCACGAGAGCAAGTCCGCTCCCATCACCCCCCGCGTGCTGTTCTCCATCAAGCCCCGAATCAGCCCGGTCGTCATGTCCGTCCTCCGAAAGGTGCCCCCACGATCGTGTCCCGATTGTCCCCAGGGATTCGCCTGAGGCAAGCTCCATGGATCTACGGGAATCCTGTGAGAACCAGAGCCCCTTCGGTCCCAGGAACATGATGTCCGTCAGCCGACGCACGGGACCGAACGATCCTCGAATCTCCAGGAAGGGCCGGCGGCGTGTAGCCCAGGCCGACGGCATGGGCGCTGCCGTCAGCGCTTGCCGCGGCTCTCGTCGAGGGCGTTGATCATGCGCTTGAGGGCGACGTAGCGGTAGCTCTGCTCGACCAGCTCTTCGATCATCGGCCAGGCGACACGCCTGGCATAGATGCCGATCCAGCCTTGGTGACCGACGTAGGCGGGGACGAAGAAGCGCTCGGCGTCTTGGGTGAGTGCCGCCTGATCGGCGAGGGTCGCCTTCACCGTGATGGTCGGAACGCCCTCATGCTCGCCGTAGCTGGCGAAGATCTTCTTGCCGGCGCGAAAGGTGGGGTGACCCCACGCGACGACCTCGGCCGTCTCGGGAAACGAAGCGCTGAGCTTTCTGAGGTCACCCAGGGGATCACGAGACTTCTTGGCAGCCATCGATCACTTTCGATCGGGAGTGCCCGGCGGCGTGTGCCGCCGGGCGCGGTGAGGTCAGTTGATGTTGACGTAGATGAGGTGCTGCGTCGGGAAGACCTGACCCGTAAAGGGCGGATTGATCCCCTGCGTCCGCGAGTAGTTGCTCGCGATGTCGAGGAAGCGATCGGTCGCTTGCCACGGGCGCTGCGGATCCGGCTTCACCTGGAATCCTCGCTCGGTCATCGCACCGTAGCTGACGTCGATGGACAGGCGAGCGGAGCAGCTATCGTAGAAGCGGTAGAAGCCCTCGTTCACATAGACTGCTTCCGGGCCGGGATACGGGCTGCCGGCACCGCCGCCCCAGGCACCGACGTGATGCGTGACGGTGAACAGCCAAGGGAAGAGGAGGCCGGGGATGAAGGTGTTGATCGCGGCGTAGTTGCTGTTCTGACCGGCCGCATCGGGGCAGCTTCCGTCACCCTGATTGAACTGCGCGGTCACGCCGTTCCGAGTGCGGTCGAGCGGGCAGGCGCACGCCTGGCCGATGTTGTTCGTCACGTGCTGCTGGAGGCGCTCCTCCTTGACGCAGTCGGGCGTGCCCAGAGCGGGGACGAGGCGCACGGCGCCGAGCGCGGCACCGGCGGGCGGTACGACGGCGCTGGTGGAGGCGAACGGCGTGAACGGCGTCGCGGCGTTGTCGGGAGCGACAAGGGCGAAGTAGTCGTCGGGATGGAACACTCCCGGCCGCGAGGAGTGGCGCGGGTCGTGGATGAAGCGGTCGCAGGGATGGAACAGGACGGCCGAGTTGAAGAACTGCTGGTTGTTGCACTCGAGCGCGTAGTCGACGTAGCCGTAGTAGAAGACTGTCTGTCCCGAGAAGGCGCAGCGCGGGACGATGCAAGAAGGGGCATTGGCCTGGCCGAGCGAGAAGTCGACCTTCGTCAGGAAGCGCCAGACCTGATAGACGCGGCCATTGGGATCGGCTTCCTCCCAGGTGCGCGTGTAGTCGAGGCGAGCGCGACCGACGAGCTGCGGCACGCCGGCGGCGTCGTTCATGGTCACGACCGAATCGTAGACACCGCAGGTCAGGCGATTGGGCGCCTGGAACTCGAGGACACCCGCAAGCTTCTGCGGGTCGCACTTGTTCCAGCAGATACCGCTGGCCTCGAGCTTGAACTCGGGAAGATCCGGCAGGTTGGCTGGCGTCTTCTCCCAGCAGTTGCCCTGCAAGCCGTCGGGCCCGAAGCAGAGCTGTGCCTGGGCCGGGGCGGCGAATCCGATCGTCAGCGCGACGATCCCGATGAAGGCAGCGAGTCGGAGCATGCGGATCATGGCATCACTCTCCCTGGAGGTTGCCGCGCGGTGAGTGCCCGAATACCGGCAGGGTCGTCCGGACCCATCGGACAGGGTCACCGGGGCTGCGAGTTGGAAAAACGATGGACGGGCTTGGAACGCCGCCATCCTCGCATGAACCGCGGGAGATGTGTATGGGCCGGGTCTGGCGGGCTCGCCGCTCGCGCTCGGTCTCCCGGCCGGGGCTCTCTGACCCTGTTCGAGGATTCTCAGAGATTCTCACAACCGAGGGGCTCGCCCTGAGCGCACACGGGGCAGTCAACCGGGAGCCAAACGCCTGCAGTCCGGGACACGAACTTGGAGACACATCGATGGTGTCTGTTTGTCGAAAGGTGTTCTTGGGAGCCTCTCTCCTCGTCTCATTCACCGCTAGCGTCATCGCCCAGATCGATCCGGAGCCGGTGTGCACGGCGAACGTGCGCGCGGATTTCGACACGCCGATTCAGCTCGTCTCTCACGTCATCGGGACGACCGGCCCGAACTACTCGGCGGAAGACATGCTCGTCCCTGCCGCGGTTCCGCTCGGGATCCTGGCCACGGATCGTGACCGGGTCTTCCTGGAGTGCTTCGATACGTGCACCGAGCGTTTCTTCGATGGACCGTGGTCGGTGACTTGGGCGCTCAGCCATCCTTCACTCGGTGACTTCGTGCTGGCGGACGGCTCCAGCGCCGAGAGTATCTTCGATGCCGATCATGTCGTGTTCCTACCGGCTCGAGATCTCGAGTGCGGTGAGGTCCGAACCGGTCAGGTGATCGCGACGCTCTTCGATCCCTGTAGCTTCGTTCCCGACAACGATACGGTGGTCGAGTTCGAAGTCGCCATCTCGCGCATACAAGAGGCCGAAGGCAGCTACTTCAGCGTGGCGATCGTGCCAGGCAGTGTCGCGCCGGGCGAGGCATCGAACGAGGATTGCGGAGAGAGCGGGCCAGGCTGCTGCGTCCTGGCCTCGGAAGATGTCGACAGCAATACGCCGATCTTCGCCGAGCTGCCCGAGGATCAGTTCCCCGTCGACGGCATGCTGGTCGGTGATCTCCGCCCCTTGAACGTGACCGGCTTCGATCGCGATCTCGTCGGCCTCGAGTGCGGGGAATATCCCTGCCCGTCGACCTTCGCGGATGGTGGTATGTGCGACTTCGTCGAGTACCGCTGGGAGATCCTGAGCGGGCCGGGTGCCTTTCTGTATTCGGTGAACGGCATCTCCACGCAGAAGACCGCGCTCTATCAGGCGTCTCAACCGGGAGAGGTGACCTTTCGTGTCACCGTCGACGATCCTTGCACCGCCTTCTGCGGAAACGACACAGAGGTCGAGATCATTCGATCCTTCTACGTGTACGACCTGCGCTTCATCGACGGACAGAACACGATCCTGCCGCCGGTCGGCGTCGCGCCCAGCCCGACGCTGGACGAAGGACTCCGGGTCAGCCGCCTGACGATCGGCCAGGACATGAACGGCTGCGGCGGGTCCCAGCCAACGTTCGATGGTCCCCTCTCCACCGATCTCGACACCTATCGACTCGAGATCGAGAGCCCCAACGGTGCGCTCGGCTTGGACTACCTCGTGCAAGTGCGTGCGAACCGGGCCTTCGACGACTTGCTCTACGACGCCGAAGCCTATGACGTGACCTATCGAGTCGGGCTCCAAGGCAATCTCTTCCGGACCCTTCCTCACCTTCGTCTCGTCTCCAACGCTCGACCGCGAGGGCAGCAGAACCTACCGGCTCAAGCCCTGTACGATGACGAGGTGTGCGGCGATCAGTCGATCCTCGTGAAGCTGGGAGATTGGATCTCGGCGACCCTGCTGATCTTCGATGGTCAGTCCCTGAGGCGAGTCGGGCAGATCGAGCTTCCGGTCGGTCGACCATGGTCCGAGCCGACCGCTCCTCAGAGCATCTTGGAAGGAATGGTCGATTGGAATGTCTTCCTGGCCAACTTCGACGGCCTGGACACCGGGCATGCCGATTGGGCCGCAGCGGCGGACTTCGAGATCGAGCGAGCCAGCGAGGATTGGGCGCAGGCGGGCATTCGCTTCGAGCGAACGGGCCTCACCCTCGAGACCCAGCCCTTCAACAACGTTCTCTTCATGAAAGACGGAGGCTCACCTCATCTCGCCGGAACGCTGACTCTTCACGTGACACCCGACGGCGGCAGCCAAGTGACGGTGCTGGTACCCGTCGCGGTCAATGACACACGACTCGGAATCGTTCGGAACATCCGTGATGCCATCGAGGCGCTGCTCGGCGATGTCGCCGACATTCATGGCTACCAAGCCGGCGGCGACCTCGGTTGGACCCTCATCGTCGAGCGCGGTGCTCACGCCCAGGTGGACATCGCCTCGTACGGTGGCACACAGCTCGATGCAGAGCTCCTCTCGGCATCTCAGGATTACGGGGATATTCTCCTGACGGAGATGGAGGCGAACGTCTGTGGCCTGAACCTCAAGGACGTCCTCGGACTTCCGCAGGGGCTCGATGTCGTCATCGTTCCCCGCTGGGGCATCTTCGATCTGACCAGCGTGGCCAAGACAGGCACGTCGGAGCTCGGCGGAACACCTCTGACCCACGGTCCCGGGCTCTATTACGTGAGCATCCTGTCCGAGTCCGCGGGGAACGGATGGGATGGGAGCTTCCCGATGACGCTCGGTCACGAGCTGGGCCACCTTCTGCTCGATCAGGGCGACAGTGCCCACGTCCTCGATACTGAGAACCTCATGCACGCGTCTCCCGTCGCCTTCGAGGACCCCGGTGCTCGCAAGCGGTTGACGGTGGCGCAGGTGCTGCAGGCGAGACAGAGCGCGCTTCTGCAGAGAGCCTGCGGGATCATTCCCGAGAAGCAAGACTGACAGTATCTCGGTGTCCGGACGAGATCGTCCGGACACCTCAGTCTTTCAACCGGCTTTCCAGCCACTCGATGTGCTGGGCCTTGCGGGCGTCTTCTTCGCGGAAGTGCTGGAGCTCGCGCTCGAGGTTCTCGATGTGGGCGTCGAGGCCTTCTCGCTCGAGGTGGCGGCGGAAGTAGCTCTCCTTCCATTGGAAGTCGACGGCCGCTCTCAGCTCATTCAACTCATCCTGACTCTCGAGGTCGGGTGGCCCCATGGCGATGGCGCGATCGTAGGCGCCCAGGACGCGGGCCAAGTGGCTTCCGAGGTCGCTGGTGGGCTCGGGGATCTGTGCGGCGAGGCGCTTCAGCTCTTCGGGGCTCGTGACGAGGCGTTCCAAGACATTGACGAGGTCGCCTTTATCATTGCATCGGAACTTCACTCCCGCGCCGCCGATGCGACCCGGGATGACACCGATGTCCGGGACGACGACCGGGAGTCCCAGCTCGAAGGCCTCGTCGAGGACGAAGCCCCAGGTCTCGAAGCAGCGCGTGGGGATGACGGCCAGATGGAGGTTCGCTGCCAGGATCTGGTCCCACTCGAAGCGGCCGTGGAACGTGACGTTCGCTCCCTCAGCGGCTCGCTGCATCTTCGCCGCCAACTGCTCGGTATCGATCTTGCCGAAGACGTGCAGCTCGAGGGGCGGTAGGCCCGGCTTCTGTGCCAGCTCGGCGAACGCCTCGACCAGGAGATCGTTCCCCTTGCGTTCGTTGATGTGGCCCCAGACTCCCAGCCGAACCGGCTCACCGGGCGCCGGCACCGCCGCTTTGCGGCCACGGAGCTGGCCCGTGCGGGGCGTGTAGGCGAGGCCGATGGCCTCGAGGCGGTCCGCAGGACGGCCGGTGGTCTTCGCGATCAAGTCGGCGGTCTCTTGCCCGGCGACGAGCACGGCCCGCGCGTGATGCAGCTCGCTGCGGTAGGCCCGATCGTACAGCGTGATCGCGCTGGCCACGGCGGCCTCGTCTTGCCACGGCCGTTGCGGCGCGCAGCCGAGGCAGCTCTCGGGTGACAGTGGCCGCTCGCAGAACTCGTCGCCGTCCCGCATGCGGAACGCCCGGGGGCACGACGTGTAGAGATCGTGCAGCGTCACGACCGAAGGCACACCGGCTTTGGCGGCGCGCGTCACCAAGTCGTCGGTGAGCCGGATCCATTGGTGGACGTGCACCAGGTCGGGGCGGAGCGTCTCGAGGTACGCGCTGAAGAGCTGTCCCACCTCGGGACAGTGCGTCTTTTGCCACGAATCGAAGTAGAGGTCGCTGCGATGGACGCGCTCGACGGGGATCCCCTCGAAGTCGGTCGACTCGGAGCCGACCTTCGGCCAGACCTCGAGGCTGCCGCCGAGGATGTGCGGGGTGTGTCCGGCGTCCCTCTGTGCGAGCACGAGGTCGCGCACGTAGCTCTCGGTGCCGCCGACCGACTCGGGGAGAAAGCCGTGAACGCAGTGGAGGATGCGCATGACGCTCCTTGGTCAGCCCAGGCGGTGGAGCTCGCGGCGAGCGCGCTCGAAGTCCTCGGGTTTACCGATGTCGGTCCAGTACTCGATCATCGGGAACGAGCCGACCGGCAGACCCCTCTGCGGGCAAGCGTCGATCATCTCGGTCATGTCGCAGTAGCGTCCGGCCGGGATGTGCTGCAGGACCTCGGGGCTCATCATGTAGATCCCGGCGTTCGCCTCGAAATGCAGCGTCGGCTTCTCGTCGACACCTTGCACGTGGCCGGCCTCGTCTTGCCGCATGATGCCGTAGGGGACTTCGACGTGGTAGGGGTGAGTGGCGACGGTGATGCCCAGCCCGCGGCGCAGGTGATACCGGCGCAGCGCCGAGACGTTCAGGGAAGTGAGGATGTCGCCGTTGATCACGAGGAACGGGCTCTTCAGCCGATCCTTCAAGAGGCCGATGGCGCCAGCGGTGCCCAGCTTCTGCGGCTCGACGACGGTCTCGATGGCGACGCCGAGCGTGCGCCCGTCGCCGAGGCTCTGCTCGAACTGCTCGCGCAGGTAGTTCAAAGTCAGGTGGAAGCGCGTGACCCCGTGTTTCTTCAAATGAGCAATGATGTAATGGATGATCGGCTTGCCGCCGATCGGCAGCAGCGGCTTGGGGATCGACTCGGTCTGGGGACGGAGGCGACGCCCTTCGCCGCCCGCCATGATCACCGCCTCGAGCGGCTCATCGGGTAGGCGCGGCACCAGCAAGCCGACCGGCGTACCCTCGGCGTCGACCACGGGCAGCCCGGCCGGTCCACACGGATCCGCGAATGAGGGGAAGGCTCCGTCCATCTCCGCTTCGGAGACCGTCGGCACCTCTTGCAGCAGCGTCTCGACCTTCGCTTCGGCCTGCCCTCGCACGCACGCGCGGCGCAAGGCCTCCGCTTCGGCGATACCGAGCACGCTCCCTTGGTCGTCCCGGACGATCAACGCCGGGACGTCTTCCCGCTCGAAGCGATCGGCGAGGACACCGATCGGATCCGAGGCCGAGACGCAGCTCGCCGGCAATCGCTCCGTCTCGCTCACGGGGCCGTCGTCTCCGCCTCGCCGCGCCTCCGCTCGAGGTAGTCCTCGAGGAAGAGGTCGCCCGAGTTGTAGAGCATCGCGAAGAAGGGCTCGTTGAAGAACTCGGGGTTTTCGGCGAGCTTCAGGCGGAACGAGATGAACACCTCGTCCCAGCAAGCGGTCCCGTCGATGCCTTGCTGCAGGATGTGGTCGTCGACGGTGATCTTCAGGTTCCAGGTGCCGTCGTCGCCGTCGCGAACGTCGAGGCCGCTCGGGCGGAACGCGGTCGTCCAGGTACCGCCGTGGTCGCCTTCGACTTGCCAGCACACGGTGGCATCGATGAGGCCGATGATGTCCGGTTGCCGGCGAGCGATGTCCTCGAAGAAGCTCCGGAAGTCTTGCGGCAATGACGGACGCGCGGGCGGCTCACTCGCGCGAATGGCCGCGATCTCCTCGGCACGCGCTCGGCCGATCTCTTGGATGTGCTCGAGGCGCTTGGAGAAGTCGGGCGCGGGCTCGAGCCGCTGCAAGCCGTCCTGCGCGGTCCACGTGTCACCCGGGTTCATCTGAACGCCTTCGATCTCGGGATGCTGCTCGGCCAACAGCGCGGCCGCTTCGTCGGGGGTATTGATGTTGTTGATCTCGTTCATCCACTGCTGCTCGGGCGCGGGCAGGCAGAAGTTCCCGGCGAAGGGGACGGCGCGCTTGGCCTGCAGCCAGACTGCGCGCTCGACGAAGGCCTCGAGGTGTCCGCGGCGGCGCTTCGCGCACAGCTTTCGCTTCACGTCGTCGGAGTAGTCGTAGCAAGTCGGGAAGTGGATCGCGCCCGAGAAGGGCAGGAAGGCGATGTCGATCCGGTGCTCCCGACCGATCTGCTCGAGGAGACCCTGACCCAGCTTGCAGTCGTTCATGTTGAACAGCGTCGTCTCGCCGTCGGAAACGATGAGCGCCGCGTCCTCCCAGATGAGGTCGGTCCGGAGGCAGCGGACTGTCAAGCCGTCGCCGAGGTCAAGCGAGTCGCCGAAGACCAGAGGCGTCTGGTTCTCGAAGCCGAGCTCCTTCAGGTGCGTCTCGACCGACTTCGACTTGTACTGCGGGACGAGGAACTCGGTGTCTTTGGGGATGCGGCGCAAGGTCGGCGGGTGGAGGTGGTCGGGGTGATCGTGCGAGCACCAAGTCCAGGTGACCGGAAACACGTTATCGGTCTTCAGCTTCAACGGCGGGTAGTGCCACCAACTGTTGAGGTAGTTCGGCTCCTCGAGCCAAGGATCCATGACGAGCGTGCGACCGGCATGCTCGACCAGCAGCGCGGCGTGTCCGAGGTAGGTGATCTTCATACTCATGGGGCAAGAGCTGGAGTGGGAACGGCGATCGGCTCGTCCGCCGGTGCGAGCATCGCCAGGGAGGCGTCAAGGGTGGATTGTCCTAATTCGAATTCGGCCAGCCGGATAGGCTATGCGAGCCCCTCCGGGGTGTCAACACGGAGAGCATGGGGGACACGGGGGTGCTTACACGGAGGGCACGGGGGACACGGAGGTGTTTACACGGAGGGCACGGGTGACACGTGGGTGTTTACACGGAGGGCACGGAGATC
>JAVJTD010000547.1:0-47989 GCA_040219065.1 Planctomycetota bacterium
ACCGGCGGAGCATACAGGGGTGAAACTGGCCGCTTCGGGCCACCTCCCGGCTGAAGCCGGGGAACCAACCCGACTGAAGTCGGGGGATACAGGGATTCCTGCTGAGCTAGTTTCAATTCAGCGGCTCGAAGACGTGCAGAAGGTCTCCGATCGAGTCGGTGATCACGCCGCGCCGGCCGGCGGCATCGATCTCGATCTTCTCGAAGTAGCTGGGCAGGGCGACCTGGTGGGTGAGACGCGGCACCTCGGGGTTGACCTCGAAGAGAGAGAGCTGGCCCCTCATCGAGATGAAGTTGAGGCCATCCTCGTAGGTCGGTCGTCCGTCACCACTGGTGACCCAGAGACAAGTGGCGTCCCCGTTCATGCGAATGCCGGTGGCCCGGTCGGGAAGCGCGACTTCCCAATTCAATCGCGCGGAGGGGAGCTGCCACATTTGGAGCCTGTTCCCCGTCGCCACGTAGACCTGCTCGCCATCCGGCGTGATCGCCATGTGCTTCTCACCCGATCTCTTCAGGTTGAGCGTCTTGAAGATCTGCCAAGTGCCTCGGATCGGCGCGATGACTTGTACGTCTCTCTCATCGGCCACGAGGAACTTGCCCCCGGTCGAGCTCGAGAGTGCCCCCCGAGGTGTGTCCATCGAGATCTGGTCGCGCACGCTCCAGGTGGCGGTGTCGACGACGGTAACCCGGTCGGAGAACTTCTCGCACGCGACCAACACGTCTCCCGCCGGTGACAACGTGATCCCACCGGCGAGCTGGGGACTGTCCACGTTTCCGAAATCGCCCATCGGAAGAGGAGGTCCCGAAACCGCAGCGGCCGGGATGTCGATCCGCCATAGGCTGTCGTGCTCCAACGTTGCGACATAGGCGAACTGGCCATCGGGTGAGATCTCGACCGCATGCATCGGGTCGGGGATCGCGATGGTCTGTGCGTCGAAGCTCGGAAGCGCCAGTAGGGTGACGTACCGAGAGCCGAGGTGTGTCACGACCGCCACGGAGCCGTCGGGCGTCAGGGCGATCTCACCAGGCCGGTCGCCGACCGGCACGATGCGCGCCACACGGCGCGTCTCGGTGTTGATGACGCTGACGGTGTCGCTGAGGAGGTTGCTGGTCAGCGCCCAACGACCATCGGCCGAGAGGGCCATGTGCTTGGGGTTGTCCGCCTCGAGGCCGCCTCCCGAGCCCATACGATTCACCAGGCCGCCGTCCGGCCCGCTCGTGTCGAAGACGAGCAAGTCCTCATCGTCGAGGCTCGCGATCAGAACCGATTGATCCAACGTGGGCGAGGAGGCGCCGCCGTGCACGCGAGTGCCATCACCGAGGTCCGCTACGACCGAGGCCGTAGCAAAGTCGACCAGCGGTACACGCTCGCCGGCTCCCAGGGCAAAGCGTCCACCCGCGGTCGAGAGGAGGTCGACCATCGGGCCCGTGTCGAGGAACGCGCTGGTGACCTTCGTGCTCAGGTCGACCACGACGCACCCGTTCTCTTGCATGCCGGCCAGACAGGCTGCATATCGGCCGGTCGCATCGACGGCGACGGGGCCAACCAGGAAATGGGCGACGGCGATCGGATACGTCGATTGCGTCAACGTGTCGACGACCGTGAGGGCATCGTAAGTCTCGTGAGTGAGGACACCCGTGCCTCGGTCGGCGCTGAATGCGAAACCGCTGGGCTCGAACAGTGTGTTCGCCGGAGTCACCTCGCCCGTGACGACGTCTATCGACTTGGCTTTCGCATGCTCTCGACCGTAGACCCAAGCCGTCGTCGCGTCGATGAATCCATAGTTGCGAGAGACGACCGAGTATTGCGGTAGGCCGTAGTCGAGACAGAAATCAAACCACAGTCCGAGCTCGGGAAATCGGTACGTCTCGACTCCATTGGCCAAATCGACGACCGAGAGCGTCTCGTCCTCCAAGCAGGCGACGACTGCATAGTCGGCACTGGGAGACGTCCGCACCGAAACGGGTTGACGAGCGACCGAGACGACTCCGACCTCGGAGCCCGAGGCGACGTCGATCAGCGATACGGTGTGCTCGTAGTGATTCGCCGTCACCATCAACGTCCCGTCGTGATTGAAGGCGACGTCGTTCGGACTCCCCGATACCGGGATGATCGAGAGGAGCTGTTGAGTGACGGCATCGAAGACGTGCAGGTTCTTCGAGTCTCGGTGCGCGACGACGAATCGGTTCCCAGCCGGAGAGTAGACGACGGCCATCGGCGTGTCGCCTTCGTTGGGGCCGGCATTCTCGATCGTCCAAAGCGCGATCTTGCCACACGGGCCCATCGGCTCGACAGAGCGTTGGGCAAAGGTGTCCAGCGACAAGGCGCAGCCGGCGAGGGCGGCGAGTAGCAGAGGAGTCGTACAATGTTTCTTCATGGCGATCCCCTATTCCAATGGATGGCCACCGGACGCTTGCATGATTGAGCCTATCAGAAAAAGGTCACCGGATCGTTGCCCGTTCTTTCGACTCCGAGCTCCCAATCACGTGGGGCGAAGAAGGCCGGGAGGAAGATCGCGAGCGGTCTTCGACCCGGCCCGAAGGGTGTGTCTCACAACAGGATTCGAAGTCCGCTCCAAGCCGCAGCGGGCCGCGGGCCGCAGAATCGCTGGAAACAAGATCCCGATCGACTCTCTCTTCGAGGCATCCACGAAAACCATCCAGCCAGGGAGGCCTGGCCATCCGCAATGAGTCGGGCTCACGGAGAAGGAGTGGGACGAGCGCTCCACCTCACCAGAAAAAATGGCTCGGTTACTCGAACGACCCTGGGAGGAGCCCCTTCCGCCTAGCCGGGCTTTCCGCTTGCAATCCCAGGACAGGTCGGCGAAATGAGCGGCTCGCCGCTCCGGC
Organism: Planctomycetota bacterium; assembly: GCA_040219065.1. Classification (GTDB taxonomy): domain Bacteria; phylum Planctomycetota; class OFTM77; order OFTM77; family OFTM77; genus OFTM77. Next base: position 2,850 of record JAVJTD010000547.1, read on the forward strand.
TCCACCTTCGCTCTGAAACCGAACATGACCCAGTCCTCCGATATCGCGCTCCGCTGCCGCGGGTTGATCAAGCGCTTCGGTGACGTCACCGCCGTCGCCGGCCTCGATCTCGAGGTCCATCGCGGCGAGTGCTTCGGGCTGCTCGGTCCCAACGGCGCCGGCAAGACGACGACGATCGAGATCCTCGAAGGCCTCACGCCCGCCGACGAGGGCGACGTCGAGGTCCTCGGCATGCGCTGGGGGCAGGACGACTTCCGGTTGCGTCAACGCCTCGGCGTGCAGCTCCAAGAGACGCAGCTCGCCGACAAGCTGACCGTCGAAGAGGTGATCCGCCTCTTCCGGAGCTTCTACGAGCGAGGCCGCTCGGTCGAAGAGGTGATCGCGCTCCTCGAGTTCGAGAGCAAGCGCACGGCTCGCTACCAGAATCTCTCCGGCGGTCAGCGCCAGCGCCTCGCCCTCGCCTGCGCCTTGGTCAGCGACCCTGAGATCCTCTTCCTCGACGAGCCGACGACCGGGCTGGATCCCCAGGCGCGATTCAACCTCTAGGAGCTGATCGAGAAGTACAAGGCCGAGGGCGGCACCGTGCTCCTGACGACGCATTACATGGAAGAGGCCGCGCATCTGTGCGACCGGCTCGCGATCGTCGACCGCGGCAAGGTCGTCGCGCTCGGCGCGCCGCGCGAGCTGATCCGCTCGCTTGGCGCCGAGCAGATCCTCGAGCTCGAGGCGACGGGACGCCTCGAGCCGAGCGATCTCGAGAAGCTGCCCGGTGTGACGTCGGTGATCGAGCGCGAAGAACGATTCGTGCTCACCGTCTCGGAGATTCGGCAGGCGCTACCGGCGCTGCTGGCTTCGCTGCAGGAGCGACAGCTCGAGCTGAAGTCGGTCGCGACGCATCAGGCGACCTTGGACGACGTGTTCATCCACATCACCGGGCGAGGCCTGCGCGATGAGTGAGAGGCTCTCACCGATCGTCGAGCTGACCAAGGCGCGCTTCCGCGAGTTCCTGCGCGAGCCGGGAGCGGTGTTCTGGTCGTTCGGCTTCCCGATCATCCTGGCCTTGGCGCTCGGCGTCGCCTTCCGAAGCCAGTCGGAGAGCAAGCCGCGCGTCGGCCTCCTCGAGGGCTCACCGGCCTGGCTCGTGAAGTCCCTGACCGGGGACGACACCCAGGTCGAGGTCTCGAGGCTGACTGCGGATCAGGTCGCCCTGGCGCTCCGGCAAGGGCGAGTGGACCTGGTCGTCGAGGCGAAGGATCCCGAGAGGCCCGAGGTCGTGTATCGCTACGACCCGGCGCGAGACGCGGCCAAGCTGGCGCGATATGCGGTGGACGCGACGCTGCAGGAGGCCTCCGGCCGGGAAGATGTGCTGACCGCCGAAGACATCCGCGTCGAGGCTGCCGGCGAGCGCTACGTCGATTTCCTGTTCCCCGGCATCGTCGGCATGAACCTGATGACCAGCAGCATCTGGGGCATCGGCTACTCGATCGTGCTCGCACGGAAGCGACGTCAGCTCAAGCGGCTGGCGGCGACACCGATGCGTCGCTGGCACCTGATGCTCGCGATCTTCCTCTCGCGGCTCGTGTTCCTCTCGGTCGAGATCGTCGCCATCCTGGGCTTCGGGTCCTTGGTGTTCGGGGTCTCGATCGAAGGATCCCCGATTGCTCTGGGAGTGATCTCCCTCATGGGCTCGGCATCGTTCGCGGCCATCGCTTTGACCGTAGCGGCCCGCGTCGAGAGCGTCGAGGCCGCCAACGGCTGGCTCAACTTCGTGACGCTGCCGATGTGGATGCTGTCGGGGACGTTCTTCTCCTACGAGCGCTTCCCCGAAGTGGTCCAGCCGGTGATTCGCCTTCTGCCGCTGACGGCGTTGAACGATGCGCTCCGGGCAGTGATCAACGATGGCGTCTCGGTCTTCTCGACGGCGCCGCAGCTCGCCGTGATGCTCGGCTGGTCCTTGGTCTGTTTCGTCTGGGCCTCGCGCCGCTTCCGCTGGCAATGAGGCCTGGGCCCGAATCGGATCGGATCTCACCTCGGGGGTGGCTCGTTCGTCATGGATCTGGCCCCGGGCACAGGATACCGTGTCGAATCCACGGACAGCCGCCGCGGGCGCGTCGGAGCGCGCTCGGGCCGAGCTTCGCCGGGCCATTCCCCCGACTGGCAAACTGAAGGAGTGAACCCCATGTTCACGGTGTTCTTGATCTGCGCCACACTGGCGTGGACCGGTGCGACGAACGACGATTGGACGCAGTGGCGTGGTCCGAAGCTGACGGGTGAGGTCGAAGCTCAACCGCCCCTCGAATGGAGCGACACGCAGAACGTTCGCTGGAAGGTCGAGCTGCCCGGTGCCGGCCAGTCGACGCCGATCGTCCTCGGCGACAAGATCTTCCTCCTGACCGCGGTCGATACCGGCAAGGCGCCGGAGGGCGCCGGCGAGGAGAAGCCCAAGGGAGCCGCGGCGCTGGTGAATCCGAGAGGCCGCGGTCCGCAGGGGCCGACGACCGTCCATCAGTTCATCGTGCTCTGCCTCAGCCGCAAGGACGGCAGCGTCATCTGGCAAAAGGCCGTGCGTGAAGAGGTGCCTCACGAAGGCAAGCACCAGACCGCGTCATTCGCTTCGAACTCGCCCATCACCGACGGTGAGAATCTCTACGTCTCCTTCGGCTCGCGCGGGTTGTACTGCCTGAGCGTGGACGGCGAGGTCCTTTGGGAGAAGGATCTCGGCGACATGAAGATCGCCTTCCAGTTCGGGGAAGGCAGCTCGCCGGCGTTGCATGGCGATTCCCTGGTCGTCAACTGGGATCACGAGGGCTCGTCCTTCATCGCCTGCTTCGACAAGAAGACGGGTGACGAGAAGTGGCGCAAGGCGCGGGACGAGAGCACGTCCTGGGGCACGCCCTTGATCACCGAAGTGAACGGCAAGCCTCAGGTCATCGTCACCGGTGGCGGCTTCAGCCGCGGCTACGACCTGGCGAGCGGCGAGGAGATCTGGCGCTGCTCGGGGATGACGGCCAATCCGATTCCCTCGCCGGTGCGCGTCGGCGACCTGGTGTACCTGATGAGCGGGTTCCGCGGCTCCGCGCTGCAGGCGATCAAGATCGCCGAGGCCCAAGGAGATATCTCCGACAAGCCGGCCAAGGTCTGGGAGCACGACAAGCGGACCTCCTACGTCCCTTCGGCCTTGGTGGCCGGCGACTACATCTACTTCCTCTCCGTCATGAACGGCATCCTCACCTGCCTGGATCGCAAGACGGGTGAGGTCGCCTACGACTCGCAGCGCATCGAGGGTATCTCGAATATCTACGCGTCGCCGGTCGGCGCGGCGGGCCGTGTCTATCTGACCGGACGCGAAGGCACGACCGTCGTCATCGCGCAAGGCCCCGAGTACAAGGTCCTCGCCACGAACGAGATCCCCGAGACGGTGGATGCCTCATTGGCGATCGTCGACGGCGAGATCCTCCTCCGCGGCGACAAGCACCTCTACTGCATCGGCAATACCGGCTCGGGCGGCAATTGAGTCGAAGCGACAGTGCGCCTGGAGAAATCTGGGCGCACCGTCCTTGACCCGATGGAGTGCCCAAGTCGAGCGAGCCAGCGACCGAGTCTAAATCGGTGATGACTCGCCCGAGCGAGCTTGGGCCAGACCCGAGTCCGGCGGAGTGCCCAAGTCGAGCGAGCCAGCGACCGAGTCTGTCGGTGATGACTCGCCCGAGCGAGCTTGGGCCGGGGCGCCATTCGGCAAGACAGCGCGCTCCGAATGGCCCCTTGCTCGGCACCTCCCCGCTCGATTGTCAGCGATGTCGAGGAAGTGGCTTCCAGCTCAACAGCCGCTTCCCGTTTCGGTCGCGCGGGCTCTGGTTCTCTGACCGGGCGACGGCCTACCTCTGACCGAAGCCGACGGTCTCGAGCCAGGTCTTGGCCATGAGGCCGTGGCCGGCCATCGACGGGTGGACGCCATCACCGGCCCAGTATGCCGGCTCGGCTTCTTTGATGGCCTCGTCGAACATCGTCTGGAAGGGGACCCAGGTCGCACCGGCTTTGGCCGCAACGCGCTTTGCGGCTTCGCGGCGCTGATCGAACTCGGGGAACCACTTGTCGTTGACGGCGCCGCAGCGGAGCACGAACGGCTCGCACACGACGAGGTGCACGTCGGGAAGGGCCTTCTTGGTGCGCTCGAGGAGCGCGAGGTAGCCGCTCTCGTATTGCTCGACCGTTCCGTCGTAGTTCCCGCCGAGCTTGTGCCAGATGTCGTTCACGCCGATGAGGATGCTCAGGACCGTCGGCTTCAGATCGAGGGCGTCTTGCTGCCAGCGTGCATCGAGGTCGGGCACCTTGTTCCCGCTGATTCCGCGATTGTAGACCTGGAGCTTCTTGCCGGGGTGAGCGGCGAGGAGCTCGGAGCCGGCGACGAACGGGTAACCGAAGCCGAACGCCCGCGGATCGTTGGCACCACCGCGGTTCCGGTCGCGCCCGGCATCCGTGATCGAGTCCCCCTGGAACAGGATGACTTCGCCCTCGAGCGGCGCACGCCGCGACGAAGCGGCCGACGTCTCGGCCTGCAGCCCGGACGCGAGAGCCAAGCCCGCTCCGGCAGCAGCCACACCCATCTGCATCATCTCACGGCGATTCCAACTCCGGCGGCCAGCCATGGCAAAGCTCCTCGAGTCCATCTTGGAAGTCCAGGCGGATCACGGCTCGACCCACCCTGGTCGCGGATCCTACCACGCCACGGTGAGGCGATCGCCCCGCAGATTGCGTTGGATGGAGCGCGGGTGTCGAGCAACCACTGGGAGCGCGGGCGTCGAGCAACCACTGGGAGCGCGGGCGTCCCGCCCGCATTCGGAGCCCGGCTGAAGCCGGGGAGACAACCTGACTGAAGTCAGGGGATACGAACCGTCGCCAGTCTTCACCGACGAGTCGGGCCGCTTCTCGATTCGAGTGCCCGCCGTCCACGATCGCGGTATTCGCCTGTTCTTCAAGCATGAAGAATGCGGTATCACGAATACGGAGGAGATCGACCCGACTCAGCCGGTCCCCGATGTGATGATCACATTACCGGGATCGTTGAAGGATGAATGAGTCGCCAGGAGTGCGGGCTCTGCTGCCAGTCCAAGGAAGAGTGCCATGTCCCGTAGATTTCTAATCTGGCTGACGGCCCTCGGGCTCGCCGCGGCGATCGTCTTTCTGACGATCTGGCTTCAAGAGGACGTCACGAGCAGCGCCGCGTCGCAGGCGACCGACGCCGAAGCGACCGAGGTGCGTAGCGAGGACCTCGAGCGGATCGAAGCGCGGCGGATTGCGGGAACGTCGAAGAAAGACCCGATCGAATCGACCGCGTCTTCGGAACGAGGAGCGAGAGAGGCATCGCCCGACGTCCCGCCCGGTCCCGGTCGCATCGAGGGGGCCGTGGTGTCGAGCGACTCGGAGACGATCGGCGGTGCGCGCATCCGGGTTCGCGAGAAAGAGGGGAGAGCGCTCACCGAGGTGACGGCCGATGCCGACGGTCACTTCGTCCTCGAGGGCTTGCCCGTGCGACCGACCGAGATGACCCTCCTCGCCTCGGCCAAAGGCTTCGTGCCGATCGACTTCGACTTTGCGCTTCCCAAACGGCAGCCGGAGTTCCGCGACGTCGTGCTGAGGCTGCCGGGAGGCCGGGACCTGACGGGCCTGGTGCTCGATGAGAAGGGTCATGCTCTGGTCGATGCCCTCGTCTGGATCTCGTGGCAATCGAATGATCAGAGCCTGCGGCGAGCTCGTTTCGAGCCCGTGCGGACTGGTGATGACGGACACTTCGAGATAGAGGGAGCGCCGCGAGTCGACCTGCTCGTCTGGGCTTGGACGCCGGGGTACGCCGTCCGATCCGTGTCGCTCGGGCTGGCGCAGGCCGAGGTTGACGTGGTCTTGCCTGAGCAAGCCGCAGCACTTGCGCGCTTGAGAATCGAGGATGAGGATGGTCAGCCGCTGGCGGGTGCCGAGGTCTCGTTGAAGGCTCTTCACCCAGCACACGAGACGGCCGGTTTCGGCGGGAACGAAGTGACCGACACTTCGGCCACAGTGGTCTTCGGCCCGTTGCCCGCTATCGAGTATCGATTGAGAGTGACACTCGGGGAGAAGGTCTTCGCGGTGCATGAGGGCCGAGGCTCGATGCGCCGGATGAAGCTGGTGGCCGGTGATGAGAATGCTCACACGATTCGAGCGCTCGGGACGCACGCATTGCGAGGGCGGCTTCTGACCCGGGCTGGCGAGGCCGTGCCGCACGTCACCGTTCGAGCGACGGTGAACAGGCAATCGAGGAGCTTTGAGGCGCGCACCGACGCCGCGGGGCAGTTCCAGCTCGAATTGCCCGGCCGATCAGTCGAGCATGACAAGGTCACCTTCCAGCTCCCAGAAGGCACGCACGATCCCTATCCCGATCAGGAGCTGACGCGACCGCTCGACGGCGAGGCGGTCGAGATCCGAATCGCATCGAGGGCTACGATCTCGGGGCGAATCGTCGGGGTACAAGGTCAGGCCGTGTCGGGGGCGGTGATCAACGTCCGGCGTGGCGAAGCCCGGCCGATGACCGAGCTGGAGCCCGTGCGCAGTCGCGAAGAGGGTGAGTTCGAGGTCGATGTCCCGGCGGTCTATCCCGAAGGCGTGCGGCTTGAGGCGCATCACCCCGACGCTGGTGCGGGTCGATCGAAGATCATACACCCGAAGCCGGGCGAGCGGCTGGCCGGGCTGTCGATCGTTCTCTCTGGCAACCGGGTCATCTTCGGCCGGGTCCAGAGAGAGGACGGGAGCGAGGTGCCCGGCGGCGGAGTCCGAGTCGTGCGTCTCGAAGTGGGCGGGTCGAAGAGCGTGCGTGCGGACCTTCGGGGCGAGTTCCGGCTGGAGGGCCTGTGGGACGGCATGTTGCGACTCGAAGGGGAGTACAAAGGCGTCTGGTACGCCGCGGCCGAGCCCGTGAACTTCAGTGGTCCGGACGAGCTCGGCCCGATCGCGATCACGGTGACGGAGCCCTGGGTACTCGAAGGAATCGTGCAGACGACATCGGGTGAGCCGTTCGAGGGGGCCCAGGTCTCGGTACGCGAAGAGCGAAACGCCTCGAGAGTGATCACCAGCGAGTTCACCAGTTCGAGCGGGCAGTTCCAGATGGCGTTACCCGGCGATCGCGCCGTTTGGGTGACCGTTCAGGGCTTGGGACTTCGCGCCGGCCAGCGTGTCTATGGTCCGAGGCCCGAGATCATCGAGGTCGAGCTCTCTCCAGGATGCGGGTTTCAGAAGTTCACGCTCGAATCGTCCGGGCTAGGTTCGCTGCGCGGCGCATTGAGTCTGCCCGAAGGGTTCTCGAACGCGTCCTTGGTGATCCAGTTCGAGCCACTCTCCAGTCGGGAGCCAAGCCGGCATGTCCTTCGTTTGAAGGAAGGATCCTTTGAGCTCGAGCATGTCTGGGCCGGCGACTACGAGTTGGTACTGGAGAACCCACTCTTCACGACCATTCGGTTCCAGGTGACCATCGCTCCTGGGAAAGAGACCGATCTCGGGCGGTTGACTCCCGAGCTGGGAGAGATGACTCGCCTCGTCATCGTCGACTCGAGTGGGGTGCCGATCGAAGGCGTGCAGATTGCCGTGTCGGGCGAACACGGCGGGATGTTGGATCTGGTGAGTGATGCCAGCGGCCGAGTGGAAGCGCCTCTCGTCGTGGAGGAGGGTTTCGAGATCGTCTATTGGAAGACCGGCTATGCGTTTGCTCGCGCTTCGCTCAACCGCGCGGCGTTTGGAGGAGAGACGAAGTTGATGCTTCCGAGAGCGGCCACGCTGCGTTTGAGGCCGGGAATCGGAAGAGACTGGAAGTTCGATCTCGACTGGATCGAAGGAATTGTCGCTCCGCATAATAGTGAGGTCCACTTCCTGGGTGTGGATGAAGATGGCTCTGATCGAATCTCGGGCAAACTGCCGCCCGGCACCTATCGCATCCGAGCCTGGGATTCGTCGGTCTCCCCGCGGTGGCCCGGCCCATCACCGGGCCGCGCAATCGAGAAGATCGTCGAGCTGAAAGAAGGCGAGGAGCTGCTCGTCGAGCTGACGGAGTGAGGGAGCGCGGGCGTCCAGCCCGCATTCCGAGCCCGGCTGAAGCCGGGGAGCCAACCTGACTGAATGAAGTCAGGGGATACGAATCACGATTCGGATCCCGGCTGAAGCCGGGGAGCCAACCTGACTGAAGTCAGGGGATACGAATCAAGTCAGGGGATACGAATCAAGTCAGGGGATACGAATAACCGGTCCTCTGGTTATCCTCTCCTTCTCGTGCAGATCCCCGATGAAGGAAAGGAGACTCCCTTGCCCGACGACTTCCAGGACGACACCTACCTCATTCGTCGCAAGATCCTGACGATCTTCGGCGCCAAGTTCCATGTCTACAACTCGCATGATCAGGTCGTACTCTTCAGCCAGCAGAAGGCGTTCAAGCTTCGCGAGGACATCCGGGTCTACACCGACGAGTCGATGCGGGAGGAGCGGCTGCTGATTCGGGCGAGGCAGATCGTGGACTTCAGCGCGGCGTACGACGTCGTCGACGCGGTCGATGGTCAGAAGGTGGGGGCGGTTCGCCGCAAGGGATTCCGCTCCATCCTGCGCGACTCTTGGGAGCTGCTCGACGCGATGGACAACCCGATCGCCCAGATCCAAGAAGACAGCACGCTGATGGCGATCCTGAGGCGTACGATCGGGAGCCTCATTCCGCAGAAGTTCCATGCAACGGCCAATGGTCGAACGCTCGTCCGCTTTCGGCAGCACTTCAACCCCTTCGTGCTGCGTCTCGAGGTGAAGCTCGAGCCCGGCGCCGACGAGGTGCTGGACCGCCGTTTGATTCTCGGCGCAGGCATCCTCCTCGCCGCCATCGAAGGCCGTCAGAAGAGCTGATGCCTCAGGAGCCCTATCACTTCCCGGGGCAGGGGATCGAGGTCCTCTGCCCCTGCAGCCATCAGTTTCGAGTGCCCACGTCGCTGCGGGGCGGCATCGTCAATTGCCCGTCGTGTCAGAAGGCGGTCGACGTCCCTCGCGGCTCGCGGCCCGAGTTTCTCTTCTGGCTGTGCATCATCGGGCTCGCGGTGCCGTTCGTGCTGTTCGCCGTCATCTCCTTCGCCGGAGGCCACTTCACGGCCGGCTGGGTCACGATCGGGCTGGGCGTACTGGTCATCGGTGGGATGGCGCTCATGATGTGAGCGCGGGCAGGCCCGAAGGGCTCTGACTTGGAAGACCCTTGTCCCGGCCGAAGGCCTGGGTTCCCAGGGCCGAAGGCCCGACAGCGTGTAGCCCAGGCCGAAGGCCTGGGTTTCGGGCACGCACGCAACGCCGTCCCCGCCCTGAAAGGGCGGCGGCGGTGATCTTCGTCCCGGTCAACACGCCTAGCTGCCGGTGCCCCTTCAGGGCGCGTGATGAAAGCATCATCATTGCATACCCGCCACCCCAGGCTCAGGCCGGAAGGGCCATTCAGGCGGGCCGAACCTCCGGCCCGAGCCTTTATGGGCGCACCGCCTCATCGGGCCTTACTCATCGAGGCTGAAGAGATGCCTCGCCAGCCAGGCGCCGGGGAGCCACTGACCGGTCTTGGCGACTTCGATGGCTCCGGCGATGTCACCGGCGGCCAGCTTGGCGTCTAGCCGGCTCTTGAGCTCTTGGGGGAAATGACCGTCGAGCTTCTCGAGCTTCTTGCTCAAGGACTCGAGCTCGTCTCGCTCATTACCGGGCTCGAGATCCTCGAGGGTCTCCTCGATGGCGTTCACGGCACGACCCCAAATCTTGGAATCCCCGGAGCGCAACGTCCCTCGGATCTCCCGAAGGGCATTGCGGTCGGGCATGAGATTCATCAGCTCGGCCCAGGCGATGAACGACTCCATCGCCGGCGTGCGCTCCTTGGCCTCGAGCTTGGCAGCCAGGACGGGGACGCTATTGGCGGTCGAGCGCAGGACGTCACGCATGAGCTGCACGTCACCGACGAGCGGATCGAAGCGCTCGTCGAAGTCGATCGAGCGATCGATGAGCGGCCAGGCGGTCTCGAAGTCGCCTCTTCGGAGCGCATCGATCCCTTCGGTCGTCCACTTCGCGCGCCACTCACCCAATTCACCGAGGCGGTACTTGTTGATCAAGTTCTGCATCGGGGTGTCGAGGTAGCTCGAGTCGCCTTCCTTCCAGATGCGACCGAACTCCATGCCCGGGTCGCCCTCCCAGATCACGCGATGATCGATGTCGAGCAGCATCACGCGCGGCAGGTTGAAGGTCGGGACCAGGAACCGCTCGAAGTTCTCGCCGTAGCCCTTGCGCCGGCGCGTGTCGACCGCGATCGAGCCGGGGAACGGATGCTCTTGGAGATACTTCTCCATCTTGGGGGCGTCGTCGGGGCCGGCGATCGAGACGACCTCGAGACTGATGTACTCGTAGCGATCGGCCATGGCCATGAGCCAGCCATTGACCGGGATCGACTCGTTCTGCGCGATGCTCCACAAGAGGAACAGTTGCGGGACGGGGCCGACCTCCTCCCAGCTCTTGCGGGGCTTCTGGATCCACTTCGCATCCTCGAGCCAAGGGAGCTTGAATCCGACGAAGCTGTTGTTGACGGGACCGATCTTCGCCTCGGTCTCGGCTTCGTTCGCGGCCGAGCTTCCGGTCGTGATCCCGAGCTTCTCCATTCGGATGTCGCGCTCGATGCGGGCACCCGGATCGTTCGGCGGGTAGGCGATGTACCGTACGTCGCGGTACTGCGCGTTTCCTGGCCCGGTCAAGAGGCCGAAGTTGCCGCTGAGGACGTCGCGGCTGCCGAAGTCCTGGGTGACGATGTGCGCACCGTCGAACCAGAAGTCGACCTCGGTACCCGTCACGTCCAGTCGCACGGTGTGCCACTCGCCGGGGCTGGAATCGACCGGGCTGTGACGCCAGATGTTGAAGTCGCCGGCGCCGTAGAACGTCGTCATGTCGGCCGAGCCCTTGCGCTCGAGCTTGCCGTAGCGCTCTTCGCCCTTCTGCCCGGGGAACATGATCAGGGCATGGAAGGTCTGATCGCTCTTCTGGCCGAACACGAGCCCGCAGAACTGGCTCTGCCCCTCTTCGACCCGGATCTGCGCCTCGAGCGAGTAATCGCCCGCCGTCGGCTGATCGAGCGTGAGGAACTGGTAAGCGGCCTCCTTCTCCTCGGCGGAGCCGAAGGTGCACTCGAGGATCGGGCCATTGGGCTGGAAGCTCTCGTTGCCGACGGCCCAGCCATCGAGGTTGCGCTCGTTGTAGGCGAGCTTCCAGATCCAGATGGACTTGCCGCTGTCGCGGACGGCTTGCTCGTAATACTGGAACATGTCCGGGACGTTGAGCTCGGTGCCGAGGCGCCAGGCCGACTCCATGGTCATGAGCGGGAGGCCCTCGGCGAGGTAGCGCTGGGCGATGTTGCGCGCGGTGGCCCAGAGCTGCTCGTGGATGCGCTGGATGCTGCGGTGCTTGGGATCCCACTTCGAGAGCAGGCGCTCGGTGTCGCGGATGGCGTCCTCGTCGACCGGGTCCTGGAACTCGAGCACGCGTAGCGCCTGGCGGACGAGCTTGGTCGCCCGGTCAGGATTCTTGCGGCGATCGGCCAAGAACTCGGCGAAGGCGAGGAGAATCTCGATGTTGGTCGGCTGGGCGACGACGCCCTTCTCGAAGTGCTCGGCGGCGTCGTTGAGCTGACCGCGGGTGATCGCGTGGTTCGCCCACTTCAGATAGGGGCGCGAGACCTGCAAGCTACCGGACTGCTCGTCGCGGAGCTCGAGGATCCACTTCTTCCAGACCTCGTTGAGCTCGTCGACGGTTCGAGGCAGCCGGATCGCGTCCTCGGCCTCTTCGAAGTCCACGCCCGGCGTCCGCTTGGCGGGGTTCCAGAGCACGGTCTCCTCGAAGATCTTGATCGCGCCTTCGCCGCTGCGCCCACCGGACTTGTCGATGTAGATCCGGAACGCGTCGCGGTAGATGAAGCGTCCGTCGACCGGGTCCTGGAAGTTGTAGAGGAAGTACACCACGCCCCAGGTGGGCGCGTACCAGGGCGGTCCCCATGCGTAGGCGTTCTCGAGGACGATGCGGAAGCTCGGGGCCTTGGTCGGCGTGACATTGGGGTCGCTGGAGTCGATGCCGTCGTCCGGCGACGTCATCCAGCCGTTCTCCATGCGGCTGGCCAACGGGAAGAGCCGGTGGTTGGCCGGCAGGTTCATCAGCACCGTGCCGTTGGGGAGGATGCGGCAGCCCTCGAAGAACGAGGCGAGGCCCTCGTTGAGCCAGCCGACAGCACTCGTCGACAGCGAGACGAACTGGTGCGCCGCCTCGTGGAAGAGCGTGCCGACCATGCCCGTGAAGCCGCCGCCGGCGGGGATGTACGTCTCGACCGCGCCGCCGGTGAAGTGACCGCCCGACCACTCGACGGGCGGGCCGATGCCGAGCTTCAGATACTCATCACGGTCTTTGAAGATGTTCAGGTTGATGCGCGGGACGCTGCCGCCGTGCTCCGGCGTGCCGTACTCGAAGAACACCCGGTAAAAGGCGTTCATCTGCTCCATCGCCTCGGCCGAGCGCACGAGCACCTCGTAGCCGGCGTCGGTGAAGGTGACGTAGTTGTCGCGCTCGAGCTTGGCGCGGGTCTCCCACGTCGAGTACTTGGCGTCGTGCTTCTCGATCCACTCCTCGGAGACGTCGGCGAAGAGATCGACCGGGGTCGCGGTCTCGGCGAGGCTCGGATCGGGCTTGGCCGACATGCGCTCGATCGCTCGCCGGCTGTCCACGTTCTCGGGATCGAGCGAGAGGATCTCTTGGTGGACGCGAATCGCCGAGTGTGGCCGGCCGTCCTTCTCGTAGGCCTTGGCGATCGGCTCGAGCTTGTCGATGAAGGTTTGAGAGAGGTCGAGGAGATCGGGAGCAATGGGGTCGAGGGTCTCGAGCTTCTCGCGAATCGCTTTCTGCTCTGAGCGCGAGGCCTTCTGGGCGACCGAGAGGCGAAGCTGCTGGTGGAGGGCGTAGACCAGATCGTCTCGGTCTTCCGCCATCTCGGCCCAACGGGCGCGGAGAGACCAGACCTCGATCGACTTCGGGTCACGCTCGAGGGCCCGGAAGATGAGGCGATGCGCCTCGCCGAGGTCCTCTTTCTCCAGAGCCGCTCGGGCGTCTCGGACGGCGATCTCGAAGGGCGTGGGATCCTCCACAGGCCACAATGCGGCCCACAGGACCAGTGTCCATACGGCGTTCATGATAACTTTTCCCCTGCCGTGGCGGGGCGAAGGGCGCCGGGTTCCCGCAGCGCTCGATCGCCTCTCGCTCGGTTGTTCGGAAAGATCAGCGGTCCAGGCAGGTCGACCGCTTTCTCGGGCTGCGTCCGTTTCTCCTGATTCACTTCGAGTCTAATCACGGCTCCGGATCGGCGTCCATGGGGTCGTTCTCGGTGGCGTCTCTGCGACCCGGTGCCGGAGGACCGCGAGCATTGACGTCATTCGGGCGATCGGGTTTGTCTCTTTCTTTGTAAACTTTGGGACATTGTTCCCGAGAAACCCAGATCCTCTCCTCGGGATGGCCTCACGCGCCAGTGACCGAAGGGGGGCATTCGGGACGGAGCAGCCGGTAGGCCGCCGGCACGAGGATCAAGGCCAAGATCGTCGCGCCCGTCACCCCGGCCGCGATGGTGATCGCCGTCGGCGGCCAGAATTCACCGCCCTGGATCAGCAGCGGAAGGAACCCGGCGATCGTCGTGAAGGTCGTCGACAGTACGTGCCGGCTCTCCTTCGAGACGACCTGCACCAGCCCGTCGACATCGCCCATCCTCGCCAAATCGTCCCGCCGGATCGCGGCCAGGACCACGATCGAGTCGTTGATCGCCACGCCGATCAGGCCCATCGTGCCGACGATCGCCATGAAGCCGAAGGGGAACCCGAACAGCCAGAGCGCGCCGAAGCCCAGGCCGACGGCGAGGGCCGCGACCAATCCGATCAACGCCGCAAGCCGGAACGAGCCGAAGGAGAGCACCAGGACGGCCGCCATCAGCGTGAAGAGCAGACCCACCGAGCTCATCAAGTTCGTGACCGCTCGGTTCCGCTCCGCAGCCTCGCCCTCGAGCTCGAAGTGGATTCCCGGCGGGAGCTCTTGCTCGTCGAGCCAAGCATGGAAGCCCTCGAGCACGCTCTGGGGCAAGACACCCATCCGCAGATAGCCGCGGATCGTGTTCACCGGTTGTCCTTGATATCGGTACAAGCTGGCGCGTTCCGGCTCGAGGTCCCAGTCCGCCACCGCGGCGAGCGGCACCGCACGCGACTCACCGCCAGGCGGGATCAAGTCCATCGAGGCGATGCCCTCCATCTCGCCGCGATCCCGGTCCGGAAGGCGCACGCGAACGGGTAGGCTCTCGGTGTCCTCGAGGATCGAGCCTCCCGCAGCGCCCTCGAGCCCGGCGGCGAGCTGGCGAGCGATATCGGCGTGCTCCAAGCCGGCACGCCGCGCCGCCGACTCGTCGACCCTCAGCTCGAGCTTGGGGATCGCCTCGGAGGCCGTCGCGGTCACGTGGATCACATCCGGCTGCTCGGCGAGCCCGAGGCGAATCCGATCGCCCGTCTCGCGAAGGAGCTTCGGATCGGCGCCGAGGAGCTGCAGCTCGATCGGGGCGGCGAAGGGAGGCCCTTGCTCCAGGCGTCGCACCAGGATCCGGGCTTCGGGCATCGTCCGATCCAGCTCCTCTTGGAGGAGGGGCACCAGGCGATTGGCGGCGTCGGCCGAACGCATCACGACCATCGCCTGCGCATAGCCGGGCGAGCGCTCGCGCGAGGCGAGGACGTTGTAGTAGAAGCGTGGCGCGCTCTCGCCGAGGAACCAGTCGATGCGCTCGATGTCGGGCTCCTCTTCGAGCCGGTCGGTGATGCGCCGGCTCACGGCGCGCGTTCGCTCCAAGGACGCGTAGCCGCCGAGCTCGACCTCGATGTGGAACATGTCGCGATCGGCCGGCGGGAAGAACTGCTCGGTCAGCCGCGTCCAGGCGACGAATCCCAGGACGGGGAGCAGCAGCGCGATGAAGACGCCGCGCAGAGGGTGCACGAACATCCAGGTGAGCAGCGGTCGTCCGACGCGGGCCGCCGTCTCGCCCGGAAGACCATGCTGCCAGCCGGCAGGCGCGGTCGCGCCGCGGACGCCGAGTATTCCCGTCAGGGCGGGAATCACGGTCAGCGCCAGGAACAAGGAGCTGACCAAGGCGAGGATCACCGTCGCGGCGATCGACCCGACGAACTCGCCGGCGCTCCCCGGCATGAGCGCGATCGGCAAGAACGCCAGGATCGTCGTCAATGTCGAGCCGAGCAGGGGGATCGTCAAGTGAGCCACGCTCTCCCGGACGGCTTCCAGCGGTGGCCGACCAGCCCGCAAGGCGCGGCGCACCTCGTCGACGATCACGATCGCGTTGTCGATCAAGAGGCCCAGGGCGATGATCAGCCCGGTCACCGACATCTGCTCGATGGGGATCTCGAAGGCGCGCATGCCCGCGAAGACCATCAGCGTCGACAGCGGCAGTGCCGTGCCGACGAGCAGCGCCGAGCGCCAGCCCATCATCAGGAAGATCACCGCGATGACCGCGAGCGCACCGAGGGCGAGGTTGCGCATCAAGCCGTCGAGCCGCTCGCTGGTGTAGCGGTTCTGGTCGAAGAGGGTCGTGAGCTCGAGTCCGACGGGCAGCTCGGCCGAGTAGGCACGCAGCCGCTCACCGGCGCGCGCGCGCCATTCGTCCAAGCGCCAGTTGTCGAGGATCCTTACGCCGACGGCGATGCCCGGCCTGCCGTCGAGGAGCGCCAGCCGATCGAGTGGCTCTCGGACCGTGCGCTCGAGATCCGCCAGATCACCCAGCCGCGCGAAGGACGAGCCATCGGCTCGGCGGATCGGGATGTCGCGAATGCGGTCCAGCGAGTCGAGCTCCGAGTCGAGCTCGATCTGGAGCTCGGTCTCGCTACCGTGCCATTCGCCGGCCGCGATCTTGGCGTCGCTGCTCTCGATCTGACGCGCGAGCTCGATCGGCGAGAGGCCGAGCGCCGCGAGTGCGGCCGGCCGGATCGTGACACGGATCTCCTCATCCGGCTCGCCGTGAGTGACCACCTCCTCGGTACCCGGTAGGTGGCGCAACGCCTGCTCCAGCTCCTCGGCGTGCCGCCGCAGCAGCGCCATCTGCAGCGGCGTCTCGCTGATCCAACGAAGTCCGACGACGAGAGCATAAGCCCGCGTGTCCTCTTCTTCGAAGTCCGGATCGCTCGCCTCGGCGGGCAGATTGGGCCGCGCGTCGTCGAGCTCGTCCCTCACGCGCGTCCACACCGATTCGATGTCCTCGACCCAGTCGTCGAGCTCCATGTAGATCTTCGAGACGCCGGGGCGGGACGTCGTGTCGAGCGAGCGGATCTCCTCGATCTCGAGCAGGATGTTCTCGATCTCCTCGGAGACGAGCGCATCGACTCGCTGCGCTGTCGCGCCCGGCAGGAACGTCGTGACGTTCGCGAAGCGCGTCTTCAGGCTCGGGTCCTCCTGCCGCGGCAGGACGGCGTAACCCGACAGGCCGGCGACCAGGATGAGGGCGACGGTCAGGACCAGCAGCCGGCGGTTTCGGAAGAAGAGCGGGGCGAGGTTCATCGCTCAGTCCTCGTCCGTCTCGAGCGGGGTCACGCGTTGACCGGGGACGAGCTTGTGCTGTGCATCGATCACGACTCGCTCGCCCGCCTCGAGCGGACCGCGCACGAAGGCCCGCTCCCCGTCGGTGTGCAGGATCTCGACATCGCATCGGCGGACGCGACCGTCGTCGCCCACCCGGAGGCAAGACCACAGCCCGCGGATGCCGTCCCTCAAGGCGGAAACGGGCAGCCAGAAGCCATCGGCCGCGACCTTCTCCTCGATCGGGAGGCGGACGATGCGACCCGGAGCGAGACGGCTGTTCTCGAGCGTCAGGATGACGCCGCGGGTCTGGGTCCTCGGATCGATCTCGGGCAAGAGCCTTCGCACCTTGGCTTCGGACCGCTCCGAGCCGGCCTCGATCGTGACCGGCTGGCCGGGCTCGAGTGACCGCGCGAGCTCGGCGGGCAGTCCGATGCGGGCCTCGAGCTCACCGGCCTCGACGATCCGGAGGACGGGCGCACTGGCGGTGACCAAGGAGCCTTCGTCGAAAGCGCGATCCGAGACGATGCCTGCGAACGGCGCGACGAGTCGGCTGTCCTCGAGCTGGATCGCCAGATCCTCGAGCTGGGCATCGAGTCGGACGAGGATCGCTTCCTGCGCGTCGATCTGCTCTTGCCGGGTGCCGGCTTCGAGCTCGGCGAGCCTCTCGGCCGCCGAGAGCTGCCGGGCGCGGGCTGCCTCGGCCTGGTGACGCGTCTCGTCGTACAGCTCGTCGGCGATGGTGCCATTCTCGGTCAGCTCCTTCCGGCGCTTCGACTGGATCTCGAGAAAGGCGAGCTGGGCACCGAGCTCTTCGACCTCGGCTCGGGCCGCGGCGATGGTCTCCTTCCGTGGGCCGGACTGCATCTCGGCGAGCCGGGCGGCCTGCTCTTGGCGCTGGGCGGTGAGCTCTCTGGTCCGGGCCTGAATCCGCCGGGTATCAAGGCGAGCGATGATGTCGCCTTCTCGCACGGGGTCACCGTCGTCGAAGGCGATCTCGGCGAGGCGAGCGGTTCGATCGAAGGCGAGGGTGGCGGTGCGGCGCGCCACGACCTCGCCGGTGAGCTCGCGGCGGACGACCCAGCCGTCGGCAGGCTCCATCCGGATCGTCGGGGTGGGCAGTGGCGCCGATTCCCGGCGCGGAGTGTCCTTTGGAGGAGCGAGGGCGGCGAGCGTGACAACGACGCCGACGGCGACGAGGAGGATGGCGACGAGGAGGATGGCGGTGCCGAGCATGCGACGTTTCGTCGAAGTTCGACGTGGAGTCAAAGGCGAGTCAGAGGCGAGCATCGGGGAAGACCTCGTCACGAATGCGTTGCAGGGTGTCCTCGAAGTCCCAATTCGCGAAGAGGGGCTTCCATCCGTAACCGTCCATCAGCGCGTGCGCATGTCGCCGCACCGCCCGGAACACGTCTCGCCCGGCGAGGCTCTTTGCCAGCTCGTTCGAGTCGTCGAGGAAGTAGGCCCCGAAGGTCAGGGACCAGAGCCCGAACGCGAAGTCGTCGGCCGTGACGTCGTCAGGCAACGCGAGGTCGCCGTGGGAGATGCCGTCGCGGACGATGCCCGAGACGATCGCCACGCACGACTGCTCGGAGCCGAGGAAGAGCTGCTGCCGGTCCGGGGACACCTTGTCCCGCATCGCGTCGGGCCGCAGCATCTGCCAGAAGCGGAAGTCCTCCGGCTCTCGGCGCACGAACTGGGCGTACGCTTCGCCGATCGCCATCATGCGCTCGCGCGAGCCACCCTGGAACCGAGCGGCCCTCTCGAAGAGCGAATGCGTGCGATGCACGGCCCGCGTCGCGAGGGCGAACACGATCTCCTCCTTGTTGGGGAAGTGTCCGTAGATCGTCCCTTTGGAGTACTCGCACGCCTCCGCGATGCGATCCATCGTCACGCCATGGAACCCCCGCTCGATGAAGAGCCGCCTCGCCACATCGAGGATCAACCCTTCCCTCTGCTCGAGCTCTCGCCGCTTCCGCTCACTGACAGCCATCGGCACCTTCCTTTGACGAACCGTCAAAAACTGACGTCCCGTTCTATCAGAGGGAGCTGGTGAGTCAAGAGGCGATCGGACCGGGAGCGCGGGTCTGTCCGCTCCCGGCTGAAGCCGGGGGATACGGGGATACGACGGCCTACCGGTCGACCCTGAAGCGCCTCACCCAGTTGCCCGACTCGTCGAGCTCGGTCTCGTCCCCGCCGGAGAAGCTCGCGAGACCGGCAAAGACCGTGTTGTCGACGGTGAGCTCCAGGACGAAGCTGGCCGGTAGATCGGTCGCGTCGACGGTCAACCGGATCAATGGGCCGAAGTCGCCGAAGCAAGCCTCGATGCCTTCGAATTGGAATAGCTGGAGCAAAGAGCCCGTCTCCTGCCAATCCTCGAATGGGCCATTGGCAAGGACGCTCACCGAGAGCAGGTCCTCCAACGGCAACGGTGTCTCGCCGTCGATCTCGAAGCCGAGCACGCGAAGGTCGAAGCGCTCGACCAGCCGAGGCACATGGACCGCGCCGTACTCGAGCGTCACCGTCTCGGAGTCCTCGCCCGAGACCTCCGGCCCATCGATCGTCAGGAGCCCGGCCTGGGTGTCGTATTGCAGATCATCGTCGTCGAACGAGATCGACTCGCCGTTCACGCGATCGCGCAGGTAACGTTGCACTCTCTCGCCATCGAGCGTGAACGAAGCCAACGCCTCGATGCGCGAATCCTGGATCCGGCCGGTGACATAGGCGAGCTGGAGGAAGCCGGAGAGCTCGTCGATGAGCTTCTGGAAGCGGGGACGGAGCTGCTCGGGTGTCTCGGCTTCGGCGAAGACGCCGCCCGTGCTCTTGGCCATGTCGATGAGCGCGGTACGGCTGGAATCGGTGAGGCGTCCGTAGCCGAGATCGAAGAGCAGGATGCCTCGGTCCAAAGCATCGTCGATCACGTCGCGCGGCTCACTGCGGCTACTGGTGTCGACGCCGTCCGAGAAGAAGAAGATCGCGCGCAGCGGTGCGGCGGGGGAGTCATCGGGGAAGTCCTCCTCGATCGCGGCGGTCAAGGTGTCCCAGTTCAGGGAAAAGCCCCGGACCGGCGGCACGAACTCGTCGATCACCTCCTTGCCCCGCTCGCGGCTCTCGCCGGCTCCGAGCAGCTTGGAGAAGCCGGTCACCAGGTCGTTGTCGTGAAACTCCCAGATCGTGAACTGGTGAGAGTCCTCGAGGGAGTCGAGGAGCGCCTTGGCGCTCTCCTTCATCGGCTCGAGTCCGCCGAAGGTCTCCATCGAGAGCGTGTGGTCGAGGACGATCGCGATCTGCAGCGGGAGGGCGTCGAGGGTGCGGATCGTCGGGCAGGTCTCGCTCGTATCGAGTGCATCGCCTTCCTCGTAGACGGTCGCTTCGAGGAGCTCGGCCTCGGAAGGGGCTAGCCGAACGACGTCGCCGCGCGCATCGCGGAGCTTGAAGAGCCACTGCACGCGGCTGGGGATCGCGTGATTGGCGCGGACATCAGTGAGGGAACGCTCTTGGACCGCGCCGATGCGGGCTGCTTGGAAGCGCTCGATGGCGGTCTGGGCCGGGTCGCCTCCTCGCACCGCGATCGACAAGGCACTCGAGGTGGGCACCCTCAGGCCGGGCTCTTGGACCTCGAGCAGGATGTCGTCGGCCGCGTAGAAGCGAATCGTCTCGGTCGATCGGTCGACTTCGAAGCGGATCAGGCTTTCCTGGCTGCCGGCGGGGACATCGAGCGACGAGAAGCGCTCGCGTTCGCGCTCGACCTTCTTGCCGTCTGGGTCTTCGATGAGAGCCTCGACGCTGCGGTCGCCCGCGGCACCGTCGAGGTAGATCGCTGCGCGCAGTGGACCCGCCTCGGAGATCAGCTCGATCGAGATCTCGGCCTCGACACCGCTCTCGAGGGAGGCCACCTCGAGGGCAGCCGATTGATAAAAGCCGCGTTTCTTCAAGACTAGCCTGGCTTCGGAGCTGCTGCGCGCGTCGCTCCAGCGAAACCGCAGGCGACCGTTCTCCGCGAAAGGCGCCGCGACCTCTTCGTCCAAAACCAGATCCCACCGGTTGGACTGGAGCCTGGTGAAGCTCTCCTCGAACAGATCCGGAAAGCTTTCCTCGCCGCCACCCGAGCCGTCGCCGCTGACGAAGCCGCCACCGCCGCCACCGCCGCTGCAAGAAGGGAAAGAGCTGACGACGATCAGGAAGAGAACGAAGGGGATCAATCGACGGACCACGAACCGACTCCGAGCTGACGAGGGAAGCGGGCTTTCTTGGGAAGTGTGCCGCCGACAAGTCGTGGCAGCACCGAGACAGACAGCCTACTGCCTGGCAAGCAGTTAGCGCAAGGTGTGGGGTGACGGAGCCCGAGCGGGTCCCCGGAAAGGTGGGCGTCGGCAGCGCTCAGAGCCCGACCGGGTCCCCGGCGCGGAGGGCGGAAGCGATCAGAGCCCGACCGGGTCCCCGGCGCGGAGGGGAAGCGATCAGAGCCCGACCGGGTCCCCGGCGCGGAGAGTGTGCGGTGGGATGACGCCTCAGGAGCTGATCGCCCCACGAGGCATGAAGGATGAGTGAGGGACGAGAGGACGTGCGAATGGAGTGCGCTCTGGAACGTTCGCAAGCGTGCCGATCGGGCCGTACCCCGGCGTCGCGGCAGGCGCCCTCGTCCCTCCCTCATCGATCCATCTTCACCGATTCATGCCGAATGCCCAGCGCATGACGTTGTCCCGGCCTCGGCAATAGGGACCCGTTCGGGCTCTGATCGCTAATCGGGCTCCAATCGATCGCTGAAGTGCTGCTCGACCTTCCAGCCATCCTTTGATAATGTGCGCGGCAAGGAGCAGCGGTCCCGCCCGGGACCCTCGGACGGGAATCCGACTCCTCACTTCGAGATGCCCCCTCGGCTCGCCCCCGAGATGCTCGGTCGACTCGACCCTCGAAGCTCCACGGCAATTCGGGAAGGCGTTCCACTCACCCCGCGAGAGGAACGAGGAGAGAACAAATGGAATGGTTCACCGGTGAGGGGCTGTGGCTTCCTCTCTTCGTCGCGACGATCGGCGGTGCGGCCTTCTGGGGCTACGTGCGTTTCGGCGCTCGCAGTCGGCCGAGTCGACTGGCAGCCGGCATCGATATGCTGGCCTTCTTCGTCGCGCCGATCCTGGCGTTGATCGCCCTGCTCGTTCTCGACCTCGCCTGCGTCCTCTTGATGCCGTTCTACTTGGTGTACCGCTGCCTCTGGCGAGGACGGCGAGCAGAGACTCGGGGCATCTCCGTCAACGCTTCCTCCGAGGCTTGAGAGGTCGATGTCGTCGGAGTGCCCAAGCCGAAGCGAGCTCGTGACCGAATCTGCCTTGGAGAGGTTGCCCGAGCGAGCTTGGGCCGGGGCGGCGTCGCGACGACAGCGCATTCCAAGCGGCCCCTTGCTCGGCCCCTTCTGGCTCGATGGTCAGCGACGTCGAGGACGCGGCTCCCAGCTCAGCAGCGGCTTCCCGTCTCGGTCGCGCGGGCTCTGGTTGGATGGAGGACACGGAGACCGGCTGAAGCCGGCGGGCCGAAAGTGGCATGTTTCCGGATCAGTCGTCTTCCACCGCCTGCTCGATCAGTGGTGAGAGACGTTTGGAGAGGAGTCGGCTGTAGTAGTGCGAGCCGATCTCGTTGAGGTGGTGGCCGTCCCGGAATAGCGACAATGGCAATGGCTCGGTGTCGCCGTCCTTGGCGAGGTCGATGAAGGGTACGTCACCGTCACGACACAGCGTCCGGGCGCGCTCGAGGTATTTCTCGTACTCGCCATTCCGGTACGCGCCGCGGGCGTATTCGGCGGAGACCGGGAGGTTGACCGCGACGAGGCGGATGCCGCGTTCCCGGCAGATCCGCAGCAATCGCTCGAAGGCCACTGAGCAGCGGCCGTTCACGTCGAAGTCGCGCAGGCTCTCCACATGCGCGCGGCGGATGCGGTCCTCGGTCAGCTCGAGGACGCGCTCCCGAAGGTCCGAAAGCCCGTACCGCCGGATCGCGGCTTCGAGCATCGCGTTGGTCATCGGCAATGGGAAGTCGCCGGGTAGCGCGACGCGGCTCGAGACGTTGCTCGATGCTTCAAGGAGATCGTCCGCGAAGACGCGAGACTCCGGCAGCTCCCAGCGCCACAAGGTGAGCAGCGTCGCGGGTGCGCGGAACAGGATCTCGGGGACGATCATCACTTCGGCGCGATCGTGGGGGCCGACGGCGGAGAGCAGATCGCCCGGGGCGAGGAGGTGACGGATCGCGTGCTCGTTGTGGGGGCTGTTCGAGTTGAAGCCGCGAGCGCCCAGGCCGACCACCAGCACCTTCGGGCGATGCTCGCCATTCAAGAGATCGCGCGTGACGAGGTAGTAGCCGAGCGTCGTTCCGGCGTGGAGGCTGAGGTTGAAGGTCGAGAGGTCGTGCCCCGTCTGGCGCTCATACTCCGCTTCGAACACCCGCGGCAAGACGGCGCGACCCATGCGGGACGAGCCGAGAAACGCCACGTCGATCGGCCCGCTGCCGGTCCGGAACACCTCGAGCTTGCGGTACGAGGACTCAGCGGTGATCTGGGCGAAGCGGAGATCGAAGGCCTCCACCAGCACGTGGCAAAGGCCCAAGATCACCAACGCACTCAGCAGCAGCCGAAGCACTCGCGACCGGATGGCGCGACGCCAGAGCGGCCCGCGCTCTCGGGACGACTCCTCCCGGCCGGTCATGCGGATGCCCTCGGCAAGCGGCTCAGCCCTTCAGGCGTGCGGCAAGGCCGTCGATCTCGGTCTCGACTTGGGCGAGGCGATCGCGAGACTCCTGGACGAGATGGGCGGGAGCCCGGTCGACGTAGCCGGCGTTCGAGAGGCGTCCCTCGAGAGCCTTCTTCTCGCCGCGCAGCTTCTCGAGCTGCTTCTCGAGCCTCTGCTTCTCGGCCTCCTGATCCACCACGCCCTTGACGCGATACTCCACGCCCTCGAGGTGGAAGGTCGCGGCATCCGAGCTCGCCCCACCGCCCTGGGTGCAGGTGATCTCGGAGACGCCGGCCATCTCGCGCACGATGTGCCCGGCCTCATCGAGCCCGGGCAAGGAGGCCGCCGCGATCTCGAGCGGGATCGTGTCCTTCGGGCCGACCTTGTGCTCGCTGCGCACTTCGCGCACGGCGCGCGTGATGGCGATCATCTGCTCGACGCTCTTCTCGGCCGTCTCGTCCCGCAGCGTCTCCCGCATCTTGGGCCAGGGCGCGTTCACCAAGAGCTCGGGCGAGTCGAGCTCGTCGTGACCTGGCAGGCCGCGCTCGGGCACCACCTCGTTGAGCTTCCACCAAAGAGTCTCGGTGATGAGGGGAATGAAGGGATGAAACAACCGCAAGGAGCGATCGAGGCAGGTGGCCAGGACCTGCAGCGCCGCTTGGCCACTCTCACCGCCCTCCTTCACCCGAGGCTTGATGATCTCGAGGTACCAGTCGCACAGCTCGTTCCAGAAGAACTCGCGCAGACCGTCGATCGCGGGGTGGAACGTGAACGCCTCGAGCGCCGATTGGGTCTCGGCGATACGCTTCTGCAGGCGCGAGAGGATCCAGCGGTCCTCGACCGGCAGCGCCTTCGGATCGAGCGGCTTCCGCGTCGCGCCTTCGAGGTTCATGAAGGCGAACCGTGAGGCGTTCCACAGCTTGTTGCAGAAGTTGCGGCCGATCTCGAAGCGCTTGGACGTGTTGCGGCCTTCCGCGTCGCGTTCGACCGGCAGACGAATGTCCTGCGTGTCGGTCGTCATGTGCGCGAGCGTGAAGCGCATCGCGTCGGAGCCGTAGGTCGCGATGATGTCGAGCGGGTCCACGCCGTTGCCGAGCGACTTGCTCATCCTCTGCCCCTCGCCGTCGAGGATCGTCGCGTGGATGAACACGTCGGTGAACGGCAGCTCGCCGAGGCCGTACAGGCCGAACATCACCATGCGCGAGACCCAGAGCGTGATGATGTCGCGCGCGGTCACGAGCGTGTTGGTCGGGTAGTAGCGCTTCAATTCGGGCGTCGACTCGGGCCAGCCCAAGGTCGAAAACGGCCAGAGCGCCGAGCTGAACCAGGTGTCGAGCACGTCGGGATCGCGCTCGAGCGTCACGCCCTTCACCTCGTCGCCCGCGAGGTCCTTCATCGAGCAGACGAGCCAGCCCTGACCGTTCTCGGTGCGCCGCCACGTCGTCTGCGGGTCGCCCGAGAACGCCTTCTCGAAGTCGGCCTCGTCGCCACCGTCCGCGTGCCAGATCGGGATGCGGTGACCCCACCAGAGCTGGCGGCTGATGCACCAGTCGCGCAGGTTCTCGAGCCAATCGAGGTAGGTGCGTTGATAGCGCTCGGGATGGAACTTCAGGCGACCGTCCTTCGCGGCCTCGATCGCCGGAGCGGCGAGGCTCTTCACGGCCACGAACCATTGATCGCTGAGGTAGGGCTCGATGGCGGCGTTGCTGCGGTAGGAGTGACCGATCTCGTTGGTGATCTCCTCGATCCTTTCGACGAGGCCTTGGGCTTCGAGGTCCTGGATGATCTTCTTGCGGGCGGCGTAGCGATCGAGGCCCTCGTAAGCGCCGCCGTTTTCGTTGATGCGCGCGTCGGGGTGCATCACGTTGATCATCGGCAGGTCGTGACGCAGGCCGACCTCGTAGTCGTTGGGATCGCGGGCCGGCGTGATCTTCACGCAGCCCGAGCCCTTCGTCGGATCCGCCCAGTGATCGGCGATGATCGGGATCTCGCGGTTCATCAGAGGCAGCGTGACCGTCTGCCCGATGAGCTTTTGATAACGCTCGTCGTCGGGGTGCACCGCAACGGCGGTGTCGCCCAGCATCGTCTCCGGCCGGGTCGTGGCCACCACTACGTGACCCTCGCCCGAGGTGAGCGGGTAGCGCAGGTGGTAGAACTTCGACTGCGTCTCCTTGTGCTCCACTTCGTCATCGGCGAGGGCGGTCTGGGTGGCCGGGTCCCAGTTCACCAAACGCTTGCCGCGGTAGATGTGCCCGTCTCGGAACAGATCGAAGAAGATCTGACGCACCGCGCGGGCACACATGTCGTCGAGCGTGAAGCGCGTGCGGTCCCAGTCGCAGCTCGCGGCGAGTCCTTTGAGCTGCTCGAGGATGCGATCGCCGTACTCCGCCTTCCACTCCCAGATCGCGGCGACGAGCTTCTCACGGCCGATCTCGTACCGGTTCTTGCCGGTCTCCTCGAGGAGCTTCTTCTCGACGCGCGTCTGCGTCGCGATACCGGCATGGTCGACGCCCGGCATCCAGAGCGTGTTACGTCCTTCCATGCGTCGCCAGCGGATCAGGACGTCCTGGAGCGTGTTGTCGAGGGCGTGGCCCATGTGCAAGGAGCCGGTGACGTTGGGCGGCGGAATGACGATCGTGTACGCTGGCGCCTCGACGGAGGGATCCGCATGAAAGGCGCCGGCCGCCAGCTCTCGCTCGTAGGCGGCCTTCTCCACCGCGTTCGGGTCGTAGGTCTTGCTCAGCTCCTGGGACATGGCTGCGATCTTCTCTCGCCGTCGGAAAAGGAATAGAAGAGGCACCGGTCAGACCGTGCTTCCGAGATTCGGAAGGGATCGAACGATACCAGAGAAGACCGGGGCGATCAGCAGGTCAGAAGGCGGTTTCTGCTGGTGAGGAAGCCGCTCGGAGCCAATCGGAGGATGAGGTGTTCGATGTCGCCGTCGTGGGGGCCGGGTTCGCCGGGTTGACGTGTGCTCGGGCGCTCGCTCGGAAGGGGCGCTCTGTCGTGGTCTTGGAGAAGGCGCCCAGGCTAGGAGGGCGCCTGGCGACTCTGAGCGTCGACGGCCAGACCGTCGACAGCGGCGCGCCGTTCTTCGTCGCGAATGGCCACGAGTTCCGACGCTTCGTCGAAGAGCTCCTGGCCTCGGACGTGGCGCGAATCTGGGAGGGCCGATTGGGCTTCGTGGACGAGGGAGGCCTGCGAGACCTCGAAGACGGTGTCGACCGCTTCATCTGCGAGGGTGGCATGCCCGAGATCGGGCGCTATCTGGCGGAAGGGCTCGACCTGCGCCTCGCCACCGGCGTCCGGGCGCTGGAGCGCGGCGGCGGCGCATGGTCGCTGCACACCGAGAGCGGCGACTCGATCGTCGCTGGAGAAGTGGTCTTGGCTCTGCCGTCCCCTTTGGCCGTCTCCCTCTTGAAGACCCTGGCCGAGCCGAGCGGTGTCGCTGACGTGCTCGAGCCGCTCGCGTCCGTCACCTACGACCCGATCATCGCGGCGATCGCACTCTACGAGCCCGGCGTGCCCTTGCCCGACTACGAGGGCATCGTCGTGCGAAACGGCGGACCGCTCGAGTGGATCGGCGTCGACAGCGCGATCCGAAAGAACGCAAAGAGGCCCGCCCTCGTGATCCACGGCTTCGGCTGGTGGAGCAAGGAGGCGATGAGCCAGACCGAGGACGTCGCGCTCTCGGAGCTGCTGTTCCGGGCCGGCGAGATCCTGGGTCGCTGGGTGGAAGAGCCGAGGGCGCGGCACCTGCAACGTTGGCCCTTCGCCGGACCGGCCAACCGGCTGGAGAGCTTCTGGCTAGGCACCGAAGGTGGCCCGAGGCTCTGGGCTTGCGGCGACTTCGGCCCCGTCAAGGACCTCGAAGGCGCCTACCGCTCGGGCATGGGCGCCGCCGCCGCCATGACCGGGTGAGGCGGTGACGCAACGAACCAACGAAAAACGGCGTCGCTGGCGCGACGCCGTTTCGATTTGCCGATCGTACCACAGTCACCGCTCGGGTCAACGGGGTAGCCGAAGAAAGAATCTCAGCTCTTCAAGGCTCCCGGACGTCGGTTCATGACTGTGTCTCCTGTGCGATCTCAGTGAACCTGCGAAGAGTATCGGAAACCGGATCTCGGGTCCAGTCCTGGGCCAAAGTCATTCGCGAAGGCTCCTCGGGCTGGTCTGAAACCAGCCACTGGGAACGCGGGCGTCCCGCCCGTATCGGGCCGCGCAGCGGCCGATCCGCCAAAGTGCAAGCCTTACAGGCTTGGCGATGTCATGTCGGGATTGGCCCGCTTTCCCAAGGCGTTGCCCTGGGCTGACGAGTGACGCCCCCTTTCAGGGTGAAGGAACCAGAGTCCGCGCGACCGAAAGCCGCTGGAACTTGAAACTTGAAAGTCGAGAGTCGGACGTAGAGCCGTTGAACGTTCTGCAAGTCCTGTCTCGCCGAGAGGTCGAGCCGCGAGAACTTCAGAGTTGAAAGTTGAACGTCGAGCCGTTGGACGTTCTGCACAGCCTGGCTCAACGAGCTTCACCCCCTGCATGTTCCGGGCGCCGCGCCCAGGGGCGCCGCTGACCTGAAACCACTGGGAGCGCGGCATTGCTCCGGTGCTGCGCCTGGTGCGCTGATCACCCTTCGGTCCGCATCACCGGACCTCATCCACCGGCGAGAGGTAGCCCAAGCCCTTCATCGCCTCGAGGGTCTCGGGGCTGAGCTCGGAGAGCCGCCCTGGCCGCCGGGGCTCGGAGGAGCGGGCGATGGCGCGGTTCCAGCGCCAGAGCGCCGCGATCAGCCTCGCCTCTTCGGGATGACCTTGGCCGAAGAGGTCGTTCTGCTCGTGAGGATCCTTGGCGAGGTCGAAGAGCTGGTAGGGGGCCTGCCGCTCGTTGATGAGGCCTCGGTTCTTGATCAACTTCATGTCTCCGACGCGGAGCATCTCCAGATCGAACGGGCCCAGGCTCAGCTCGGAGTAGATCACCACCAAGGGGGCCGGTCGGTCCTCTCCGCGGAGCAGCGGGATCAGGGAATGCCCTTGGAACGTCTCGGGCTGAGGCCACTGGAGCACGCTCAGCACGGTCGGTGACAGGTCGAGCAAGCTCACTGGGACCGCGACGCGCCCGGTCGCCTCGCCCGGAGCCGACAGGATCAGGGGCACCCGGATCATCTCCTCGTACAGGTCCGCGCCGTGACCCCGCCAGCCGTGGGACCAAAGCCCTTCCCCGTGATCGGCCGTGATGATCCACAGCGTGTTCTCTGGGCCCAGCCCGCGCTCTTCGAGCCCATCGAACAGTCGGCCCACCCAACGATCGACGTAGGCGACCTCGCCTTCGTAGAGATCGACGATTCGGTTGAGGTCGTGCGCCGTCAGCTCTTCGCGCGGAGTGCTGTCGAGCGCCTCCAGCGAGCGGCGAGATCCGTCGAAGCGGCCCCTTGCGACCGAGGGATCATTCCATTCGGGCTGGGGGAGATAAGGATCGTGGGGGTCGGTGTAGTGGAGGAACAAGAAGAGCGGTGACTCGCCGTCTTGTGCATCGACCCAATCCAGCGCCGCGCGCGTCACGTGCTCGGCGGGCACCATCTGGTAGTCACCGGGATAGGAGCGGCGCCCGGGAGGAACGGCGAAGGTCTCGAAGCCTTGGGCGAATCCAACGTCTGCGCCGGCATTGTGATTCGTGGAGAGCCCGAGGGTCTTGAAGCCTCGGCGACCGAGGATCTCGGTCAGGGTCGTCGCGGATTCGGGCAGCACGTCGCCGCGGCCCAGCACTCCCGCAGCCGTCGGATAGCGCGCCGTCAGCATCGAGGTGACCGACGAGCGAGTCCAGGCCGAGGTCGCGAACGCCGATTCGAACACCGTCGATCGCTCACCCAAGGCATCCAGCTCCGGCGTCAACCCGCGATCCGAGCCGTAGACTCCCAGGTAGTCCGCCCGCAGCGCGTCGATGACCACGAAGACGATCGCACCGATCTTCGGCTCGTCCCCGCGGCGCGGCAGATCTGCCTCGATCGCGGTGAGCCATGGGTCCGGGATCGGCCGCGGCCGCGGGGCTGGGGCCTCTCGGCACCCGAGCACCGAAGTGGCCAGCAGTAGGGCGACGAGCGAACGCGACGACATGGACCTCTCTCTACCTGGGAAACGGAGCCCTTCGTGTCATCGGCTGCGAGCGGTCACCAGCTTGGCATTCGAATCCCGGCACGAGGCTCGTGACGAAGAATGCCGCTGAGAATGTCGCTTGGCGGCTCGCGAATCGCGCTGTCGGACCAGTATGATGTCGCCTCGAATGGAGAGCACCGGAGCTTCGACTCCCGCCCCCGAACCCTCGAATCCCTTCGCAGACTGATGGAGACACGGCCTTGAGCGAGGAATCCGCTCCGGCGAAGCCCGACCTTTCCGAGCTCCGGATCTCGCCGGACCGGCGCGGTCGGCGCCCCACCCGTTGGCCTTGGGTCATCGGAGCGCTCGTCCTGGTCGGCGTCGGCTTCCTCACACGGCCGTACTGGCAGCCGCTCGTCGATCGCTGGAGCCTGCCCGAGGTCTCGATCACGAAGGTGCGTCGCGTCGCGGCTGGCGCCGCACCGGCCGGCTCGCTCACCGCCAATGGCTACGTCGTCGCGCAGAGGCAATCCGCCTTGGCGCCGAAGCAAACAGGGCGCCTGGTCGAGCTCAACGTCGTCGAAGGCAGCACCGTCGTGTCCGGCGAGGTGGTCGGTCGACTCGAGAAGCAGGACCTCGACGCGCAGCTCGCGAGAGCGCGGGCGGACTTTCGAGCGGCCGAGGCCGAGGTGGCCAGGAGCCAGGCGCGCGCGGAGCAGGCCGAGGCGGAGAAGTCGGAGGCGCAAGATCGCATCGGCGCGGCCGAGGCGACCCAGCGCGACACCGAAGCGGCGCGGGTCGACGCCGAGCGTGAGCGCGACCGGCAGCGCCAGCTCCTCGAGGACGGATTCGCCTCGCAGCGGGAGTTCGACCGCGCCGAGACCGAGGTCGAGCGGGCCGTCGCGCGCGTCGACGAGGCGACCGCGCAGGTCGCCTCCGCCCGGAGCCGGTTGCAAGCAGCCGAGCTCGGTGAGAAGTTGGCAAAGGCATCCGTCGCCTCGGCCGAGGCATTCCTCGGATCTCGCCAGGCCGACGTCGATCTCCTCGAGGCGCAGATCGAGTACACGATCATTCGCGCGCCGTTCGATGGCGTCGTGATCCAGAAGAACGCAGAGATCGGCGAGATCGTGGCGCCGGTGTCCGCGGGCGCGCAGGCGCGCGTCGCGGTGGTGACGATCGTCGACATGTCTTCGCTCATGGTCGAGACTGAGGTCAACGAGGCGTACATTCGCCAAGTCGCTTCGGGGCAGCCCGTGCAGATCGTGCTCGATGCGTTTCCCGACGCGCCCTATGAAGGCGAGGTCTTCAAGATCGTGCCGACGGCGAATCGCCAAAAGGCGGCGGTCGAGGTGAAGGTCTCCTTCGATCGGCTCGACGAGCGCATCCTGCCGGAGATGGGCGCCCGCGTGACCTTCCTCGAGGCAGGGGCGTCACGCGGGGACGAGGAGGCGAGTGCCCCGAAGCTCTTCGTCGCTTCGAGCGCGGTGCTCGGCGAGGACGGCGCGCGCTACGCGTTCGTGCTCGGAGACGACGGGCGCGTGGCTCGGCGGAGCATCTCGGTCGGTGGGACATCCGGCGGCGAGCTGGAAGTGCTGCGAGGTCTTTCGTCGGGCGAGCGGGTCGTGGTATCTCCTCCGGAAAGCCTCGAGGCCGGAGATCGCGTTCGAGTGCTCGAGTGAGTGAGACAGAGACAGGAGCCAAGATGGCCGAAGCGCTGGTTCGCGTCGACGACGTGACGAAGATCTACTCCACCCGCGGCGGCGAGGTGCCGGTCCTCGACCATCTCGACCTCGAGGTTCCCAAGGGCGACTTCCTCGCCTTGATGGGCCCGTCGGGCTCTGGCAAGTCGACGCTCCTGAACTTGATCGGTGGGCTCGATAGCCCGACGTCGGGCCGGGTGACTGCTCTGGGCCAGACCATCTCGGCGATGAGCTCGCGGCAGCTCGCGGATTGGCGCTCGCGGCACGTCGGCTTCATCTTCCAGTTCTACAACCTGATCCCGGTCTTGACGGCCGCCCAGAACGTCGAGATGCCGCTGCTCCTCACCAAGATGTCCAAGGCGGAGCGGCGCCGGCAGGTCGAGGTGGCGCTCGGCATCGTCGGGCTGTCGGACCGCGTCAAGCACAAGCCGTCCGAGCTGTCGGGCGGTCAGCAGCAGCGCGTTGCCATCGCGCGCGCCTTGGTGATCGACCCCGAGCTCATCCTCGCCGACGAGCCCACCGGTGACCTCGACGCACAGTCGGCGAAGGATGTCCTGGGGCTCCTCACGCGCCTCAACGAGGAGTACGAGAAGACGATCATCATGGTGACGCACGACCCGAACGCCGCCCAGGTGGCGCGCCGCACGGTGCACCTCGACAAGGGTGTGCTTTCCTCGGGGGTTCACGCGTGAAGTATCTCGGCTACCTCTGGGCGAACTTGAGGCGCAACCCGGTCCGGACGGCGCTCACCGTGACCGCGATCGCGATCGCGCTCTTCCTGTTCTGCTTTCTCGAGGCGACGCTCTCGGCGCTCAAGACCGGCGTCGACTCCTCGAACGATCGTCGCCTGATCACACGCAATCGCGTCTCGCTCGTGCAGCCTTTGCCGATCGCGTTTCGGCCGAAGGTCCAGAGCGTCCCCGGCGTCGCGCCCGACGGGACGGCCTACGGCATCTGGTTCGGCGCGGAGTACGAGGCGGACAAGGACTACTTCTTCGCGCAATATGCCGTCAATGAGGACACCTACTTCGACATCTACCCCGAGATCTTGGTGCCGCCCGACCAGATGGCGGCCTACGCGGCGGACCGCAAGGGCTGCATCATCGGCAAGAAGGTGGCCGAGCGATTGGGGAAGGACGTCGGCGACTCGATCGCGATGAAGGGCACGATCTACCCGGGAACCTGGGAGTTCAACATTCGTGGCATCTTCGAGCCGAGCGAGCGCGGCGTGCCCGAGGAGGTGATGTATCTCCACTACGACTACGTCGACGAGAGTCGGCCGGAGTCGAACCAGGGCCTCGTCGGGTACTACGCGGTGCAGCTCGAGGAGGGCGCCGACCCGGCGAGAGTCGCTGATTCGATCGATGCCCTCTTCGAGAATGACGCGTATCAGACCAAGACCGAGACCGAGCGCGCCTTCCGCATGAGCTTCTTCTCGATGTGGGGCAACGTGACGCTCTTGCTGCGCTTCATCGGCGCGGCGGTGATCTTCACAATTCTTCTGGTGGCGGCGAACACGATGATGATGTCGGTCCGAGAGCGGACGGCCGAGATCGGGACGCTGAAGACGCTCGGCTTCCAGAACAGGACGATCATCCTGTTGATGCTCGTCGAAGCGCTCTTGATCGGGCTGATCGGCGGAGCCGTCGGCTGCGGTCTCGCGGTCCTCGCGCTTCAAGACCTGACCTTGCCGACGGGGCTCACGATTCCGCCGGTCCCGGCGATCTCGGTCGCGATCGCCTTCGGGCTCGCGGCCTTGACCGGTCTCGTCAGCGGGCTGGGCCCATCGGTCCTCGCCTCTCGCCTCTCTGTCGTCGCGGCTCACCGGAGGATCTGATGGCACTACCTGTCAGCTACAACCTGCGCAATCTGTTCGTGCGACGGGTGGCCACTCTGATGACCGCGGGTGGCATCGCCTGCGTTGTCGCGGTCTTCATCGTAGTGCTGGCTCTCGCCGAGGGCTTCCGGCAATCGGTCTCGAAGTCGGGTAGCCCCGAGAACGCGATCCTCCTTCGGGACGGGGCGACCTCGGAGCTGTCGAGCGCGATCGACGTCGAGGCCTTCGCCATGATTCGCACCTTGCCCGGCGTCGCCCAAGACGCGGACGGGCAGCCGCTCGCCACCGGCGAAGTGGTGCTGGTGATCAACCATCCCAAGCTGGACGACGGCGAGCCGACGAATGTGTCGGCACGGGGTGTGTCCGCCAACGTGATGGAGGTGCGCCCTGAAGTCGAGATCGCCGAAGGCCGGATGTTCTCTCCGGGCTCGTCGGAGATCATCGTGGGCCGCGCGCTCAGCCAAAGGATCCAGGACTGCCAGCTCGGCGGCGTGATCCGTCAGGTGAATCGCGACTGGACCGTCGTCGGGATCTTCGACGCCGGCGACTCGGCCTTCGAGTCGGAGATCTGGGGCGACGTCGACGTGATGCGCGATGCCTTCAAACGAAGGGTGTATCAATCCGTCACGGTGCGCCTGGAGAACGAAGGCGCTCTCGAGCAGATCCAGGCCCGCCTCGCCGATGACCCACGCCTGAAGACCCTGCAGGCCAAGAGGGAGGATGCCTACTACGAGGAGCAGGCCGGCCCGCTCTCCGAGTTCATCACCTATCTGGGCACGGCCATCTGCATCGTCATGGCCGTCGGTGCGATCGTCGGAGCCGTCAACACGATGTACGCCGCCGTCGCCAACCGGCGTCGCGAGATCGGCACACTCCTCGCCATCGGCTTCGGTCCCTTCAGCGTCTTCCTCTCCTTCCTCTTCGAGTGCCTCTTGATCTGCTTCGTCGGCGGCGTGCTCGGATGCCTCCTCGCCTGGCCGATCGACGGTGTCCGGACGGGCACGACGAATTGGCAGACTTTCAGCGAGATGGCCTTCCCCTTCCGCGTTACGCCTGAGTTGATGGGCATTGGCATCCTGTTCGCCCTCTTGATGGGGCTGGTCGGAGGCGTGCTCCCGGCCTACCGCGCTGCGCGCCAACCCGTCGTCGAGGCCCTGAGGAGAGGGTGAACGTTGGAGTGCCTGAGCCGAGCGAGCCCGTGACGGGACGTTGCGAGACAACTCCGACCAAGCGAGCTGGGGCCGTGGTCACTCGCCCAGCCTGATCCAATGAAACGACGAACGAACATCGCGGGGATCGAGCTCGAGAACGCCGCGCTCCTCGCTCCGATGGAGGATGTCTCCGACATCCCGTTCCGGCGCATCTGCCGGCGGATGGGCGCGGACATCGTCTACACCGAGTTCGTCAACGCCGAAGGCCTGATCCGCGAGTCTTGGAAGGCCTGGCGCAAGCTCGAGCTGGCCGATGACGAGCGCCCCGCCGGCATCCAGATCTACGGCGCTTCGACCGACGCCATGGTCCGAGCGGCGAAGATCGCGGCGGAGCGCGGGCCCGACATCATCGACATCAACGCTGGCTGCTGGGTGCCCAAGGTCGCCCAGCACGGCGCAGGTGCGGGCTTGCTCCGCGATCTCGGCGCGATGACCGAGGTCGCTAGCCGGGTGGCGAGTGCCGTCGATGTGCCGGTGACGCTCAAGACGCGGCTAGGCTGGGACGAGAGCTCGATCTGCATTCTGGACGTGGCCGAGCGCCTCGAGGACTGTGGCATCCGAGCGCTGACCATCCACTGCCGGGTGCGCACGCAAGGGCACTCCGGCCAGGCCGACTGGAGCTGGCTACCCCGCATCAAGGAGGTCACCTCGCTGCCCGTGATCCTGAACGGCGACGTCGTCTGCGGCGAATCGGCCGAGCGCGCGTTCGAGACGGGCTGCGATGGGGTGATGATCGCTCGCGGTGCGATCGGCAATCCCTGGGTGTTCCGCGAGGTGAAGCATCGATTGAGGACGGGTGAGTCGCTGCCGCCACCGACGGTGAGCGAGCGCGTCGCGATGGTGCGCGAGCATCTCGAATCCACGGCCGAGCTGCGCGACGAGCGTAGCGCGCTGGTCGACATCCGCCGTCACCTCGGCCTCTACCTCCGCGGGCTCGTTCTCGGTAAGGTGCTCCGCGGCGAGCTCGCCCACGCCAAATCGCTCGAAGCGATGACAGGGGTGCTCGAGCGCGTCCGTGAGCTGAACGAAGGTGAGACCGAGCGTCAGTCGGCGTGACGCCTTCGTCGCCAATCGACTCGGAGACTCCTGCCGTGCCCGTCCGTTTCGCTTGTCTCGCACTCCTCGTCTTGCTCGGCTGCCACTCGCCTTCAGAGACACAGGCGCCCGCCGATCGACCGACCTGGCGGAGCCTGCCTCTCGTCGAGCCCCAGGGGCGCCAGGCCGACACGGGGGCCTATGTCGTCGAGGATCGCGCGGCGATCGATTGGCAGAGGCCGCCGTTCCACTACGACGCCGACGTCGCGACGGGCCGCAAGCACGCCAAGGTCGTCGTCGTCATCTACGACCCGATCCTCGAGTCGGAAGGCGGCCAGCGGCTGAGCGAGCACATCGGGGCGAACGATCCCGTCGCCTTCTCGCACATCTTGGCCAACGTCATCCGCGAGGCGAGCTGGGGATACGTCAACTACGAGATCGTCGACTTCCTCGTCATCGATGATTATCCGCGTAAGATCGACGGCTTTCGCTACACAGACGAGACGTTCCTCGCTGCGCGCGAGAAGCAGGAGTGGCAGCCGGCCCGGATCTCCTACGGCGGCGTGTTCGAGGACCTCGAGCTGATCGAGCGGTTTCAAGAGGAAGGCATCACCGAGCTCTGGCTGTGGGGGGCGAGCGGGATGCACTTCGACGAGTTCGCGATGTATGTGCCGAATCGCTATGCGCGCTACGGTCCGACGGACAACCCCTGGCTGTACCGTCCTTACGACATCCCGCCGAGGCTAGGGCGGTCGACGTTCGTGATGGGCTTCAACTACGAGGTCGGCGCCGACAACATGATCCACAGCTACACCCATCGTATGGAGAGCATGGCGGCCCTCGCCTACGGCGACGGCATCTGGGACCCGTGGAATCGGGACGATCCCTGGAACGTGTTCACTCGCCTCGAGAAGGACGCGCCGGGCAGTGTCTCGCAGGTGGGCAACTGTCACTATCCGCCGAACGCGACGCAGGACTACGAGTACACGAGCGATCGCGAGGTGCTCTCGAAGGCCGATCACTGGCACCGGTTCCCCGACGTGCGCGGTGAGGCGAGGCCGATGTCGCAGGACGAGTGGGGCCGGAACCAGTTCGGATACCAACGCTGGATCCTCGAGCGCGTACCCAAGGCTCCGGGGTTCACCGAGCACGGCTTCAACAACTGGTGGGTGCACATCGCCAACCCCGACGGCGAGCTGCCCGACTGGATACCGCCGGTGACGAGCGAGTTCCTCTTCGACTGACGCAGCCGGCTACAGTTTGATCTGCACTCGGGCTTGGCGCGGAGCTGGTCCAACGACGGCGCTCCGCGTCTCGCTGTCGGATGGAGTCAGAGTAGGCACGAGCTTCAAAGTCGAGAGTTGGACGTCGAGCCGTTGGACGTTCTGGAAAGCCAGGCTGGCCGTGTGGCGATACCGCGAAAACTTCAAAGTCGAGAGTGGGACGTTGAGCCGTTGGACGTTCGAAGAGGCCCGAGCTCGCTCGCGTAAGCGCCCACCGACAGACTCTGTCACTGGCTCACTCCCGCAGGCACCGCCGGTCCGACGGCGGAGGCGCTGCTGATGTCGATGCGCGAAGTCTGGACGACCTACGGGTCGCTGCCCCGGGTGGCGTACCTGCTCTCACTGGGGACGTTCGTCAACAAGGCCGGCTCGTTCATCATCGCCTTCCTGACCCTGTATCTGAGCGAGTCCCTCGGTTACTCGAAGTCGTTCGCCACCCTCTGCATGGGCGTCTTTGGGCTGGGCGGGATCGTCGCCTCGCTGCTGGGAGGGCAGTTCGCCGACCAGTTCGGACGCCGGCGCGTGATGATGTTCGCCTTGGTGGGTGGTGCCGCGGCACTGATGGTCCTCAGCACCCTCCGCAGTCAAGTCGGCATCGCGGTCGGCATCTTCGTCTTCGCGCTGATCGTCGAGATGTACCGCCCCGCGGCGGCCGCGATGATGGCCGACGTGGTACCACCCGAGCAGCGCAACTTGGCGTTCGGGGTTCTCTACGTGGCGACGAACCTCGGGTTCGCCTTCGGAGCCTCGGTCGGCGGGTGGCTCGCAGAGAACTTCTCGTTCGCTTGGCTGTTCTATGGGGACGCGGCCACGACGTTCCTCTTCGCGATCTGGATCGCCTTCGTCATTCCCGAGTCCCTGAAGAGGAGAGCGAAGGACGGCGGGGGCTCGGACGACACGCCGTCGCCGTCATTCCTGGATGCCTGGAGAGCGATCGGACGAGACTGGACCTTTCTGCTGTTCTGCTTGGCGGCGCTGATGAGCGGGTTGGTGTTCTTCCAAGGAATGTCGACGCTGCCGTTGTACCTGGGCACGATCGGCATCCCCAAGGACGTCTACGGTTGGCTGATCTCGAGCAACGGCTTGATGATCGCGATCTTCCAATTGCCCTACGGCACCTTCCTGTCCCGGTTTCGTCGCATTCGAGTGATCGCCTCGGGCACCTTCTTCGTCGCGCTCGGCTTCGGGTTGGTCCGATTCTCCGAGACACCCCTCGCCATCGGTGGGACGATCCTGATCTGGACCATTGGCGAGATGATGCAGGCGCCGTTCATGGCGGCCACGGTCGCGACTCTGGCACCGACCGACCTGCGTGCACGCTACCAGGGAGTCTTCAGCATGTGCTTCGGTGCCGCGGTCACTCTCGGTGCGCCGCTCGGCGGAGTCGTGCTCGAGAAATATGGCGGGCACACGCTCTGGGTGGGCTGCGCCGTCGTCGCGGGAGCGTCCGGGGTGATTTTCCTCGGCATCTCTGGCGGGATGAACCGGCGAGAGACGGGAGACGGGGTGAAGGAGAGTCCATGACCGATTGGATCGACCGATGACGCGACCGCTCTCCGATCTGCTGGACGTTCACCGTGAGCTGGAAGAGCTCTTTGCGGCTCATCAGGCGGCATTGCTCGAGAGAGACTTCGAGAGGGCTCGGTTGAAGCTCGAAGAGTTTCGAGCCGAGCTCACAGGCCACGCCGAAGACGAGGAGCGCTGCATCTTGCCGGCCTACGAGAATCTCGAGACGACGAGTGAGCGCTACGTGAAGCTCTACTACGGTGAGCATCGAAAGCTGCTGGCCATCGCCGAGGAGCTGATAGAGCGGATGGCGAAGCTCCCGAAGGAGCCCTCCGCCGCCGACATCATCGCGATCCTCGACCGAGAGTGCTTCTTCAAGGACCTGATGGCGCATCACGACGAGCGCGAGAAGAACGACCTCTACCGCGCGCTCGACAAGCACCTGTCGGAAGATGAGCGCGTCCGGATCTGGGAGCGCCTCGAAGGTCTCTGAGCTCCTCGGTGCTCACTCCCGGGCCTGTCCACCCTGGATGTGAACGCGTCGCAAGAAGACCTCGCGACCGGACTCGATCGAGACGCTGAACATTCCCTCGAGGCTGCGAGGACAGTTGTAGGACTGGACCGCGGTCGGGCGCCCGTCTTGCCAGAGCTCCAGCGTGTCGCCGGTGCGAATGAAGGTCACCTTCGACCACTTCTTCGACTCGGGAAGACGTGCGTGGAGGCTGATGTCCAATGCGTTGTCCGGGACGAGCTGGACCGAGTGGAGCGGCCCGCGATACTCGAATGAAGTCATGAAGTCCGCGGGTAGCATCTGGCCGACGAAGGTCAGCTGCGAGATGTGGTAGAGCCCGGTCGTGTTCCGCACCGACAGCACGCCCTGCCGTCGCCGCGCCTCGGTGCTCTCGAGCGGCAGCAGGGACCACTTGCCGTCCTTCCAGCAGCGCATGCTCCACTCCGTGGCCTCGAAGGAGATGGGCCGGACATCGGCAGGAAGCTCGGGCGGCGGCAAGACCTCGGCGATCCGGCGCGTCGCGATTTTCTTCTCGTCCTCGCCCAGATCGGGCAACGATTGCCAGTACCAGTCGAGAGCATGGGTCTCGATTCCGTCTCGCTGCCCGGGGCTCCTCCCTTCGCGGGCTCGCCACCAGGCCTCGGCGATCTCGAAGCGCTCTTGGCTGGAGGTGGCCCCCTTCAGTTCGAGAACGGCGGCTTCCTGGAGCCTCTCGTCTCCGCATTGCACCAAGAGCGGCAGTCCGCGCTTCCAGGCGTCTTGCAGGAAGGCCTGGTAGCTCCCGACCAGGAGGCAGGCCTCTGGGCTGGGCCCTTCGGCGAGCTTCTGACTCGCGGCCTGAAAGATCTCCGCGCCGTCACGAAGCTCTATCAAGCGCCGCCGAATCCGCTCGAGCTCGCCCTGTGCGCGTGGATCTTCGGCCATTCTCACGACCGCCTTCAGAGCAGTGAGGTACTCTTCTGCCTCGCTCCAGGCGCTGCGAGCTAGCGCCTGCTGCGTCCAGCGAGCACCGGTCCGAAAGGCGCTTCGAGCCGTTGCCGGACCCGGAATGCTCTCGACCAGCGACGGAATCAGGTCCGTGCGAATCCGGATGACGTCGGTCCGAAACGACGTCGTGAGCTGGTCCGTGGCTTCGAGAATGGTCTCGGGACTGCCAGCGGCCGTGGCGAGATTCTGGGCGACCTGGACCAGGGCGTAGGCGAGCGCTCCATCGGCAGTCTCTCGCCGGCTTCGATCGATCAAGATCTCTGCCAGGACTCGCCTGGCTGCCGACGTCTTGGCGGCTTGCAGCTCCGAGGCGTAGAGCGAGCTCACCAGCTCTCGGGCCCGCTCGATCTCGGGGCCGGACGGAACGTCGAAGACTCGCTGACCGGCCACGGGCCCGCAGATCCACCCAGACAGCAGGAGGGGCGCGACCAGCGACATCAGAGGACGTCCCCAGGCTCTGGCCGTTCGGTTCTTGAACGGTGGATGCAAGGACACGGGTCTCTCCGGATCGGTTTCAAGGAGTCGAAACGGCACTCGGGAGACGTATCCGGAAACTAGGGTCGAGCCGTGTCAGCAAATTCCGATCGGCGGATCAGCGTGCCGAACGGGCTACCTCAGAATCGAAGCGCGGGCGCGAGCCGACCCTCAGCCGGTCCCACGATATGTCCAATCCGTGATCCGAGCTTTTCGTGGCTCAGCGCTGCCGGGCCGGCGCCCCTTCAGGGCGCGTGATGAAAACATCATTATGGCAAACCCGACCCCAGGCTCGGGCCGGAGGACCGGCCCGAGCCTGGGGCTGCACGCTACCGGCCCTTCGGGCCTAGGACCATGACGTCCGTCGGCCGTCGCACGGGACCGGACGTACCTCGAATCTGTAGGGCCGAGGGCCCCTGGAGTTTGGCCATTTGGAAGACCCTCGTCTCGGCACAAGGCCTGGATTCCCAGGGCCGAAGGCCCGACAGCGTGTAGCCCAGGCCGAAGGCCTGGGTGCACCTAAGCACCCGAGCGCCCACTCAAACCCGCGGGCGCACCGAACGCGGCGCGACGGCCGGATTCTCGATCTCGCGTTGCCAGGCGGCCAGCGCGGAGGCGATCGTCTGGTCCATGTCGTAGTAGCGGTACTCGCCGAGACGTCCACCGATCAGGTAGCGCTCGGTGTCGACGAGCTCGCGGTACTGCTTGTACCGCTGGTCGTTCTCGGGCGTGTTGATCGGGTAGTAGGGCGTCGCGCCCTTCGTCCACTCGCCGGGCGTCTCGGTCGTGACGACCGTCGACTTCGTCTCGCCCATCATCGCGAAGTGCTTGTGCTCGACCCGGCGAGTGTAGGGAATGTCGACCTCGGTGTAGTTGATGATCGCGTTGCCCTGATGGTCGCTCTGCTCATAAACGTCGTGTTGGAACGAGAGCGTCCGGTAGGGCAGCTCGCCGAAGCGCTGCTCGAAGAACTCGTCGATGCGGCCGGTGTAGACGACGCGATCGGCCAGGCCGTCGAGTTCACCGCGATTCTCCAGGTAGTCGACACCGGTGCGAATCTCGATGCCCTCGAAGAGGCGCTCGATGAGAGCGGTGTAGCCGTCGACCGGGATGCCCTGGTACGGGTCGGTGAAGTAGTTGTCGTCGAACGTCAGGCGGATGGGCAGACGGCGGATGATGAAGGATGGCAGCTCCTTGGGATCCATCTTCCACTGCTTGGTCGTGTAACCCTTGATGAAGGTCTCGTAGATCTCCCGGCCCACCTGGCTGAGGATCCAGTCCTCGAGGTTGCGCGGGTTCTCACACGGGATGCGTTCCTGCTGAAGGCGAGCCTCGGCCTCGGCGGGCGTTTGCGTGCCCCACATCTGGTAGAGCGTGAAGAGGTTGATGGGGAACGAGAGGAGGCGACCCTTGTAGTGGACCTTGGGGCGGTTGACGAAGTGGTTGAAGCGCGTGAAGCGGTTGACGTAGCTCCACACCTTCTCGCTCTTGGTGTGGAAGATGTGCGGCCCGTGCAGATGGACGTCGATTCCCTCGCGCTTCTCCGTGCGACAGTTGCCACCGACGACCTCTCGTTTGTCGATCACCAGGACGCGGCGACCCGCTTCGCGAGCCTGCTGAGCGAACACGGCACCATAGAGGCCGGCGCCGACGATGAGGTAGTCGTAGGACATGGGTGGCTCCGATCTGACGCAGGGGAGAAGCAACGCGAAGGAGCCGAATCGCAAGGGCGGGACCACCTGGCACGGCAAGCGCCCCGCGGGTGAAGAGCTGCGGAACGTTCAGGAACGGGGGGTGGGGTCTTCGAGGCGGTGGAGGAATCCGAGGCCGGGATTCGCGGTGCGGCGAGGGGGCACATCGAAGGGCCGGCGGTTTCGCGAGACATCGCGTCGCGCCGGATGAACGCGTGGAGTCCTCGAGCATCGCGGAAGGGACTCGTGAACAGGCGATGAATTGCGGCCGTTCGAGCCGATCCTCTAGAATGCGGGGCACCGGAGCTGCCGGTTGCTCGCCCAACGTCTCGTGGAGGCCCGTCTGATGAATGCCCGCGCTTTTCAGATCCTGTGGATCGCCCTGATCCTGATCGGTGTTCAGGCGACTCCTGGCCACGCCCAGCCCGCGACGTCGAGCGCGATGTCGAGTCGCCCGGTGTATCTGCCTGCCAAGACGAAGGGCGGTGAGCTGACGATCATCGAGACCATCCCGGTCTTGAAGGTGTCCGGCACGCCCGAGCAGATCGGCGCTCAGATCGGGGAGCTCGGGGCCCGGAATGCGCGGGAGCTCTACGGCTATCCCAAGGACTTCCTCGATCAGTTCGGGTCGCGCTACGCCTCGGCCTTCGCCTGGCCGATGATGATGAGCTGGGCCAGGGACATGCTCCCGATGTTCCCCGAGCATCATCTGCGCGAGATGAACGCTTGCGCCGAAGCGTCGGGATTCGATCGCGAGGTGTTCGTCGCCGCGAACACGATGTTCGACATCAAGAAGATGGTCGCTTGCTCGACGCTCTACGTCAGTGGCGAGCGGTCCGAGACGGGCGGGCCGATGTTGGGCCGCAACCTCGACTTCCCGACGCTGGGCTACCTGCAGAAGTACTCGATGGTCTCCATCGTTGAGCAGCCCGGCAAGCACACCTTCGCCTCGGTCGGCTTCCCGGGCCTGATCGGCGTCCTGTCCGGTATGAACGACGCCGGCCTCGCCCTGGCCGTGCTCGAGGTCTACTCGTCCAAGGACGGATCGCCCAAGTTCGAGAAGTCCGGCACGCCCTACGCCCTGTGCTTTCGCCGCCTTCTCGAAGAGTGCACCACCGTCGACGAGGCGCTGAAGACTCTGCGAGAGATGAAGCGCACGACCTACGTCAACCTCGCCATCGCCGACCGCACCACCGGCGCCGTCTTCGAGATCACGCCCAAGCAGGTCGTGCGGCGCGAGCCCGAGGACGGCCTCCTGTCCTGCACGAACCACTTCCGCACCGAGGAGCTCGGCACGCGCCTCCAGCGAGGTGGCCGCCGCTACCGTGCCCTGGAAGAAGCCCGCTCCCGAGCGAAGCTCGGAACCGAAGCCGTCTGGGACCGCCTCGACGCCGCCAACGCCGGCAGCCTCACCCTCCAGTCGATGATCTTCGAGCCCAAGACCCTCCGCCTCCACCTCGCCTTCGGCGAATGCCCCTCAACCCAGCAACCAAGGCGCACGATCGAGTTGAAGCCGCTCTTCGAGTGAAAGTTGGCAATCCGTTCCCGGCACAGATGTCCCACTTTGCGATCCAAAGTTGTCAATCCGTTCCCGGCACAGATGTCCCACTTTGCGATCCAAAGTTGGTGGTTTGTGCCGGGAACGAAGTGCTCACTTCGGCGGGGCGGAGTAGACTGCAGGGCGACCTTCTCAGGACTTGGCCCGGCGAACTCTTTTCGGGAGGACTCGTCATGCGGTTGAGGCTCTGGATCATCGCTTTGCTCGCGTGCCTCGGCTGCTTGGCGCGCGCTGGCACCATCTATGTCGACGCCGGGAATCCCAACTGCCCGGGCTCGGGCTCGTTGCCGGATCCGTTCTGCAAGATTCAGGACGGGATCAATGCGGCTCAGCCCGGCGACACCGTCTGCGTCAATCGCGGCACCTACGTCGAGAACCTCGACTTTCTGGGCAAGGCGATCCGTGTCGTCGCGACGTATGGTCCCGCGCAGACCATCATCGACGGTAATCAGGCAGCGCCGGTCGTCACGTTTCAGAACGGCGAGACGCTGGCGAGCTCCCTCGAAGGGTTCACGATCACCAACGGCAGCACTCCCTTCGGCGGGGCGGGGATCTTCATCTCGGGCGCCTCGCCCACGATCCTCGGCAACACCATCGCGGCCAATCGAAGCACCGGCAGCGGCGGCGGGGTCGGGTGCGTGAGTGGCTCGCAGGCGGTGCTGCGGCAGAACCGGATCCTCTCGAACTACTGCAATCGCGCTGGGGCAGGCGTCTACGTTGTGGGCTCCTCCCCACGAATCGAGAGCAACTGGATCGAGGGCAACTACGGCGCTCAGATCGGCGGCGGCATCGGCATGTACCAAGCCACGCCCACCATCCAGTGCAATGTCATCATCGCCAACCAGACCTTCTTCGGAGGCGGCGGTATCGGCGTCGAATCGAGCTCGACGGCCGTCGCCCAGAGCAACACCATCAGCGGCAACACTGCGCCGAATGGTGGCAGCCTGTTCGTCGGCTTCTCTTCCTCACTGACCGCGATCAACGGAATCTACTGGAGCAACAACGGCGCGGGCGAGACCTATCGGTCGGCGTCCGGCACGTTGTCGATCAGCTACTCCGATGTGAGTGGCGGTTATCCCGGAAGTGGCAACCTCAACGTCTCTCCGAG
Organism: Planctomycetota bacterium; assembly: GCA_040219065.1. GTDB lineage: Bacteria > Planctomycetota > OFTM77 > OFTM77 > OFTM77 > OFTM77. Next base: position 47,197 of record JAVJTD010000547.1, read on the forward strand.
CTTCCGGAACGCCGCCGCTGGCGACTACCGGCTGGACTGCACCTCGCCGTGCGTGGACGCCGGCACCGCCGTCAAGCCGCCCGGATTGCCGACCTTCGACCAAGAGCAGCTCGACTTGCGCGCTATCGGACGGATCGACATGGGCGCTGACGAGATGGGGCTTCTCTGGGACCTGACCGGGCCGCCGGTGGTCGGCGGTGCGCCCATCGCCTTCCGGGCCCGAGCGGGGAGCGCCCAGAACGGCTTCAGGGCCGAGGTGTTCCTCAGCTTCCAAACCGGGTCGCTGCTCAATCCGTTGATCATCCCCAACTCCGGACGAAGGATCTTGGACCTCGATCCACACGGGCTCTTCAACCTGTGGCTCAACCTGCCGCCCGTACTGCGGCAAGTCCCGTCGCTCAACGGCTGCGCGGGTGCGACGACCGGCCTGGCCGTCTCTCTGCCCGCGATCGTGCCGGTCGGGATCAACGTCCACGCGGCCGGCTTCTCCTGGGACCCGTCGACGGGCGCGATCCCGTCCGTGACTTCACCGATCACGATCGTGACGCAGTAGGGTGCGGTGATCGCCAGAACGGTTAGACCCCTATGCGTTGGACGTCGAGAGTTGGACGTTCCCAGAGGCCCAAGCTCGCTTGCGCAGAGCTCTCACCGACAGACTCGCTCTTTGACTCGCTCGACTTGGGCACTCCAATGTCAGTCCTTCACCACGACGTCGCCGATCGTCTTCGTCAGCTCCGAGTAGAGCTCACTGAGGCGCTTCGTCATCGGGCCGCCTTGGCCATTGCCGATGGGG
>JAVJTD010000553.1:0-26004 GCA_040219065.1 Planctomycetota bacterium
CACCCAGTCACCCAAGCACCCAGTCACCCAAGCACCCAGTCACCCAAGCACCCAGTCACACAAGCACCCAAGCACCCAAGCACCCGCTCCGGTGCCGGGGTGAGACTTCGACCCACCCCGAGCTCACCGAGACCGGCTGAAAGCCGGCGCTCCGAACCGCCCAGTCACCTCAACGAACGGGAGGAATGCCGATGCCGTAGTAGGTGAAGCCGAGCTCGCGCATCCATTTCGGGTTGTAGATGTTCCGGCCGTCGAAGATGACGGGCTCGGAGAGCAGGCTCTTCATGGTCTCGAAGTCGGGGTTTCGGAACTCGCTCCACTCGGTGACGACGAGAAGGGCGTCGGCGCCTTCGAGGCAGTCCATGGCGCGCTCATGGTAGGAGATGCGGTCTCCGAAGACCTTCTTCGCCTCGGTCATCGACTCGGGATCGGTGGCCTGCACTTTGACGCCGCTTTCGAGGAGGCGATTGATCAGGGTGACGCTCGGCGCTTCGCGCATGTCGTCGGTGTTCGGCTTGAAGGCGAGGCCCCAGATGGCGACCGTCTTACCTTCGAGCTTGCCGTCGTAGTGGCCTTCGAGCTTCTCGAACAGCCGTTGCTTCTGGACCTGATTGACGCGCTCGACGGCGTCGAGGATCTTGAACTCGTAGTCGTACTCGTTGGCGGTCCGGATGACGGCCTGAACGTCCTTGGGGAAGCAGGATCCACCGTAGCCGATGCCAGGGAACAGGAAGCCCGGTCCGATACGCGAATCGGTTCCGATGCCCTCACGGACACGGTGCACGTTGGCGCCGACGCGCTCGCAGATGTTGGCGATCTCGTTCATGAACGAGATGCGGGTGGCGAGCATGGCGTTGGCGGCATACTTGGTGAGCTCGGCGCTCATGAGGTCCATCGAGATGATGGGCTTGCCGGTGCGGCAGAACGGTGAGTAGAGCTCCTTCATGATCTCTTCGACGCGCGGGTCTTCGGTGCCGATGACCACGCGGTCGGGCTTCATGAAGTCGTCGATGGCAGCGCCTTCCTTCAGGAACTCGGGGTTCGAGACCACATCGAACGGGTGGCTCGTGACCTCGGAGATCGCTGCTTTGACCTTGTGGGCAGTCCCGACGGGGACGGTGCTCTTGTCGACGATGATCTTGTACCCGTTCATCGCCTGGCCAATCCCCCTCGCCGCGGCGAGGACGTACTTGAGATCGGCCGAGCCGTCCTCACCCGGTGGTGTGCCGACCGCGATGAAGTTGATCAGGGACTGCTTGACCGCCGAGTCGAGGTCGGTCGTGAACGAGAGGCGGCCCTCGCGGGTGTTGCGCTCGATGAGCTTTTCGAGGCCGGGCTCGTAGATCGGGATCTCGCCCTTCTTGAGACGCTCGATCTTGGACTCATCGACATCGACGCAGATGACGTTGTTCCCGCTTTCGGAGAAGCACGTCCCGACGACGAGTCCGACGTAACCGGTGCCGACGACGGCGATTTTCATGGGAAGGTGACCTCCGTTGAACGGCGAGTCCGGACGGACCCACCCAGAAAGATCGCTCCCGGAACGGTCGACGTCGGGCCGAACGCGTCTCGGCACAGAGACCGCCGTGGGGGCGAGTTGAGTTTTCGTTCCGCTTCAGGCTTTGTCTCGGGGAACGCAAAGCCCAAGAGATTACCCAAACCCTCCAGGCCCTGCAATCGGCGGCTGAACGGCTTCACGAGCCCCTCCGATCGAGGGACGAAGCCTCGAGAAAGCCCAGTCGGACGAGCTGACGCCGGCATCGGGCTTCTTCGGTGAAGTGCTCGGCCGCGAAGCCGAAGCGGCGAGCGGCTTCGACGTGTCGCGGGTCATCATCGGTGAAGAAGCAGGCCGAGGCGTCCAGTCCGGTCGCTGCGCGGGCCGCCTCGAAGGCCTTCGCGCCGGGCTTGGCAGCACCGATATCGTGGGAGAGGACCGGCTCGGTCAGCTCGAAGAGCCACGGGCAGACCCTGGCGAGATGGCGAGCGTGCCGGGCATTCGTATTGGACAGCGCGATCACGCGCAGCCCGGCGTCGTGGACGGCGACGAGCAGATCGGGAGGGGGGATCGGCTCGGCGGGCAGAGAAGCGTTCCAGTCCTCGGTGAATTCCGGCTCGGCGAGGGGGGACTCCAAGAGCACAGAGAGGGCTTCTCGAAAGGCGTCATCAGTCAGACGGCCGACCTGGTAGGCCCGCACCACATCACACCCGATCAGGCGAGCTGCGATGGCCTCGACCGAGAGCCCGGTCCGCGATGCGAGGGCCTCTCCCGTCGCCTCCAGGCGCACCGGGAGCAGGACGTTGCCCACGTCGAAGATCAAGGCGCGGTTCGGCTCGAAGCTCAAATCAGTCTCCAGATCGGATTTGTGACAGTCCGTCGCTTCCGGGATCCGGCGTCCGGTGCCTCGACAGGGACGCCGAGGATCCCTGTACTCTTCGGCTGTGGTCTTTCCAATAATGAAGACAACGCGCACACTCCCAACGGTCCCGGGGGCTCCGCTCGGCGGAGGTTCCCCGGCTTCAAGCCGCGCTCGCCTGGGTCTTCTCCAGGACGAAGTCGGCATCGTGGCAACCAACCTCCCACCGATCGAGACCCGATGATTCGATTCCTTCGATGGATGACCGGCGTTGCCGTGCTCGCCGGAGCCGCCTTCGCCACCTTGTACCTGCTCGAGGTCGCTGATCCCGCTTCGAACGAGGACGGCGACCTGATCTTTCCGATCCAGTTCGCCGACGCAGGGGGTCTCGAGGCCGGGGCTTACGTCCGCCACCGCGGGGTGGTCGTCGGCGAGGTGCGCCGGGTGGAGCTGTCTCCGAACATGTTCGGGGTGGTGGTCGAGGTGGCGATCCGGAGCCAGTATCGCACGGCGGTCCGGGAGCGGTCGCGGTTCTGGGTGGTTCGACCGCGCTTCGAGGGCCTGGGGCGGGGCGTTCAGGGGCTCGACACGCTGATTCGCTCCCCGTACCTCGTCTTCGACAATCCGCAAGAGGGCGGTCCGCCGCTCGAGGAAGGCGAGATCGTGTTCGGGCTGGAGGGGCCGCCGGGGACGGACGCGGTGCCGGACGCAGGGCCACCGCCGCAGCCCGGGGACCTGGAGTTCGTCGTGCGATTCGCGAGGGCCCACTCGCTGAAGTCGGGTGCGCCCGTGAACTACCGGGACGTCGCCGTGGGTGAGGTGCGGCTGGTCGACCTGACCTCCGACGGGCGGGGGGTCGACGTCCACCTGGTGATTCGTCAGCGATACCGGGACTCGGTGCGCGCGAACAGCCGCTTCTGGATCGTCCGGCCGGCTCTCGAGTCCGGGCTGTTCGCCTCGAACATCATGGCCCGGGACCTCGGGGCTCTCCTGACCGGGCCCTCCTTGGCATTCGATACGCCGAGCGACTCCACGAAGCCTCCGATGCCAGGGGGAGCGGTCGTGGCCGGTTGGCCGGCGAGGCCGGAGGACGCCGAGGAGAATGGTGGCCCTTTGGTCTCGATCCCCGCGGTCCAGAGTGGCCGCGTGACGGAGTCGTCGCTGGGCTCACCGCTCTCGCTCGTCGAGGTCTCTTACGTCTTCGTCGAGGAGGATACGTTCTCCGACGATCGACACCACTTTCAAGGGACCGGCTTGGTGGTGGGTGAGTCGGAGGGGGAGATCGTGATCCTGACGGCGCGCTCACTGGTGGACGGCGCGTTCTCGGTGGACGACGGGGTCGGCGAGCCCGAGATCGTAAGGGAGGTGCTTCGGGTGCGCTTCTCGGACGGCACGGTCAGCGACGCGCGGCCGATCTGGAAGGACCCTCGCGGCGCCGACCTGGCGCTGGTGAGTGTCCCGGATGCTCCGGAAGGATGGGTGGCGCCCCACTTCCTCACGGAGAGCGAGCCGAACTGGGACGATCTGCGGCTCGTGCGGTTCTCCCTTGGCGAAGTCGGCTCGCCGAAGTACCAGCCGATCCCAGCGGGGACGTTGACCAGTGGTCAGACCGTGCGGACGTTTCCCGAAAGCTATCCGTTGCCCCTGAGCGGCTGGCTCGGCGCGATCGCCGTCGATTCGCAGGACCGCATCGTCGCAGTGCTCGGGCGTCGTGGTCGTCTGAGCGAGCGGTCGGCGCTGAGCCTGACCAGCCGGCTCCCCGAGGAGTGGAGGGCGCCGCGTTGACGGCTGCTTCCGAACCGGTGGTGGCCCTTCGGGACATCAGCGTCCGCTTCGACGGTCCACCGGTGCTGGAGCGGACCAGCTTGGTGATCGAGCGCGGTGAGCTGGTGGTGCTGATCGGGCCGTCGGGCTCGGGAAAGAGCACGCTGCTCGAGCTGCTGATCGGGACTCTCGGCCCGTGGACCCCCGGGGCGCGTGTCCGAGGGCGGCTCGAGATGTTCTCTCGGCGGTTCCGGATGTGGTACCCGCAAAGGATCCGCCGCCGGGTGGGCGTGGTGTTCCAGCAGAACGCCTTGTTCGACGAGCTCTCCGTTCGTGGAAACGTCGCCTTCGGAATGAAGCGGCCAAGGTCGGCAGAGCGGATCGACGAGCTCTTAGCCGCGGTTGGCCTCGAGGGCGTTCCCGAGTCGGTTTCGTCTCTGAGTGGCGGGCAGAAGAAGCGGTTGGCGCTCGCACGCACTCTGGCGCGCGATCCCGAGCTCCTCCTGTTCGACGAGCCGACGGCGGGTCTGGACCCCGTTCTGTGCCGGCAGATTGCCGAGTTGATTCGGAGGACGCATGACGAGGGCGAGGGACGACGGACGACCTTGGTCGTCACGCACGACTTCGAAGCGTTCCTGCCCGTCGCCGACCGCGTGCTGGTCTTGGACCCCACCCTGAAAGGCGTGCGCTCGGCGAATAAAGAGGAAGACCTGCGCTCGGCGGTCGCCCCGATCCGGATCGAGCGCATGACGGAGCGCCGCGGCTGGCGGTTGTCCTGGCTTTCCACCATCGGCTCGTTGCCTTTCGAGCTGGCGAGGCCGCTGATAGCGTTCATGAGCCATCCCTGGCCATCGCGCCTGAGGTTCCTGTCGAGCTTCCTGCTCGAGACCTGCCTGACGCCCGCTTTCTTCATTTGCCTTGCGGGTCTGATCGTCGGCGGGCTGGCGACCTACTTCTCGCTCGAGAACCTGCCGCTCGGGGACGCCTTCCAGACTCAGGGTCTGCAAGCGCTGGGCAAGGTGCTGCTCAGCGTGGCGGTGCCGCTCGGCGCCGCGATCCTGTTCGCCGCGCGAGTCGGAGCTGGCGCCGCGGCGCGCTTCGGGCATTGGTGCCACACGCGGCAGATCGATGCGCTGCGCATGCTGGGCGGCAACGTGGGCGGCGCTTTGATCGCCCCTTTGGTCTGGGCGGCGATGCTGGGCATGCCGCTGTTGACGATCGCCGCTTGCGCGGTCGGCACTCTCGCCAGCCTCCTGATCACCCAGGCCGTCGTCGACCTGACGCCGTATGGCTGGGCGGCGCCGTTCACGCTGAGCGTCTCGATGGAAGACGCGATCTGGGTGCTCTTCAAGGCCGTCGGCTCGGGCTTCCTCGTCGCGATGGCCGCTTCTTACCGCGGGCTGGCCCCGAAGTCCAACGCCGAGGACGTCTCGACCGGCGTCACCGACGCGATCGTCCTCGCGAGCCTCGCCGTGCTCTTCTGGCACGCGCTGCTGACGTACTTGCAACTCGGCTGAGCCCCGGTCTCGGGTGGTCCGCCCGCACTCTTTCAAGGAGCAACTGGAATGCGTCTCGTTCGGTCCGCTGCTGGAATCGTCGTCGCCGGGCTGTGCACGCTCTCGGCGACGGCTCAGGAACGAGTCACCGGAGAGAGCATCTCGCGGTCACTGTACTTCGATTGGATCAACAGCCAGTACGAGGGCACGACCGAAGCCCACACCCTCGCCAACATGGAGGTGTTTCTCTGGCTGCACGACGAGTACGGGATGGCGCTCGATTTCTACTCGCTCGATGTGGGCAACGTCGATGACGGGCCGTACACGGCTGGCGTCGGGCGGTTGATCCCTGCTCACTACGGCGACCTGAGCACACCTTCGTTCCGGGAGCAGTTTCCCCGAGGCTTCGGGCCGCTCGCCGAGAGAGCCGCCCGGTTCGGGGCTCGCCTGGGGATCTGGTTGGGGCCCGACGGATTCGGACGCACACCCGACGACGAGGCGGCCCGGACCGAGCTGCTCGTATCCCTCGTTCGAGATCATGGCTTCGGCCTGTTCAAGTTCGATGCAGTGGCGGGAGGGCTGCGCGAGGAGAAGCAGCGGGCTTTCGAGAACGCGCTGGAGATCTGTCGTCAGTATCGGCCGGATCTGGTCGTGCTCAACGAGCGCATCGAGCTGGGATCAGCGGCCGATGTCGTGACGACGAACCTTTGGGAGGGGCAAGAGACCTACATCGATGTCTTCAACTGGAACGAGGTGACCGCGCCGCATCACCGGGCTGGCGCCCTGGCCCGGGGACTGCCGCCGCGACTCGATCGGACCTTCGAAGATCACGGCGTCTGCTTGTCGTCGTGTCTCGACGGCTGGGACGACGATCTCGTGCTCCAAGCGTTCAACCGCGCCTCGCTTCTCGCCCCCGAGATCTACGGCAGTCCTTGGCTCCTCCGAGATGACGAGCTCGTCCGGCTGGCGCGCCTGTTCAACCTGCACCGGCGAGCTCGAGCAGAGCTCGTCTCGGCGAAAAGACTCCTGGAGATCGTTTCGGATCCCGACGCTTTGGCCCGAGGGAACGGGCAACGTCGCTGGATCACGCTTCGCAATCTGAGCTGGGAGCCGGTGACGATTCCACTTCGTCTGGACGATTCCTCCGGGCTGACTGCCTCAGGTCCATTCGAAGTCCGGCGCTTTCATCCACGGGAGAAGGTGCTGGGGCGCCACCCGCGAGGCGCGACGATTCCGGTCGTCGTCGAGCCGTTTCGCTCTTGCCTGGTGCTGATCTCCGCGACGCCGATCGACGAGATCGGGCTCATTGGCTGCGAGTATGAAGTGGTGCGCGACGTCCCGGGACGACCGGTGATTCTCGATGCGCTGGGTTTGCCGGGAACGCGAGCCCGAATCGCAATCACCGCTGGTGGGCGAGAATTTCGCACCGCGACGGTGGATGGCGTCGCTCAGGATGATCTCCTGGCCGACGGCGCCGAGCTCGCATTCGAGGGAGAAGCTCTGCGCGAGCCTTGGCGCCGACCGCTGGGGTCGCTCTCACGAAGCGAGATCCCCGGTGATGTCGAGGCGCTGCTCGAGGCGACGGCTTTCGCTTCGGACTCGAACGCTCTGGAGGTCCGGTCTCGCGATCGGTCGGGCCCCTCGTCGATCCCGACCGTCGTGGCGGCCCGCAGAGCCTTCTTCGAGCAGTCGATGTTCGTCAATCGCGGCATCGATGATCGACAGCTCTTCGATGGGGACCTGCAGACCTTCTTCATCGCGCGTGAGACGGGAGGTGTGCTGCGCCTCGATCTCGGAGCGTCGACGCGGCTCGATCGCCTGTCGTTTCGAACCATGGACCGGGAGGCGCACGTCCTCGACGCCGAATCCGTCCGCTTCGCGGACGACGCTCGCCTCGAGGTGTCCGTGGACCTCGAGTCCTGGCGATCGGTCGATCTCGCGGCCGCCGGACGAGGAACGATCGCGGTCGCCCGGCCGCCCCAGACGCCGATCCGCTACGTGCGGCTCTTTGGAGCCCCGCACCTCTTGGCCGAGATCGAAGGTCACTCCGCTGGACAACCCCTCGATCGGACCGGTTGGCGGGCCTCGAACTTGATCCCGCCTTTGAAGGACCCGATCGCCATCTGGTCCCTGAAGGTCACGCTCGACGAGATCGTGCCGGGGGCTCTTCTGGCATTGGCCGCCGAGGGCCGACACGGTCCCGGCAAGGCTTGGGCTGCCGCCCGCGTCGACGGTCATCGGGTCGGCTTCCCGGACCGGGCGCCCTCGTATCCTTCGAATACCTGGGAGTACCGAAACGTCGAGCCGGACCGAAACACGACGCACTACCTGCCCCTCGATCCCCATTGGTCGGGCCGAACCATCGAGGTCTACTTGGTGGTTCTCGAAGGCGGTGAGACGGACCTCCGTCCTCGGCTGTACCTGAGCGCCTCCCAGGCCCCGTTGGTCCGCAAACGCCTCGAGCTGAAGGAGTGATGGCTGCCCAGTTGCGATTTGGTGCTCGTCGAGGTCATCGGCTTTGGCGACCTCGCGCTGACTCGACCGGTGTCATCAGGCTTGTCAGCGATCAGACGCGAGTCCGATATGGATGAAGAGTGCCCAATAAAAGGGGTGTCCCGCGTCCACGATCTTCTTCGATCCGCTCCGCCGCTTCACACCTCGAAGGGTGCCCGGCTCGGCTTCGCCCAGACGTAAGGACCGCTTGGCCAAACGGAGCGCCTCCGGCGGTTGCGCCCCCTCGCCGAGCCACCGCACATAGAAGTCGGCCATCGTTCGCGACGCGGCCTGATCGTCGACGGGCCACAAGCTCGCGATGACTCCCCGACTTCCCGAGTACAAGAAGGCGCGAGCGAGAGACTCGACACCCTCTCCGCCGCGGAGCCTTCCGCGAGCGGTCTGGCAAGCAGAGAGCACGACCAAGGCACAGTCGAGGTCGAGCTCGAGGGCGTCCCCGATCGTGAAGAAGCCGTCATCATTCTCTCCGGGCGAAAGGGCGATGCCCGTTCCGTCGGGATTCTCCGAGTCGACGAAGCCATGGCAGGCGAGGTGGATCGCCGTATACCGCCGCAAATCTCCTTCGAGCCGCTCCCGATTGGCCTGGTCGCCGAGGGCGAGCTCGAAGCGGTCTCGCCGCCGGTAAGCACTTCGCTGGTCCTCGAGGCCCTCCAGCGCTTCCGAATCCTTCGAGAGGACCGAGGAGATATCGAGAGCCTCGAGACGCGTGCCAGGGAGTCGGTTGAGGCTCACGGTCATCGCGGACAAGCGAGAAGCGCTCTCGCTGCCGGCACCTTTCAGCTCGGACGGGTACACCGGATCGGCCAGGACCAGGATCGGTCCGTTCACCGAGGCTGGGTCGGCCCGGTTCAATTCGAGCAGCACCGGCGACGAAGGCGAGTAGGTCACTTCGAAGCGATCGAGGACGAACTCGAGCTCTTCGAAGGACTCGGGGCTCTCGGGTGTCGAGGCGACGAGAGCTTCGAAGGGCAAGGCCGAGAGCTCGGCGGAGGGCACGACGATGAGGCTTCGGTCGCCGTCGGCCTCGTCCGCGAGGAGGGGCGTGAGGAGCCGATCGAACAAGGCTCGCCCCGAGGTGGCGACGCTGGCGACGTCGGCCAGGGAGTCGAGATTCGAGATGCCGCTGACGAATGACTCCACTTGGAGGGCGATCTCTCGGCGGTCTCCCAGATCGACGAGCTCGAATCGTTCTTGGGTCAGTACATAGGCGCGCAGCGACTCGAGGCCGGCGACGTACTCGATCAACAGGGAGTCCGCATCGAGCAGTGCTCGGAGCACCTCGGCCGAGGCGCCGGTCGGCGCATCGAGGGCGGCATCCTGCGGAGAGACCTTTTCGAGTCGATCCGCCAAGCTCTCTGCCTGAGTGAGCAGTTCGCGGGCCTGCTGACGCAGGGAATCGATCTGGTCGACCGAGCCCTGGCTCTGGGTCAGCTCGTAAGCACGCTCCAGCAGAGAGGACCGCGCGGACAGCGCTTCGCGTCGCTCTTGACGAAGCGCGATGGCTTCGGCCGAGCGCGCCCCCGAGCGGTGCTCCGCGATCCCTTCGAGGAGAGCTCTGCCCTTCCAACGACCCGCGGCCTCCAATCCCTGCGTCAGGGCAGACCGAAGCGCCTCAGGATCGTCCAGAACGGCGTCGCGGCGACTTGCCGCGAGGTCCTGCGCCACGAAGCCGAGCGCCGTGTAGGCGCTTCGCAGGCCGCTCATCTCGGAAGGGTCCAGGTTTCGACTCGAGAGGGAGTCGAGAGCCTCCTCCGCCTTGTCGAGAGTTTCGGCGGCGGCGTCGATCTCTCCCAGAGCGAAGGAGGCGACCGCCAGTGCCTCGAGGGCTTCGAGGCTCTCGTTCCCGGCTCCCATGCGAGTGTGGAGGGCCAAGGACTCACGGGCCAGGGATTGGCCTTCGGAGAATTGGTCCAGCTCGATCAAGACCTGGGCGAGCCTTCCGAGTGTCTCCGCCTCCAGGATGAAGTCACCGATCTCTTTCGCCAGCGCCCGCTTCTGCTCCAAGTACTGGCGCGCCGGCCCGAAACGTCCCAGCTTGACGTCCAAGAACGCCAGGTGACCCAGCGCCTTCGCCTGGGCCGAAGGGTTGCCCTGCTCTTTCGCCAGAGACAGGGACTGCTCGAAGAGTGGGCGGGCCTCGTCGAAGCTCCCCATCTCGGCCAGCACCAGTCCCAAGTTGGCGAGGGCCGAGACCTCGCCCATCCGGTCGCCGACCCGGCGCATGCCCTCGAGGTTGGCCTCGAATTGTCGGCGCGCCTCGCGGTGATTGCCGAGCGAGCGGTTGACCACCCCGAGGTTGCCGATCCACAGGGCGACGCTGCGAGCTTCCCCCATCTCTCGGGCCAGCGCCAGGGCGTCCTGGAAGCACTTCCTCGCTCGAGGAAAGTCGCCCGAGTAGAGCGCGATGTTGCCGAGGTTGCCCAGAGCGTTGGCCTGGGTGCTGACGTCTCCGACCTCGCGCGCCAGGCGAAGGCAGCGCTCTTGGCATTCTCGAGCGCGAGCGAAGCTCCCCGCCGTCAGGTGGACGATGCCGAGGGTCGAGAGCGTCTCGGCAATCTCTTCGGGGTCCCCTTGCTGCTCGTTGAATGCCAGCACTTCCTCGAGGCTTCGCCGGGCCGTTTCGAGGTCTCCGCGTCCGAAGGACAAGGTGGCGAGGTTCTGGAGCATGGATAGCTCGGTTCCTCGGTCACCACGGTCGCGGGCAATGTCCTTGGCTTCTGCAAAGCGCTTCTCGGCGACACTCAGCTCACCCAGGTACCAATGGACGGCGCCGAGGTTCCCGAGAGCGGCGGACACGAGCTCGAGGTTCATGTCCTCTCGCGCCAGCGCCAAGAGCTCCTGATAACGATCGCGGGCGCTCGGATACTGACCCAGATTGAGGTAGATGTTTCCCAGCCGGGCGAGGGCCTTGAGCTCCTTCTCCCGGTCCTCGATCCGCCGGGCCATCTCCAACCATTGCTCGGTGAGCTCACGCGCTCGCGCCAGATCGCCGCGTTGCAGATAGACACCGCCGAGATTGCCGAACCCGGCGGCCTCGGTCCGGTCGTGACCGAGCTCTTTGGCGAGCGAGACGACTCTCTCGAAGGCGGCCTGAGCCTCGTCGAGTCGGCCCAGAGCCTGCTGGTAGTTGCCCAGGGTGATCTCGTGTAGCGAAGCCGCCGCGCGGTCACCTCGGGCCAGGGCCCGCTCGGAAGCTCGGATGCGCCAGCGAGCGGAGGCCTCGAGCTGCTCGACGCGATTCAGCGGTGATGGAGCTCCCGACTCGACGGTCAGCCGAAAGGCACCGCCATGACGGCTCTTGGCCCAGACCTGAATCACAGCCACCGATTCACCGTCCACGACGAGGAGAGCATCCTGCTCGACTCCGGAATCGTCGTCCTCAGCGACGATGCGCCCGTCCGCGTCAAGGACGCGCAAGAAGGCGTTGATGTCGTGGCTCTCGAGGCGGATCGTCAGCTCACCCTTCGCGGCATCGGAGAGCCGATAGCTCTTCACCGGCCGAGGCGCTGCATCGTCGGGAAAGGCGCCGAGATCGCCCGTGATCGACTCACCGGGTGAGATCTCCTCGGGCTGTGCGGTCCAAGGAGCGAGTGAGGCTCCGATGAGGAGGCAAACGGTCAGGATCGGTTTCATGGTGCTCGTCTCGACGCGGCGGCAGCAGCCCTTCTTCGAACTCGAGGGAAACCCAATGTGCCGGATGCCCGACGACCTGCCAACACCCTTGGAGTGGGGTCTTTCGAGACACCGATCGGGGCTCGAAGCCGGATGAGCGTTCCGATTCCCGGTCGGGTCGAACGCGCGGAATCAGATGTCCCGGAGGAACGGGCCCGCGTATCCGACCAGCTCGACGTACCCGTGCCCGCTGATGTCCTCACCACCTCGCCGGCCGCTCGCTCGGCAGGTCCCTTCCCAGTAGGTCACGTCCGTCGTCCCGACGGTCTCGAGCTCCTGGTTCGCTACCAGCGGTCGGACCTCGAGCTGGTAACCCAGCGAGGGTACTTCGATCGTCCAGGCCGCAGGGTAAGTCGCACCCGAGCTCGGGCTAGTCCACCGTGCCGTCGCTCGGATGAGAAAGGCGTCTTTCGGCAGATGGCGAGTCTCTCCCTCGGACGAGACGAACGTGCCCGACGAAGTATCATCAAAGCTGCCGTCGCGCCGCCGCATCAGGTAGAGCATCAGCTCGCTGCCGTCGTCGAGCTGCAGCGAGAACCAGTCCCAGCCGACCTGAGATGCGTCCAGTTGGCTGCTCCCGAACTCCTGATCCATCCACGACAGTCCGGATACGTCGAAGCGCTCCTCACCGACACGGATGGATCCCTCGGTCTCACAGCGCGAGAGCGTGACGTAGTACGACGCTTGTCCCGGCGAGCTCCCCTTGAGGCTCAGCCCCGGCTGCTCCCCGTGCAACGCTGGCGGCTTCGTCGGTCGCAGGGTCAAGGCGATCGCCATCTCATCCGCGGCCGCCTCGAGACGAATCGACCCGTCGGACCGGCGTCGCGCTCGCCAGTCGCGAATCCAGACGTCCAGATCCGTCACCGAGGCGCCGGCCAATCCCAAGGACTCCCGCGACAGTCGCTCGTCGTGGTGAAACGCCTTCTTCGCGACATCGGTGAGGGCGAAGTGCCCGAGGTAGATGTCCCGGGTCGCCCAAGCGGACTCCCGCGGCGTTTGCTCCGGAGTCACGGCCGAGCGAAAGAAGGTGAGCTGGTACCCGAAGCGCCGCCCCGTGCTCGCCGTGAGGTTGCCCGTGAAGTACCACCACTCGGTCTTGAACTCGGGATGAGCGCCGTGGTCCCGCGGGAACTCGAGCACTCGTGGCTCGAGGGCGCGCGCGAAGTCGTCGGTCGAGGGAAGGCACAGTGTCGAGAGAATCGCCGCGACCCAGAGCATGAAAGCCACCGAACGGGGAACGAAGGAGACAGCACCCAGGGGCATTCAAGCTAGCGCGGATGGCCGGCTCTTCAAGGGCGGTCCCTCGGAGGCAAACAGGCCGTCCATTTCTGCTCGGACGCTTCGACGAGGCGGTAGAGCTTGGCGATCCGCACTGGCTGGGCCAGGTAGGAGCTCGCCCCGGTGAAGGTCCCAAAAAACCTGCCACGCACGTGAAGACCTTTGCGCTGACGGCTCGTTCCCGGAAGCCGATCGACGAGCACCGGGGGAGCGAGACACCCAAAGCGCAGGAGATCGAAGCCATGACGACGCGAATCATCGCCACCTTGTCCCTCGGAAGCTTGCTCACGCTCACGGCCTGCCTCGGTGGCGGCGGTGGTGGGGGCGGCTTCGTCGCAGAGGCCCCGCTCGAGAACCTCACGTACACAGAGCCCGACGCGGACTACGTGACCCACCTTCCCGTCGCGCCGAACGTCGCGACCCTCGCCTCGGGTGAAGCGGACAGCTTCCGCATCGATCCGGCGCTTCCGACCGGGCTCACGTTCGATACGCTGACTGGCGAGATCACCGGCACGCCGACCCAGGTGACCGCGCCCACGCAGCACATCGTGACGGCCGAGCGTGGTGACGAGTCGGCCTCGGTGACCATCACCATCTCGGTTCGAACGGTCGCCTCAGCGATCGGCGGTCTCGGCAGGGACAGCCTCCAAGGCGTGGCCAGCCTCACCGACGGCTCCTTCGTCGTCACGGGCAGCTTCGAAGGCGATGTGCGAGTCGGCGACTTCGACATCACCTCGGACCAGGGTAGCCGAGACATCTTCTTCGCGAGGATGCTGCCGTCGGGCGTGGTGGCTTGGGTCAAGACGGCCGGTGGCGCTGGCACCGATACGCCGAGCGGCATCACCGCCCTCAGCGATGGCGGCTTTGCGATCGCGGGCCAGTTCACGGACGTCGCCCTGTTCGGACCGACCGAGCCGAACCAGAAGTTCCTCGTCAGCGACGGTGGCGCCGACATCTTCGTGGCACGCTTCGATCGGACAGGCGACCTGGTCTGGGCGCGTCGCGCCGGTGGTGACGACTTCGACCGATCGGCTGCTATCGCCAGCACTGAAAAGGACGAGCTCGCGGTCACGGGGACCTTTACCGGCACGGCGACCTTCGGACCGAACGAGCTGAACGAGACGATCTTCTCCTCCAAGGACACCGATGGCTTCGTGGCCCGCTTCCTCCCGAACGGTGACCTCGACTGGGCCGAGGATCTGGAAGGAGAAGGCACTCAGCAGCCGCAAGACGTCACGACCACGAGCAGCGGCGACGTCGTCGTCGCCGGCTTCTTCCTCGAGAGCCTGGTCATCGGAGTCGAGAAGCGAGGTGCGACCGGCTCGCAGGATCTCCTGATCGCCCGCTTCACTTCGAAAGGACAGCTCGAGTGGCTCCAGACGGCTGGCGGTGACGTCAATCACATCGCCAGCGCCGATGCGATCGGCACGATCGACGGTGAGTCGGTGGTGGTGGCCGGATTCCTCTTCGGCAAGATCGCGATCGACGGCGTCTCCTTCGATGGCTCCTTCGACGCGCTGCTGGTGCGGCTCGATGCCGTCGGACGGCTGGAGTTCGGCAGCATGACCGCTGGAACGAGCGCACTGCCGACCTCGCTGTCGGTCGAGAGCGACAACAGCTTTCTGATTGCCGGCTCCCTGTTCGGAAGCGTTGTCTTCGGCCCCGGCGAGGGCAACGAGACGACGGTCGACGAGGTCGGCAACCAGGGCGACGGCTTCCTCGCCCGCTACGACGGCAAGGGTGGTCTCCTGTGGGCGAAGGGTGTCCACGGCCAAGAGACCGAGTCGGTGCGCGACATCGCGGCGAACGGCGACGGTCGACTTGCCCTGGTGGGTGACTTCTTCGGCAAGGTCACCTTCGGCCTGGACGAGACCAACGAGACGACCCTCGAGTCCGATCAGGCGACGCAAGACGGCTTCGTGATGCAGTGCCTCACGAACGGTGAGCTTTGAGAGAGCCGGAAGAGAGGGAAGGGGCCGCGCCGAACGCGCGGCCCTTTTTTGTTTGGTTGGTGGGGAGATTCGCGTAGACGCCCGAGGGTCCGCGACAGTTCTGCTCTGTTCTATCGAACGCACCGATGACGCCACTCACGGATCAGCTTCTGCCCAAAGTCGCTTCAGGAGTGCTTCGAGTCCGAGCTCGCCAGCCCATATCCTCAAATACTCACGATCGAGCCTCTGCATCGACAAGACGAACACGCCCAGGGCGTCGCGAAACTGTCGCTCGGATGCTCCCTTCATCGACCGCTCGAGCTTGCTGAGAATGAGGTCTTCGGCCGTCGTCAGAAGTGCGCGGATCCCCCACACCTCGGCCTCTCGACGGCGGCGAAACTCCTCGATGCTGAACGGGCGGTCCTTGCGGATGATGAAGTCCACTTTGAAGCCCGAGACGGGATCGATCACATTGAACATCGCGCGTGCCTGCAGAGCGGCACGCGCGGAATCGGCATCTGCGTAGAGTCCTGCGGCCTCTAGTTCGCCGACCAGATCGAGCAGCGGCTCCTCCGTCGGATCGTTCACGATATCGATGTTCGCCGTCATGCGCGGCTCGCCGAGCACGCTGCTGGCAACGGATCCGCAGATCATGTACGGGATCCCCCAGCGACTCAGACCCTCCAAGACTTGCCGCAAGAGGGCTCGTTGGTCCCTCATGGCTCGATCTCGACGCCAGGATGAACGCGCGCGAAGAGCTCCGGCCCGAGAGTCAGTCTCACCAAGGCGTGCTCGACCTGAGCGGCGTCATAGTCGGGGTGTCGTGACCGGATTCCACTGCGAGCCAGGTCACGAGCAGCTTCGGTCAGCTCGATGACGCGTCGCCCTCGCTCAGCCGGAGTCATCTGGCGCAAGGCCTGGTAGTAGACTCGAAGGGCCGCGGGCGTCGTATCCGGGAACAGCTCGCGAAAGATCCGTCCGGCGGCGCTCGCCTCGTCAGGCGAGGGGCCAGGTTCGGTTGAAGACCTGCTCGGTTCTCGAAGACGATCCGGTGACATCGTTTCTCTCGTGGGACTCGTCGACCAGCACGCGTGCCACCGAGCGCTGGCCGCCCTGTCCCTCACTCCTCCCGAAGCGCGCGGATCAGCGCGAGGCGCCGTGCCCTCAGCCAAGGGAACACTCCGGCCAGTAGGCCCGCGGCCACTGCGAGGGCGACGAAGCGGAGCCAGTCGAGCGCGACGAAGTGGAAGTCGATCGACCAGCCGAACGAGCGCAGGTTCACCACCGCGACCAGGATCCACGCCAGGATCGCGCCACCGCCCAGAGAAACCAGCCCCGCGAAGAGCCCGATCAAGCCTGTCTCGCTGATGATCAATCGGCCGAGCTGACGCAGCGACAAGCCGACCGCGCGCAGGGTCGCGACCTCACGGGCTCGCTCGAGGAGCAGGGAGGTGATCGTTCCGGCGATGCCGATCAGCGCCATGCCGACCGAGATCGCTTGCAGCAGGTACGTGATCGCGAATGTCTGATCGAAGATGCGCATCACGTCGTCGCGCAGTGTCCGGTTGGATCGCACTTGCAGCGCCCACTTCGCGCCGTAGCTCGCCTTCAGCCGATCGACCACCGACTCGGGATCGATGCCGTCCTTCAGATAGAGCGCCAGGCTCTTGATCTTGGCGGGCCCGAACATCGCCTCGAAGGTCGCCCGGTCGACCAGCACGTACCCCGAGTCCCGCGAGTAATCGTAGAAGACGCCGGCGATCTCGAGCTCACGCTCTCCATGTGGTGTCTCCAAGCGCAGCACGTCGCCGAGAGAGTAGCCGTTCCGGTAGGCGAAGCTCTCGGCGAGGAGGGCGCCGCCGTTTCGGACCTCGGACCAGGCGGTGTCGGGACTGCCTTCCTTGAAGCGGAAGCGGGATCGGGTCGTGAGAATGCTCGTGTCGACGCCGGCGATCATCACCTCGGAGCTGTTGAAGGGCACCGTCCCGCGCACCAGTCGGTCGATCGCCTCGATGGCGTCGTCCTGCTCGAGAGCTGTGATCAGCTCGTCGGGGAGTGCTTGCTCGTTGCGCGCGAGCTGCTCGCTGGCGGGCGCGATATAGATGTCGGCCCGAATCGTCTGAGCGACCCAGAGATCGAGCGTGCGCCGAAAGCTCTCGACGGTGATCATCACGGCGACCGTCATCGACAGCGCGACGCCGAGGGCCGCCATCGCCGAGCCCGTGCGACTCAGTGAGCGCAAGATGCTCCGCGCGCCGAGATCCACCGACAACCAACCGAACCGCTTCGCGAGCCTCGCCGCGAGCGGCAACACGACGCGCGCGAGAAGCGGTGTGACGCAGCCGATCCCGACCAGCAGGGCGAACACCGCCACGATCGGCGGGAGGACGGCGCGCGAAGGCCAGAGCAGGAGGGCGAGAGCGATCGCGATCGCGCTGCCGCCGCCGAAGAGCAGGACCGGCACCAGTCGCGCGAATCGGAGCTCCTCCCTCGAGCGACGAAGGGCTTCGATCGGCTCGATCCTCGCCGCCTCCCGGCTAGGCAGATAAGCCGCGGCTACCGAGGTCAGGAGCCCCAGCCCGACGCCGAGCGCCCAGTGCCAGAGATCGATGGGCACGTCGCGGATCTTGACGAAGACGTAGAGCTGCGAGACCGTGCGTCCGACATCGCCCACCATCACGCCCGTCAACAGCCACCCGCCGAGTGTTCCGAGCGCTCCGCCGACCAAGCCGAACAGCGCCGCCTCGAGGAGGAACGTGCCCACGACCTGTCGGCGCGTGACGCCGAGGCAGCGGAGCTGCCCGATCTGGGTGCGGCGCCGCACGACGGAGAACTGGGCCGCGTTGAAGGCGAGGAAGGCGCCGACCACGATGGCGAGCAGGCTGAGGGCGGTGAGGTTGAGGCGGAAGGAGCTGAGGAGCTGCGAGACGATCGCGCTGCGGGTCTCGGGCCGCTGGAGGCGCGTGCCGGGCGGGAGGACCGCTTGGACCCGCTCGACTTGACTCTCATCGAGGATCAGATCGATGCGGTCGAGCTGGCCGATCTTCCCCAGGCGCTCCTGAGCCGCCGCCACATCGACGAGCACGACGTCTTCGGAGGCGTCCTCGAATAGCTCGTCCCGGTAGGTCGCGATCACCTCGAAGCTCTGCAGCCGCGAGTCCGCCAGGATCTCGAAACGATCCCCCATGTCCAAGCCCAATCGCGCGGCGAGCTTCTCCGACAAGACCGCCGCATCCGGGCGCGTCAGGAAGCGGTCGATCGGAAGGTCCCGGATGAGCGGGGCGTCCGGGTCCCCCGCGCGAAAGGCCGGCAGCGTGAAGAGGTCGATGCCGAGGATCTGGACCGGCGGTGCTTGCGGCGTGACCATCTCGACCCAGCTCGCGACGATCGGGGTCGCCGTCTCGATGCCCGCTTCTTCGACGACCGCTCGGTAAGTCGCATCGGGCACGCCGGCCGGTCCACCCACGATCTCGTGAGTCGCCTTTCCCGCCAGCGTATCGACGGCACCCTCGAAGCTCTGGAAGGCCGCCTCGTTGGTCAGGTCGATCGCGACCACGACACCGACGCCCAGCCCGATTCCGATCAAGGTCAGAAGCGACTGCCCCAGGTGGCGGCGGAGGTAGCGCAGATGGAACCAGAGGAGGATCTTCAGCACGACAGCGAGTCCTCGACGAGCCGTCCGTCCTGGAGCTGGACGACCCGGCCTGTGACGGCCATGGCATCGCGGCTGTGCGTCGCCATCAAGATCGTCGTGCCTTCTTCACGGGCGAGGCGGGCGAGGAGCTCGAGGATCTCCTGCTCGGTGGTCGAGTCGTGGTTGCCCGTGGGCTCGTCGGCGAGGACGATCTGCGGCCGATTGATCCAAGCACGAGCGAGTGCGACGCGTTGCTGCTGACCGCCGGAGAGCCGATCGGGCGTGGTGTCTCTTCGATCGGACAGTCCGACGGCATCGAGCAGCTCGAGGGCCCGTCGCTCGGAATCGGCTCGCGCCTGCCGCTTGTCGAGCACCGAAGGGAAGACCACGTTCTCGAGGACCGACATGGTCGGGATCAGGTTGAAGAACTGGAAGACCAGTCCGACCGTGTGCCGGCGGTAGAGGGTCAGCGCCGCGTCGTCGAGGCTCGCCAGATCTTGATCCCCGACCAGGATCTCACCGGACGTCGGCTGATCCAGCCCGCCCACCAAGTGAATCAGCGTGCTCTTGCCCGATCCGCTGCGACCGAGCAGCGCGACCAGCTCTCCAGGCTCGACCTCGAGGTCCACGTCCTGCAGGGCAGTGACGGCCGCGGTGCCGTCCCCGTAGATCTTGCTCACGCGTCGACAGCGAATCAGGTCAGACATCGGCTCCTTCCGTTCGGCGATCGGCGAAAGGTGCCGACCGCGGCTCAGTCGATGCGCTCGACGAAATCGTGGTGATTCGCCGGAACGTGCTCATCGAACTCGGCGTGATAGTGCTGGCTACAAACAGTGCAACGGAAGTTCTGCCCTTTCCCCTCACTCGGGCGCAAGAGCGGCAGGTGAAAACGACAGCCGATGCAGCGGCCGAACTGCCGCGCCCGACGGGCCAAGAGCTCTTGGGCGGTCTGCAGGAGCGAGGCCGGGTCGAAGGGCGAGCTCACCCAAGCCGCGACACGGCAAAGCGGACCGAGCTCGCGAATCTCATCGCTGAGTCGTTCGATGATGACCAGCGTCTGGATGCCCGGATCGATGCTTCGAATCTGATCCGAGACCACCAGGTCCGAGGCGAGCTCGCCCGGGGACGTATCGAGGACCAGGACATCGACCTCGTTCCGTCTCACATAGGCCAACGCGACGCCGATCGAGTCCACCGTCATCACGCGAAACGGCTCAGCGTTGCCTCTGCCAAAGGCAGGCCTGATCCACGAGTCGTTCGTGGAAACGACCAGGAGCACAAGGTCGGTCTCGGGCATGTTGTGTTCTCTCGCCGATGCGGTCCGTGGGCGCACAGACGCAGTGCGAAATTTGGGGGACTGAAGTCGAGCCCGATCCCTGGGGTGCCGGTCAAGGAAGCGGACCGAGCTCGAGCTGCAGCGATTGCCGGGAGAGGTCACCAGTGCCTTCAGGCTCTATCAAGTCGCCCACGGGATTTCAACAGATGAGTCATGAGTATTCGTTCATGACATTTGCTGGCGTACCGTCTCACCGGCCTTCCGGCACGTCGAGCGTGAGCGTGCTGGTGAACAGGCGTGACCGCTCGGAGGTGTGATAGACGTGGTCCAAGAGGGTCTCGAGGTCGCGCTCGACGCGATCTCGGAACACCACGCGATCGTTGATCTCGACCCTCACCGGTAGGTCGAGATCGAGCATCTCGTCGTTCAGCCACAGTTGGAAGCGCCTGATCCCCTGGCTCTCGATCCGGATCCTGTTGCTCGCTCGCTCCAAGGTCGCTTCGAACGAGGCCGGAGTCTCTTCCGAGACGCGGTCATCGAGCTGACTAGCCAAGATCCAGGCGCCACCCCGACGGGCTTTCGATACGCGCTGATGGATCTGCTCGGGGAACCGGACCCGGCGGTTGTGGGCGATGAAGGGCGCCAGGTCGGCTGGCCAATCTCGGACGAGCAAGACGTCGCCCTCTCGCCTCGCGTGCGCGGAAGCGAAGTATCCCGGCGGCGAGAGGGTCGGCAGACTTGCGAGATCGAGCTGCCAGTCCTCCGCCGGGATGTCCCTTTCGATCGCCAACCCGGCGAAGAACAAGGCAAACCTGGCCGCGACGCTGGCGGCCGCCTGGCTCGCCGAGCCGAACCCGGCGAGAAAGATGCGGTCCTGATCGACGCGGACCCTGTCCCACAGGGTCTCCGCGAGCGGGCGCAACGCTCGCGAGAGACCGTCGCCGGTGTCCCAGGCCATGGGGCCGTCGCCATCCATCGGCCTCTCGGGCACCAGCAACACGGCGTTCTCGATCAGCTCGGGTTGCTGCGCGCGAAGTGCTTCGAGCCACTGGCGCTCGTCCTCGTGCTCTTGGCCCAGCAAGATCAAGACGATCGGCCAGAAGCCGCGATCGTGACGATAGCCAGGCGGAACCGAGAGCCAATAGGGCTCTTCGCTGTCCTTGGAGGCCGGGATCACCCGATTCGTCTTCAGCCGCGGGTAGTCAGGAAACCGGTTCATCGGACCGCGGAGCCAGTCCGTATGGATCAGCGCGGTCTGCAGCTCGCCGCGCCGGTCGGTGTGCCACCGGTTCTTGCGAGCCGCTTTCTCGAGCATGCGCCCGACGATGCCATTCATCTTCTCCAGCTTGACGGCGTCGCGCTCGCCGTACCCGAGCTCGTCCCTCGCCTCGAAGTACTTCGCGAGAGACTTCTCGAGCCCTTTGTCCGAAGGGAGCTCGACGGGCCCCAGGACCTGTTGCTTCTCAGGGGCGGGTTCCTTCTTCGACTCCTCTTTGGCCGAGTCCTCTTCTCGGTCGAGCAGCGGTATCAGGGCGTCGAGCTGGGCGAGGGTCTCCGGGCGGCCCCAAACGATCAGCGCATCGCGCTCATCGACGGGCAAGACCACCTCCTCGGGCTCGGTAAGGCGCGAAGTCGTCGTCTGGGCAGGCTGCGGCTGCCGCTGCTGGAGGAACTGCTCGACGTCGCGCAGGACGTAGTCGACGTTCGCGTGCTCTAACCGGTAGAGGCGCAGCTCGTGACTGGCCGTCTTCCGACCCGGCCGGTCCAGCTCATGGATCAGCGCCGCTTGCCTCTCGATCACGTTTCCCAGGCCGGTGATCACGAGGGAGTTGCTTTCGTCGATCGGCGTGATGGCTTCGGTGGTTTGATTCGTGAAGTATTGCCGCAAGGACGTGAACGTGGCCCGCGCATCGAGATACTGCAGGGGCATTGCGACGGTGACGACCTCGGCTTGGAACAAGCGCCTCTGGAGCGCTTCGTCCACGGTAGCGTTCCGCGCCCAGCCCGTGAGCTCACCCCTTTGGGCTGTGCGGTAATTCTTCAAACGGATCGTGTTCGCATCGAGCCAGATCCACGCCAGGTCGTTCGCCAGGAGCAACGCCTGGAGATCTCCCCAAAGCTCCGACCGACTCGTGGTCATCCGGGTCCAAGGCAGGTGGCGATTCGCCACATCTGTGTGGTCGTAGAACAGCTCGAAGCCGAAGTAGGGATGGCACGCCTCGAGCAATCCCGTCAGGCTTCCTTTGCCGTCCACGACCGAAAAGATGAGCCGGTCCTCCTTCTCTTGGATGTGGATCCCCTCGTCGTCGGCGGCGATAGAAGGCGCCAGCCAGAGTCCGAACAAGACGATGAGCTTTGGCAATCCCGTGGTCATGCGGCGCTCCTTTGACGTCGAGTACTGCTCGCTCGAGCGGACTGCTTCTCCCCTTTCGCCGGCTCCTCGACCTCTTCGTCCCCCTGATCGAGGAGAGCGATGAGCTCGTCCATCAAGGCAAGGGTCTCGGGCCTCGCCCAGACCACCAAGGCGTCGGCACCGGCTACGCGGAGCACAATCTCTCGTGGCCTCGAGGCGATCGGATTGGTCGGAGCGTTCTTCGGCTGCCTGAGCTCGAGGAACCTCCGCACGTCTTCGACGACGGCATTGGCGCTCGCATGCTCGATCTCGTAGCGGCGGAACTCGTGCTCGATCTTCATCCGGTCCGGGCGATCCAAGCTGCGGACGAGCTCGACCTGCTTCGCGATCATGCCGCCCAGCCCGGTCATGACGAGGGTGTTGCTCCCGTCGATGGGCGTGAGCTGCTCGTACTGCTGGTTCGTGAAGTATTGCCGCATCGAGCTGAACGTGCCGCGCGCGTCGATGTGCTCCAGGGGAACAGCGATGGTGACGACCTCGGCCACGGGGATCCGGCCTTCGAGCGTTTCCTCCAGGGTGACAGTGCGCGCATGACCGGTGAGCTCGCCACGCTGGCCTACTCGCCTGTTCAGCAGGCTGACCGTGTCCTCGTCTAGCCAGACGAAAGCGAAGTCCATCGCCAGCCACAGCGGCTGCAGCGAGGTCCAGAGCTCGGATCGCTTGACGGTCTTTGTCTTCCAGGGAGGGATCCTGTTTTTGAGCTCGATCCTCTCGAACAACAGCTCGAACTCCAAGAACGGTTGACATGCCTCGACGAGACGGACCAGGTCACCGTCTCGGTTCACGGTAATGACGAGCTCGTCGCCCTGCTCTTCGATCGTGACTCCATCCTGCCTCGCGAAAGACGCAGGTGTCAGCAGGAGCACGAGGCCGATCATGACCAGCGCGCGTCGATTCGAAATAGTCATATGAGTCCCCTTTGAGTATTACAGTATTCACTCATTGCATGGACACCTCGATGATTCGGGTCCAGAGGCGAGAGCGCTCGCCGGTGAGGTAGGCGGTATCGAGCATCTCATCGGCGCCTCGCTCGACCCGCTGATCGTAGAGCTTCTTCTCGTTCACGAAGACGACCACCGGCCGATCCAAGTCGAGCACCTCGTCGTTCAAGCGGAAGTAGAACCGGGCGACGCCTTCGCTGGTGACATGGATCGCGTTGCTCTCGCGATCGAGACGAGCGTCGACGCGCGCAGGCTTCTCCTCATCCGGAGCACGGCTGAGCTCGCGGACTTTGAGCCACACGGCATCGCTGTGCTTAAAGTCAGGGACGATCCGAGTGACGCGCTCCGGAATGCGGATCCTGCGAGCGGCCTCGGCCCAGCGCGCCAGATCCCTGGGCCAATCCTCCACGAACGCGATCCGGCTGGGTCCACGCTCGATCTGTGCGGCGGTGAAGCGTCCCCGTGGCGCGAGCGCGGCCAATGGCAATGCATTCAAGTGTTGGTCTTCGGGCTCGACGTCCTCTTCGATCGCCAGACCGGCAAAGCGATCCGAGAACCGTGCCGCGAGTCGGACGGCATCGGCGCTGGCCGCGCCGATTCCGAGAAGATGAATGCGGTCTTGGTCGACTCGGACGCGGTCCCAGGACAAGGTTCCCAGCGGAGCCAGGCAGTTCGCGACGCCTTGGTCGGCTTCCCAGCTCTCGTCGCGAGGTCGCTTTGGAACGATGAGAATGGCCCGAGCGGACAGGTCCGAGTGGCTTCGATGAAACTCCTCGAACCAGGGTTGCTCGTCTTCGGGACCGGCGTCCAGGAGGATCAAGACAGTTGGCCAGAAGCCCTCGCGATTGCGATAGCCCTTTGGGACCGAGTACCAGCACCGGGCCGCGTTCTCGCTCTCGAGCTCGAGAACGCGGCCCGTCTGTTGCCGCGGGTAATTCGGGAACTCGCTCATCGGTTCGACCAAGAGCTCGGTATGGGCGAGTGCCCTCGACTCAGCGGTATGCTCCGAAGTGTCCCACCGCTGCTTCTTCGCCCAACCATCCAGCTCCTCGCGGATCTGCTTCAGCGCCTTCTCCATGCTCGAGTACTCGGACTCGTCCTTGAGCTCGTAGTAACGGCGAATGAGCTTGGCGAGCCCGTCTTGGCTCCGCGCCTTCTTCGCGGAGTCCTTCTCCTGCTCGGCGAGGTCCCAGGTCGGCTCGTTCGGATCCTGGCTCCGCTCCTGCAATGGTCGCTTGCCGGGCTGCACGAGCGGGGCAACCGCGACCGAGGGCATCTCCTCCTGAATGACGGGAGGCGGCTTAGGGCCTTTGGGCGGAGCCTCTTCCGCACTGTCATTTGAAGGAGGCAATGTCTCCAGTAGTGGCACTCCGCCAGGCTCCTCTGTCTCGCTACTGGCGAGCTCTCGGGAAGGCACCGGTTGGGCCAGGAGCGTGGAGCGCGCGAACCAGAAGGTCGGCAGAGCGACCACCGTCAGCACCGCCGCCACTTGCAGACCGAAAGCCACGTTAGCCGGCTCGAGAGCCCTCGGCGTCGGCTTGCGGAAAGGACCCGTCGGCGGTCCTGCGAGCGCGATCAGGAGGCTCTTGCACGACGGGTCGAGCGCGTCGAGCTTCGTGCGCAGGTAGTCCATCGCCCGGGAGAGTCGACTGCGAACCGATGACTCGGTGATCCCGTCTCGCAGCGCGATGTCCGCCGTCGAGAGCTCCTCGAAGTAACGCAGCCAAACCGTCGACCGATAGGGCTCCGGCAGACCAGCGACCGCTTCGGCGATCTGCCGCTGCAGCTCGCTGCGGGCGTGGATGTCCTCGGTCGAAGGCACGAGCTCCGCCCTCGCCGCCCACCGCTCCCGTCGCGCTCGCCTCACCTCACCGCGCCATTGCTTGAGGGCGAGATTGCGAACGACCGCTGACAGCCAGCCCTGGAGTCGGCGCGTCTTCGAGGCCGGCTGGAGTAACGCTACGACGAACGCATCTTGGGCGAGGTCATCAGCACCGTGATCGTCCCGGGCCAAGCTCCGAGAGAGGCGCCGAATCAGCTCGGCATGCTCGAACAAGCGGTCGTTGTCGATGGTCATCCGGTTTCCTCCGCGATTCCCTCCCCTCCACTATGGTCCCGAAGGGCGGGAATCCGCTGCGAGAAAACCGAGATGGCCAGAGCGGCGAAACGCGACCGCGAACGATGGAGTGCCCAAGTCGAGCGAGTCAAAGACCGGGTCTGCCGGTGAGAGCTCTGCTCGAGCGAGCTTGGGCAGGGGCCGTCGTTGCGACGACAGCGCTCTCCGAGCGGCCCCTTGCTCGGCCCTCCTGACTCGAATACCCGCGATGTCGAGGAAGCGGCTCTCAGCTCAGCGGCAGCTTCCCGTTTCGGTCGCGCGGGCTCTGGTTCCGACGCAGGTCTCAACTCAGCGGCGCCGAAACGCGTCCGCGGACGATGGAGTGCCCAAGTCGAGCGAGTCAAAGACCGAGTCTGCCGGTGAGAGCTCTGCTCGAGCGAGCTTGGGCGTCTTGGAACGTTCAACTCTCAACGCTGAAGTTCTCGCGGTGCTGCCTCTCGGCGAGCCTGGCTTTGCAGAACGTTCAACGGCTCAACGTTCAACGCATAGGGTTCTAGCCGTCCTGGCTCCGCAGAAAGACGCTACCTCCCCGGTCTTGGCCACGCCGGAGCCAGGACGGCTAGAACTTGTTGGACGATGCCGCTTCGGGCTCGAGGGCTATGGGGTTTTCAAGCG
>JAVJTD010000555.1:0-42585 GCA_040219065.1 Planctomycetota bacterium
CACCCAGTCACCCAAGCACCCAAGCACCCAGTCACCCAAGCACCCAGTCACCCAAGCACCCAGTCACCCAAGCACCCAGTCACCCAAGCACCCAGTCACCCAAGCACCCAGTCACCCAAGCACCCAAGCACCCAGCCACCCAAGCACCCAAGCACCCAGCCACTCACTCCCCGCTCGCCAGCGCGTGGATCGTGGTGAAGAGCTCGCCAACGAAGGGCGCGCCCTCGCGGTCCCTCAGCTCGTATCGCACGCGCATCTGCATGACCGGGGCGATGGCGTCGAAACGCAGCTTCACCGTTCGTCCGTCTTCGGAGAGCTGGGCGCTGCGGACCGCCACCGGGTCGTGGCCTTCGACGTCGGGGCGCTCGATCGACCAGTGCTTCGAGCCGTAGCGTTCCGAGTAGCGGTAGCCCCAGCGCTCGAGGTCCCAGCTCGCGGGATCGCGGGCCACCTCGGGATCGAGTGGCTCGGAGAAGGACAGTGTCATCCCTTCGGTCGTCGCCTCGAAGGCGACCGGCAGGTGCAGCGCGCCGCCCGTGTAGCGCACCCTCTGGAGACATCCGTCCTCGCGCGCAGCCGTCTGCCAGCCGGCCAGGCCGCACACGTAGAGATGACCATCCTCGGGGCGAAACCGGCCGCGCGCCGAGCCGGAGAGGAACTCGGCGGGAAGGCGCATTGCGGCGCCTTGCGTGAAGTCGCCGACCTCTTGCCTCAGCACCAGGATCGCCTGACAGCGGCCGTACGAGAGATGCAGCAGCTCGCCGCCGAGCGGACCCCACTGACCTTCGGGGACCCACACCTGGCTGCCCGCCGAGTTGTCGAGGCTGCGAGGCATCCACACGAGAGGCGCATCGAACGTGGCCTGTGACTCGGGATCCCGATTGGCCGGCTGAAAGCCGTAGAAGCCGCCCGGGCGCACGAGGTCCAGGCGAGTGACGGGGACCCAGTTGCCTTCGTTGTCGGCGCTGGTGACGACGTCGCCCGGCCCCATACCCAGCCCGTTGGCATGACGATACCCGGTCGCGAAGACCTCGATGTCCCGCCCATCGGGCGACACCCTCAGCATCGCGCCGCCATGCCGCGTGCTCCGCTCGCCGCTCTTGATGAAGTAGAACCGACCCTGCGAGTCGGTCTCCAGATTCATCGCGTACTTGTGATCCTCGCCAGGAACCGCCAGCCGATTGCTGAAGTTTTGATAATGATCGGCTTCGCCGTCATCGTTCAGATCTTCGAGGATCGTGATCTGGTCGCGCCCGAGCACGTGGATGCGGCCACCCACGACCTTCAGGCCGAGCGGCTGGTAGAGCCCGGTCGCGAAGCGCCGCCAGTGGAGCTCGTTCAGGTCCTCGTCCACGCCCGACACCAGCCAGACGTCACCGTGCACCGTGCACATCGCCAGCTCGCCGCTGGGCAGGAAGTCGAGGCCACTGGCGTACAAGAGCGCGCCGTAGCGGTTGTCGAAGGGCAAGGTCAGGGTGTCGACCGCGAAGCCGTCCTTCGCCTCTCCGAGCTCGCCGCGCGTGCGCAACGGCTCACCCCAGCGCGGCGGGCCACCGTGCGTCCATGCCGACAGGTCGGCCGGCTCGGCGGCGTCCTTTTCCGCCAAGAAGGCTTCGAGCTCGGCACGGCTCCCATGAAACAACTCCAGGCGAGCGCGCAGTGGCTCGGCGGCTGGAGCGATGGCGAGCTCGAGCCTCGGGCCAGCATTGATCAGCCGGAAGCCGCTCGAGGCAGGCAGCCGCACCGCAGTCCAGGCGTCGCCGGAGCCCGCGATCCAGGCGCCGCGCTCCTCCTGCGGCTCGGAGTCGATCGCGCAGACCAGCGCGCGCAGATTCCGGTCGCCGGGTGCGATCTCGAGCTGCCGAACGTACCGACCGATGCCTCCTCGCGTCTCGAACCAGGGCGACTCGAGGACAGACCGACCTTCGATCGTCATCTCCAGGATCGTGCGATCGCCGTGGAGATAGAGGCCTTCATAGCGAGCATCCTGCGCATCAGGTGGGATGTGCTTGGAAGGGCGATCGTCCTCGAATGTGCCGCCGTGAGCCCACCCCAATTCCGGCAAGGTGAATATCTCGGGCTCGGCGCCGATCGTGGGCGCTCTGAGAAGCCCGAAGCGCGCGGGGCTCATTTGAAGATAACCTCCTCGCCAGGCCGCCGCCCAACGAAGCGTCGTCGCGTCGAAGAGCATCGATGCTTCCTGCGAGTCGCCGAGGCGAATGGCGATGCCGCGCGCCGTCTTCGGGAGGCCCCGGGCCCCGGTGAGTAGGATCGAGTGGGAGAGGAACGGCCCGCTGTCCATCTCTTGGTTGCGAGCGTCGATCCAGTCGTCGTCGCCCTCCCGCTCCCAGGCGTCGGCCTTGTAGGTCGGCGCGCCCCGCGGTGTCCACGCCGGGTCGAGACGCGGCTCGGCGGCGAGGCTGTTGGCGAGGGGGGAGAAATCCTGGTAGGGCCGGTCCCCGTCGAAGCGCCAGAGGCCGATGGTCGCGGAGTCGGCGGGCTGAGCGCCAGTGGGAGCCGAGACGGGATCGCGAACGACGTTCGAGATCCGGATCTCGTCGATCAGCCCGCGGCAAGGCACGACGCGATAGCCGTCCGACTCGGCCATGCCGAACATCAAAGGACCCGGCCGAGAGGTCGCGCCGGGCTTCGGTGTGACCGCCTGCGAATGGACGCGATCGCCATCGACCCACAGCGTCACGGTCTCTCCGTCGAACGACATCGCGACGTGATGCCATCGATCGTCGGTGATCCGCGTCTCGGAGACGATCTCGGAAGGCTCGTACCCGGGAAGGTAAGCCGCGAAGGCGCCGCTGCCGGCGTACGAGTAGATCTCCCAATGCGTCGCCGACTCCTTGCGCTCGTTCGCCACGAGCACGTTGAAGCCGCCAGCGCCCTCGAGGCGAGCCTGGCACTCGACGGTGATCGGCGGCTTGGCGTACTCAGGTCGACTTCCGAGCACCAACGGCTCACGCCGCGCATCGAGCGCCTGACCGAAGCGGCCGGCCTCGATGATCGTGCCGATGCGTCTCGTGAACGGCTCGACCGGTAGGGGCAGGATCTCGCGGCTCGCCGCCCAAGCCGAGCCGCGGCGAATCAGCTCGGCCGTGCCAGCAGATCGAATCGACTCGGCGGCGTGTCCGAGCACGGTCTGGAAGACGCGGCCGTTCGCGGAATCGAACGCCCAGGCCATTGGCTCTTCGCGAGCGGTGTCCTTGGAGCGCGCCCAGGCCAATGGCTGCGCCTCGAGCTCGCCGACCTGCCTGTAATACAGCTCGTCCGTCGTCGTCCACGGGCTCAGCCCGGCCGTGATCGGATGCGCTTCGCCGCCCGGCTTCACCGAAAAGGCACCGAACGCGTCGTGACCACTCGTGCCGTGATCCCACACGCGGCGAGCGATGCGCTCGCGGTAGGCGGGCCAGTCCGAGTCCTCGGCGCCGGGAAGGGAGTCGTGGAAGGCACCATTGGCGAAGTGGATCACGGAGATGCCGCCCCCGCGATCGAGGTGCGCCAGCAACGCCTGCTGCGATGCCTCGCTGAGACCCGGCCGCTCCCAGTTGCAGTAGTTGAGGACGAGCACGTCGGCGCTCTTCAAGGCGCCCGTGGCGAGGATCTCGATGTCGTCATGGACCCGGGCGCTGACGCGGGGATCGCGCTCGAGGATCTCTTTCAAGGCGACGCTCGTCGCGCGCCAGTCGTGCGCGGGGTGGTGATGCCCGGTCAAGATCGCGGCCTGGATCCGCCTCGCTTCGTCACCGATACGCACACCCCCCAAAGGAACCTCGCCGCCAGCCGTCCAGGTGATGGCATTGAGCAGTAGAGTGCGGAATGAAGCGTTGAAGTAATTATCGAAGAAGTGACCCCCCGTGAACCCGAAGCCGCGTCCCCCATCCTGGCGCTCCACCGCCCAGGCGACCACTTGATCACCGGAGCCGGGAATACCCGCCGTGAGGATGTCGGTCCGCCTCGAATCGCTCGGCCGGAATCGCAGGTGGTGGTAGTATTCGTCGGTCAAGGAGAAGGGCGAAAGCCCGCGGGTGATCGGATGGTCACCCGGGCGCAGCGTCGCCTCGAGCGTCGTGATCCGAGATGCCCATTGTCCTGCCGGTGGACCGCTCTCGTAGTCGAAGTGCCCGCCGATCCACTCCAAGAATCGATCCCCCGCCTTCTGGATCGGCACGAACGTCGTCCAGTGGATCGCGACCAGCCCGACGCCGCGCGCCATCAACCCGTCCAGCCGCTCGAGTCGACCCGGCGCGAGCAATGGGTGTGCGGCTTCATCTCGGTCCGATCCGGCCGAGATGACCACGATCGCTTCCGCATCATCGAGCACCCGATCGTCCTCTGGCCACCCTCCCAAGTGAGCTCGGGCCCGAATCGGCGGTCCATTGTCCGACTGCTCCAGCCAGTGCGCCAAGAGCAAGGCCGCCTTCTCGTACTCGTGCGTCCCACGCGGATGATCATCGAGCTCACCCGCGATCACCACCACATCGAGCGGCTCCTGAGCGGCGGCGAGTGTGGCAAGAAGAAGCAAGACGCCAAAGGCGAGGACGATTCGTCGTCGGGTCATGGAGGAGCTCTCGTCTGGTTGTGGCTGCTGGCGAGGATGGCGTCCCATTGGAGGCCGAGGTCGCCGCCTTCGTCAAGGAATCGGGTGTCGACCTTCAGCGGCTGCAAAGTGGGCCATTCGTGCCGGGAAGAGATTGCCAACTTTCAAGAGTGGGCCATTTGTGCCGGGAACAGAGTGCTCACTGGCTGGCGTGTCCGGCGAGGTAGCCGCTGGACCAGGCCCATTGGAAGTTGAAGCCGCCGAGGCGGCCGGTGACGTTCACGACCTCGCCGCAGAGGTGCAGGCCGGGGTGGCGCTTCGATTCGAGGGTGTGGCGGTCGAGCTCGCCGAGCAGCACGCCGCCGCGGGTGACCTCGGCTTTCTCGTAGCCGTCGGTGCCGATGAGCTTCAGGTCGCAGTGCACGATCGCCTCGTAGACTCGTCGCCACGTCGCCTTGGAGACTTGCGGCAGACGGGCTTCGCCGTCGATCGCGTGGACCTCGAGCAGGCGGCTGACGAGGCGACGCGGTAGCTCGGCGGAGAGGATGTTCAGGAGGGACTTGGCCGAGTCGGTGCGATCGAAGCTTTGGAGGAATGTCTCGAATGGGACCGGGCGCACGCCGAGCTCGGGTCGAAGACAGGAGCCCGGGAGCTTGTCGAGGTCGTGATACGGCCAGTCGGTGCTGCCACGGTGGCCCAGCGTCCAGAAGTCGGCGACGAGGCGCGACGGTCGACGCTCTTGCAGTGCCAGGCCGCAAGCTCCGCTGACGTCGAGGGCGGCCGGGCCCGAGGCGCCGCGGTGCGTCACCAGTAGGCTACCGGCGGCGCGGGCCCTCGGTGCGAAGCGCTTGCCCGCGGTCTGATCGGGCGTCGCATCCACATCGACCAGTGACAGGAGGACCGGCACGGTCAAGCCGGCCAGGCCGTGGAGCGGACCCGACTCGGCGAGGCGGATCGGCGTCAGCGCTGGCAGGGTGGGGGACAACTCGAGCCCGAGGCGCTCGGCGAGGGCGAAGCCGAAGCCGCGGGATCCGGTCTTGGGCAAGCTCTTGCCGCCAGTCGCCAGGATGAGGCGTGCAGCGTCGAACACGGCCCCGTTCGCACAGATTGCTCGCCAGCGGTCTCCGGTGCGCTCGACGGAAATGACCTCGTGCTCGAGGAGCAGCTCGGCTCCGCACTCCGAAAGCGCGGTCCTCAGCGTCGACAGGATATCCTGCGCCCGCTGTGACGATGGGAACAGCTTGCCGATCGGCTCGTTGACGAGGGGACAGCCGCGCTCGGTGAAGTATGTGCGTACCGCCGACGCCGGCAGCTCGCGAAGGCAGGAGCGCAGGGCGTTGGGACGGTCGGTCTCGAAGTCCTCGGGCCCGACGTCCTCGTTGGTGACGTTGCAGCGGCCGCCGCCGGAGACGAGGATCTTGAGCCCGAGGCGCTTCGTGCCGTCGAGGAGCACGACCGACGGCGCCTGACTTCCGACCTTCGCCGGCCGCCCTTCGCTCGTGATGCCACCTCGGGCGGCGATGCCGGCCATCATCCCGGCGGCGCCGGCTCCGACGATCAGGACGTCGACCGAGGTGCCCACGGGGCAGCCCGATCAGCTCGTCGGGATCGGGGTGATGTCGACCGCGTCGAACGGCGCGAGCTCCTCGCGCAGGAAGTCGAGGTAGCGCACCTTCGCGTCCTCGGTGCGACCCTCGACCCGAAGCGTCAGATTGGCCGTCGTGTTCGACGCGCGCACGAGAGCCCAGCCCTCGTCGAAGGTGATGCGGATGCCGTCGAGCGTATCGATGTCATGGTCCTTCGCGAGCTGCTCGCGCAAGGTCTCGATGACGTGCATCTTCTCGGCATCGCCGCACGGCACCTTGATCTCGGGCGTCGAGAACGTCTCGGGGAAGTCCGCGAACAGAGCCGAGAGCGGTTGGCCCGAATCGGAGAGGATCTGCAGCACCTTCAAGCCGGCGTACAACCCGTCGTCGATCAGGTAGTACTCCTTGCCGAAGACGATGTGCCCGGAGAGCTCGCCGCCGATGATGGCATCGTTCTGCTCGACGTTGCGCTTGAGGATGGAGTGGCCGGTGCGACCCATCATCGCGCGGCCGCCATGCGCCTCGACATCCTGGGGGACGAAGTCGGTGCACTTGACGTCGTAGATGACCGTGCCGCCCGGATGCTCCTCGAGCAGCTTTCGAGCGAAGAGCGTCAGGATCCAGTCCGCGCTGATCTTCCGGCCGTTCTCGTCGATCACACCCACGCGATCGGCATCGCCGTCGAACCCCAGCCCGAGCGCTGCGCCTTCGCTCCGGACCGTGTCCATCAGTGTCTGCATGTACGCGGGCACCTCGGGGTCGGGGAGGTGGTTGGGAAACGTGCCATCGGGCTCGCAGTACAGCGGCACGACCTGACAGCCCAAGCTCTCGAGCACCGGGACGACGTGGGGGCCGGCGGCGCCGTTGCCCGCGTCGACGACGACCTTCATTCCTTCCTTCAGCCGAAACCGTCCGGCGATGTCCGCACGGTACTCAGCGGCCAGATCGGCTTCCTCGATCCGGCCGTCACCCGTCTCGAAGTCGCGGCACTCGATCAGGCCGCGCACATCCTGGATCGCGTCGGCGGGAATCGCCAGAGGGCCCTCGCACGCCTTGAGGCCGTTGTACTCGATCGGATTGTGGCTGCCGGTCACCATCACACCGCCGTCGCGCTGCGTGTGCAGGATCGACCAGTACAGGATCGGCGTGGTGACGCTGCCGATCATCAGGACGTCACAGCCCGTCTGCACGAGCCCTCTGGCGAGGGCGGCCGCGAAGGCGGGCGAGCTCTCGCGGACGTCGTGTCCGACGCAGGTCGTCTGGCGCCCGCGGCGGCGGAGCCAGGTGCCGAACCCGCGCCCGATGTCCTCGACGGTGGCGTCGGTCAGGTCGGTGCCGACGAGGCCGCGAATGTCGTACTCGCGAAATATCAGAGGGTTCATCGCCGCACCCGCGCGCGTGGTTGAGAAGGATGGAGATTTTGGTACGTTTCCAGGCCACTTCAGCGGAAGGGCGCGCAGGATAGCAGACCATCAAAGGCGCTGACAAGAAAGTCGGCCAGGAAGGACTCGATGCGCTTTTTGTCACTCTGGCTCCTGCTCGCCGGGAGCGTTGCGGCCTCGCCGCAAGAAGGTCCGAGCGCGGCTGATCGCGCGGCGGGCTTGGCACAAGAGGCTTCGCAGCTCGAGAGCTTGGGACAGCTCGAGTCAGCGGCCGAGCGGCTGCGCGAGGCGACGGCGCTCACGCCCGATGACGAGCTGCTGTGGGAAGGCCTGCGGCGCATCGCGATCGCTGCCCAGGATCGCGCGCTCCTGATCGAGTCGCTCGATCATCTCGCGCGCCTCTACCTCGCAGAGGACGGCGATCGCGGGTTGGGCAAGCAGCGGCTCTCGGAGCTGAAGCTGCTCGAGCCGACGCACCCGACCGTGGTGGAGAACGCCGACTTGTTCGCCACGAAGGAGGGCCGAGAGAGCCCGGGCTGGCTGCGCGGGATGAGCGCCATCGGAATCTTCGTGATCCTCGGCATCGCGTGGCTGCTCTCGAGCAATCGGCGGCATGTCGCCTGGCGGGTGGTCGCGTGGGGGCTCGGGCTGCAGATCACCTTCGCGCTGTTGATCCTGAAGACGCCGATCGGTCGCATCGTGTTCGACGAGCTCAAGAAGGTCATCACCAAGATCCTGGGCTTCACCGACGAGGGCGCGCACTTCATCTTCGGCAAGCTCTACGAGACGATTCCCCTGGCGAACACCCGCGGCGCTCTCGCGATGCGGAACAGCGAGACGGGCGACTTCGTCGAGCTCGGCGTGATCTTCGCCATCCACGTCATTCCGACGATCATCTTCTTCTCGTCGCTCATGGCCGTGCTCTACCACCTCGGCGTGATGCAGAGGCTGGTCAAGGGCGTCGCGTGGCTGATGACGCGCACCATGCGCACGTCGGGCTCGGAGAGCTTGTCGGCCGCGGCGAACATCTTCGTCGGGCAGACCGAGGCACCTCTGGTCGTGCGGCCCTACATCGGCAGCATGACGCGCTCGGAGATCATGGCGATCATGTGCGGCGGCTTCGCCACGGTGGCGGGCGGTGTGCTCGCGGCCTACGTGCGGTTCGGCGTGGACCCGGGTCACCTGATGGCCGCGAGCGCGATGAGCGCGCCGGCCGCGCTGATGATCGCCAAGATCCTGTACCCCGAGACCGAGGAGTCGCCGACGCGCGGCCGCGTCACGATGAGCGTCGAGAAGGACTCGGCGAACCTCATCGACGCGGCGGCGTCGGGCGCGGCCAGCGGCTTGAAGCTCGCCCTCAACGTGCTCGCCATGATCCTCGCCTTCATCGCGCTCTTGGCGATGATCAACTGGATGCTCGGCCTGGTCGGCGGCCTGTTCAACACGCCGCTCTCGATCGACCGGATCTTCGGCTACGTCTTCGCCCCCTTGGCCTTCTTCATGGGCGTCGATCCCCAAGACATCCTGCCCTTCGGCAACCTGCTCGGCACCAAGATCGCCGTCAACGAGTTCGTCGCTTACATCCAGCTCGCCGACCTGCGCGGGGTGATCAGCGAGCGGTCGTACACGATCGCGACCTACGCCTTGTGCGGCTTTGCGAACTTCGGCTCGATCGCGATCCAGATCGGTGGTATCTCGGGGATCGCTCCCGAGCGCAGGGCGGATCTGGCCGCCCTCGGCCTGAAGGCCATGTTCGGCGGAGCGCTCGCCTCGTTCTTGACGGCCACGATTGCAGGATTGCTGCTGTGAAAGAGCTGACCTTCTTCGATCGCGCGGAAGCCTCTGCCGAATTCTTGCGCCAGCGCGGGTTCGGACCCGTCGTCACCGGACTGACCTTGGGGTCGGGGCTGGGCGGCGCGCTGGAAGGGCTACGCGAGATCGAGTCCGTGAGGACCTCCGACATCCCGCACTTCCCGCGCTCGACGGTGCAAGGGCACTCGGGGAGACTGGTCCTCGGCGAGCTCGCGGGACGCAAGGTGATCGTCGTGCAAGGGCGAGTGCACGGGTACGAGGGGTACGAGCTCTCCGACGTGGTGCACTACGTGCGGACGCTCTCACGCCTGGGCGCGAGCCGGTTGATCCTGACGTGCGCGGCCGGTGGCATTCGTGAAGGAATGAAGCCCGGCGACCTGTGCCTGATCGAGGATCATCTGAATCTCATGGGCTCGTCGCCGCTGAGAGGACCGCATGACGAGCAGCTCGGGGAGCGTTTCGTCGACTTGAGCGAAGCGTATGACCCGGGGCTGAGGGAGGTGGCCCGATCGCAGGCGACCGAGCTGGGCATCGCGCTGGGCGTGGCGGTGTACGCCGGCCTGCCCGGTCCCCAGTACGAGACGCCGGCCGAGGTGCGGATGCTGCGCACTCTGGGGGCGGGCTTGGTCGGCATGTCGACCGTTCCGGAAGTGATCGCGGCGCGCCAGGTCGGGCTTCCGGTCTTGGCGATCGCTCTGGTGAGCAACGCCGCGGCCGGACTGTCGGATCGACCGCTGAGCCACGAAGAAGTGCTGGAAGCGGGACGTCAGGCCGCGGCCGATCTGCGAAAGCTCCTCGAGTCGGTGATCGGGACGTTCTGATCCGATGGAAGAAGCCGTGCTGGTGAGACGGGCGATCGAGGCGGCCGGGAGGGCCTATGCGCCGTACTCGAGGTACTCGGTCGGCGCCGCTCTGGTCGGAGAAGACGGCCGAGTCTTCGCGGGATGCAACGTCGAGAACGCAAGCTACGGGCTGACGATCTGCGCCGAGCGCAACGCGATCTTCCACGCCGTCGCCGAGGGTTGCCGGAGCTTCGAGAAGATCATCGTCGTGACGAAGGACGGCGGGAGCCCCTGCGGCGCCTGCCGGCAGGTGCTGAGCGAGTTCGGCCCGATGGAGGTCGTGCTCGGTCGCCTGGACGGAGAGATCATGGAGCGAACGACCAGCACCGAATTGCTCCCTAATGCCTTTGGACCCTGACGAAGGGATCCCGGGAAAGAACGGGACGTCTGTGTCGAGAACGAATCGTCCACTCGATCTGGAGCCTCATGAACATCATCCGCATCATCTTCATGATCATCATCCCCCCGCTCGGCGTCTTCTTGAAGGTCGGCATCGGGATGCACTTCTGGTTGAACATCCTCCTGACGCTCCTGGGCTACGTCCCCGGCCTGATCCACGGCATCTGGGTCCTGAC
This sequence comes from Planctomycetota bacterium, assembly GCA_040219065.1. Taxonomy (GTDB): domain Bacteria; phylum Planctomycetota; class OFTM77; order OFTM77; family OFTM77; genus OFTM77. The sequence continues at coordinate 10,747 of JAVJTD010000555.1, forward strand.
GAAGAAGTGAGCCTCTGCGGGCGAGCATGGGCATCACGGGTCGTCTTCTGGATGTCGAGTCGTGGCTGACCCTTGTCTCGGAGTCGTGGCGGTCTCTGGACGACTCCGAGTACCGAGAGCTCGTCCGGGATTGGATCGTCCGATTCAGGCCCCTGATCCGTGGAGGACAGTACGTGTTGGCAGGACACCGAGCGATCGCTGCGCTGGAAGAGCACTTGCCGGCCGAAGTGGTCCTCTTCAGTGGAGCTCGGATCGAAGAGATCGGTAATCTCGGCGGTGCCTGTGCCGCGGCTTACCGCGCCGAGCGTCTCGGCGCGCTGGACGCGGCGCTGCTTCGACACAGGGAGCTGATCGCCTGCGCTCCGGATCTCTCCTGGACCTGTCTCTTCTCCCATGAAACCGGTAGCTTCTTCCAAGAGCTGCTGTCCGGGGATCTCGCTTCGTGAGGAAGTCTTTGGTCGTGAGTGTGGAATGAGTGATTCGGCGCGGTCCGACTTCGAGCCCTTTGCCAGCGCTTTCGTGAGGGCCTACTGGGAGTGCGTCCAGAATGGCGCCTTCCCGATGCCGCCCGACGAGCCGGTCGAAGAGACATTGGACGAGCTCCTCGCCGAGATCTCATTCCAAACGTCCGGCGACGTGCTCGAGATGGAGAACACGCACGGAGATCGGTGGAGCTTCGGGTTTCGATGGCGTGGGGGGCGATGGGAGCTGATCGAGGCGTCTTGTGACTCGGATGGCGGATCGCCGTCGGATCTCCTCGGCCCAGTCTATGCCGAGCACTTCGAGCCGATGCTCCGCCACGTCGAGCGAAAGGCGAATGAGCGAGCCGGATGAGGAAGGAAGTCACCATCAGGGAGATCCTGGTGCCGGCTCTCGAAGCCGCGTTCCCGTCGATGGGGATGTGCTGCGGAGAGCCTCCTGATCCGGTCGTGGTCTTCCCGGCGATCTGCCCCGAGGTCGGCGACGTGCAGATCTACGACGATGGCGACGAGGCCACGATCTACATCGAGAACGTCACTCACGAGCACGTGAACCCGTACGACTCGGAGATGCCGCCGGATGGGCGGACGCGATGGATCACGGATAACGTCACGCGCTTCCTCCGCGCGCTCTTCGACGATCGCATCGTGCTCTTCGTGATGCAGGACGAGGGCGGGGGTGGATGGCAATCCATCGACGATATTCCTCGCGAGCAGCTGCCGAGAGATGCTGATGTATTCGTGTGGTCGAAACGGTTGCAAGGCTCCCGGCATTGACCCCCGGCAGTCATCTGCCGTGCCTCCGGAGGCCCGAAGGGCCGGCAGCGGGTAGCCCCAGGCGGGGCCGGTCCTCCGGCCCGAGCCTGGGGTCGGGTATGAAATGATGATGTTCTCATCACGCGCCCTGAAGGGGCGCCGGCTAGTTGGGGAGCCAACCGGGGAGTGCGACGGGTGAGGATCACCGCCGCCCTTTCAGGGCGGGGAGGGGTGATGTCCATTAACGTGCCAGGCACCCAGGCCTTCGGCCTGGGCTACACGCTGTCGGGCCTTCGGCCCGGGTCCTTCGGACCTCCGGACTTCGAAGTCGAACGTCAGAAGTTGAGCGTTGAACCGTTCGCGCCGACTCGCCCCACCAAGGGGACATTCCGAGTGATACTTCGAAGTTGAACGTTCAACCGTTGTTCTTCTGACCGCCGATTCGGCAACATCCCTCGTAAAGCTCCGTCGGATACACGGGGCGCTTCAATCATCGGTGAGGATCATGAAGGCGAAAGAACGGAAGGAGCTCCTCGAGGTGCTCCAGGCGCGGTTCGAGAAGAACGTCGCGCGGCACGAGGGGATTGCCTGGGAGGACGTTGCCTCGAGATTGGAGGCCGACGCCGGTGCCTTGAAGTCGTTGCATGCGATGGAGCGGACGGGCGGCGAGCCCGACGTCATCGGCTTCGATAAGAAGACGGGGCAGGTCACGTTCTGCGACTGCTCCAAGGAGAGCCCCGAGGACCGGCGAAGCATCTGCTTCGATCGGGAGGCGCGCGTCGCTCGCAAGAAGCACCCACCCGAGAGCAGCGCCGCAGAGATGGCGACCGCCATGGGCATCGAGATCCTGACCGAAGAGCAGTATCGCGCGCTCCAGGAGTTGGGTGAGTTCGACACCAAGACCTCGAGCTGGGTCGCCACGCCCGAGGACGTTCGCGAGCTCGGCGGTGCGCTGTTCTGTCACCGTCGTTACGGCAAGGTCTTCGTCTACCACAACGGCGCCGACTCGTACTACGCGGCCAGAGGCTTCCGAGGCGTGCGGCGAGTGTAGTGCGGTCGGAGCCCGAACGATTCCGCGGGGAAGTTGTGGGGCGAGTCGCCGGCGCGCGCCGGTCGAGCACACGTGTGGCGAATCCGTCGAGCTTCGGCCTTGCCGAACGTCGAACGGTTCGACGTTCAACTCTCAACTTCGAAATACGAATGCAAGCCTTTCAGGCTTGGTGTGGATTGTTCCATCCACACCCACGACTCGTACTACGCGGCGAGGAGCTTTCGAGCCGTGCTGCGCGTGTAGACCAGGCCGAAGGCCTGGGTTTCGGGCTTCGGGCCTACGGCCGGAGGGGCGGCTCAAATGGCCTGCCCGAAGGCCTGGGTGCCCCGGGCCGAAGGCCCGACAGCGTGTAGCCCAGGCCGAAGGCCTGGGTTTCGAGCCGGTATAGAATGCCATCCCAGCCCTGAAAGGGCGGCGCCGATCTTCCGTCGCGCCCCCCGGTTGACATCCCCGCCGGCGCCCCTTCAGGGCGCGTGATGAGAACATCATCATTTCATATCCCACCCCAGGCTCGGGCCGGAGGACCGGCCCCGCCAGGGGCTACACGCGGCGGGCCCTTCGGGCCTACGGAAGGGGGGGATGTGGCGCTCCCAACCCAGACGCGAACCCAGGGCTTCCGCCCTGGGCTGTCATATGCCGGGCCTTCGGCCCTCCGGAAGACGGAGCTCTGTGTGACGCGAACCCAGGGCTAACGCCCAGCCTTTCAGGCTTGGTGTGGATTGTTCGCTCCACACCCTCGACCCCAGGCGTTGCCTGGGGCTGACGAATCTTTGGCCTTTCAGGCCGCCAAACCGCCGTCAGGGACCCGTTGGTTCGCAACCTCGCTAAGAGCCCGAACGGCTCCGCGGGCAGATCAATGGCGGCAGTCTAAGGGGCCATTGAAATCGGGAAGCTCGTGGGCGGCGAACCAATCCGGTGCGGGCTTCCGCGAGTCCAGACCGAAGCAATCCAGGTAACCCAATCCGAGACATCGGTGGCTCGTTCTCATGTCGTGAAGCTCTTCGGCGCGTCTTCGATGGGTTTCCACATCCTCATGGATCTGGTCGAAGAGCGCCACGTGCTCGGGAAAACGGTCTCGACCACGATCGACGACGGCGAGGGCCAGGTCGGGATGGGGCCACTCGAGCACTGCGAGTGTCAGGTAGTAGCGGTAGTCGATGTCGTCCGGGGCTTCGGCTTCGAGCTGCCGCAATGCCCTGAGAGCACCGAAGTGGAAGTTCCGGTCGCTGCCATGCACGACCAGGCCGTGAAGCGCCTGGTGTCTGTGACGAGGAGACGCCGCCGCGTCGTAGGCCACCGCATGCAAGTGGACCCATGCCTCGTCAGCACCCTCCTCGAGGAAGGCCATTCCCTGTCGAAAATGCTCCTCGGCAGACAGAGGATCACGAAAGGCTCGCCAAGCTGTCAGGCCGACGATGGTCAGGAATATGATGATGAAGGCGATCCGTCTCACGAGTGCTCCTCATCGCCGATCATGACGCATGGAGTGTCGAGCGGCAATCGGCTCGCCGTGCGATCCGCACCCTAAACGAACAAAGGGCCGCGCGGGTGCCGCGCGGCCCTTTCGTTCGTGCGGGTTTTCGAGGCCCTTCGTCAGTCCTGCTCGATCTCGAGATCGCTCGTGCCTTCGGGGAGCACTTGCAGGGTCTTGAGGAACTCGATGATCGCCGCTTGATCCGCGGGAGGAAGGTTCGCGAACGCATCGCGGCTCGCCTGACTCTCCCCGCCGTGGAGCAGGATCGCCTCCGAGATCAAGGTGGCGCGCCCGTGATGCAGGAAAGGCGGCTCGTTGGCGAAGCCCCAGAGCTTGCGGGTCAGCCACTGGTTCGTGGGGATGCCGGCCTGGATCTTCTTCTCGGTGTCGAGCGCCTCGCCCATGTCGTGACGCTTGAGGTCGGTGAAGGCCGGGACCAGCACCGAGCCGTCGGCTTCCTTCTTCAGACGCGGCAGCTTGCCTTGGGTCGTCAGGTCGAAGGTGAACGGCTGGGCGACGTCACCGGGGCCAAAGTTGCCGGCCGGGTTGTATGGGTTTGGCTCGCTGAAGATCGGGCTCTCGAGGCGCAGCTCCTTGATGTGGCAGCCTTCGCAACCGATCTGCCCGAAGAGCACCTCACCACGCTCGGCGGCCTGGCGGGCAGCCTGGGACTTCGGCAGAACACGACCGGGCGTGGCGAGGGCGGCCTGGTAGATCGAGGCGGCGGTGATGTCGCCCGGGGTCAGCTCGTTGACCATGCCGTCGACATCGGCGTCGACGCCGTCACCGAAGCGCTCCTGGGACTGCATCCCGTGGTGGTGGTTGTAGGCATTGTTCGAGAACTCGCGCAGCGAGATGACCGCGCCCTTCTGGTGGAAGGGCTTGATGATCAGGTCGGCGTCGACGCCCTCGATCGCATCGTCGATCGTCGTGCCGTTGGGACGCGCCGTGATCCGACCGAAGCTCACGCCCTTTGTGACGAGATCCTTGGTCACGTTCTGGCCACCGGACTGCGCCTCGCTGATCGCTTGATCGCGGATCGCGAGCAGGTCGGAGGTCATCTCGCGGGCGAGCATCTCGATGTAACCGGCACCGAACATGCCGAGCGTGTTGCGCTCGTTGGCGACCTCACGCAGCGTGTGCGCCTCGAAGTTGTCGCCGGCGCCGCCATCGAAGTTGATGAACGGAAGCGCTTGGCCGAGCACGAAGACGTTGGCAACGTTGTCGCCGCCACCACCCGAGCGCGGCACGTTGTGACAGCCGCCACAGGAGTTGGCGTCGGGGGCCGAGACGCGGTTGAAGTTCTGGATGCCTTCGCGGCGCGGGCGTGTGGCGCCGGTGCCGGTCGACTCCGGACGGCCCGCTCCATCGAGAGTGTTGAAGTTCGCGGCGAAGAGATTCTGGCCGTGCTCGAAGAGAGCCTCGAATGCGACGAGACCAGCGTCGATGTCGTCGTGGTCGAGGTGGAACGGAACCGCCGGCTCGTCACCGATCACGTTGGCGGTGTCGTCGAAGACGACCAGCGACTCGGAGCCCTGAGGCAGAACCTGCAAGGTGCGCAAGAACTCGATCACGGCCTGCTGCTCGTTGAGGGGCGCGGTCGCCCACGCGTCGCGTGACGCCTGAGCATCGCCGCCGTGGCAATCGATCGCCTCGGAGATCAAGAGCGCGCGGCCGTGGTGGAGGAACGGCGGCGTGTTGGCCATGCCCCACAGGCGAGCGGCCATCCATTCGTTGGTCGGAATGCCGTCCTGCTCGAGCATCTCGTTGTTGAGCTCGATCGATGCGCCGGTTCCCATGTCGTAGCGCTTGAGATTGGAGAACAGCGGTACCATGACCGAGCCGTCCGCCTCGCGCGGCAACAAGGGACGCTGGGCATCTTGCGTCAAATCGACGCGGACCGGATTGGTGACCTCGTCGACCTGGAGATTACCGTCCGGATTGAACGGGTTCGGCTCGCTGAAGACCGGGTTGTTGAGCTTGAGAGCCGGGACGTGGCAGCTCGCGCAATCGAAGCCGCCGTCGGCGATCGACTTGTTGAAGAGATCCTCACCGAGGGCCACCGCGGCCTGCTGATTCGGATCGTTCGGCAAGACGCGCCCGGGAACGGGCAAGGTCGCCTGCCAGAGCGAGGCGGCCGTGATATCGCCGCGCGTGAGCTCGTTGACATGGCCGTCACCATCTGCGTCGACGCCATCGCCGAAGCGCTCTTCGGCCTGCATGCCGTGGTGATGGTTGTAGGCATTGTTCGAGAATTGGCGCAGCGAGATGACCGCGCCTTTTTGGTGGAAGGGCTTGATGATCAAGTCCGTGTCGACGCCATCGACGGCGCTCGTGTCGACCGTGCCGTCGGGGTGGGCCGTGATCGATCCGAAGTCGACGCCCTTGGCGATCAGGTTGCGCGTGACGTCGGTGCCACCGGATTGCGCGTCGGCGATGGCCTCGTCGCGGATGGTATGCAAACGAGTCGACATCTCACGCGCGAGTAGCTCGACGTAGCCGGAGCCGAACATGCCGACGGTATTGCGCTCGTTGGCGACGCCGTCGAGCGTTTGCGGCGCATTGCCGTCACCCGGTCCGCCGTCGAAGTCGACGAAGGGGAGGCGCTGACCGAGGACGAACACGTTGGCGACGTTGTCACCCGCGCCGCCGAAGAAGGGCAGATTGTGACAGCCCGAGCAAGCATTGGCATCGGGAGCCGAGATGCGATTGAAGTTCTCGGGCTCTTCCCGCCGGTCGCGCGGTGCACCGGTACCGGTCGATTCCGGACGGCCGGCTCCATCGAGCTCGTTGAAGTTGGCTCGGAACAGCAAAGCGCCGTGGTCGAGCACTTCCTGCAAGGGAACATCGCCGGCTTCGATCTCGGCTTGATCGAGATGCCGCGGCACGGCCGGAGCGTCTCCGATCTCGTTCGTCTCGACAGGCGTCGGTCGTCTGCTGCTGCTCTTCTCACATGCCGCTGAGCCGAGCACGAGGCCCGCTGCGACGATCCATGATATCGCTCTCACGTTCTTGCCCTCACTCTTCGGTCTCATCTCCCGGCCTAGCTCACTTCGGTGCCGACGTCCGGGGCGCACCTGGTCAGGTGGCGGGACGCTCGAGCCGATCGATCGCCGGTTTCCTTGCAACCACAGTCTCGTCGGGTTCATCGGCGCCGAGGCGCGACGACTTTAATATTCGCCGATTCGGAGGTGAGTCGACCTTGCGCCGCTCCTTCAAAGGACGCAGATTCCGGCGCTTCTGAAGGGAATCGAGACCGACCGAGCCGTCGATGGATGGGACGGGAGAGTGGGATGAGTGTGACGAGGAATCGACTTCAATCCTCCTTGGCTGGAAGAGCGCTTGTGTTCTCGTAGAGCCAGGCTTACGGTCGTCAGCTCGAAGGACGGAGCCACCGAAGCGCGAGATTCGGGGCACCGTCGAGAGGCGCGTTGATCTGTTCCAGGCTCGCTCGATGAGGTCTCAATGGCGACGACTGCTCAGCAAATCGACGTCTGGCGCGGCCAGCACTCGGAGCACCAACATCTCGAATTCAAGGAGGCTAAGAAGCAGTTCGACAGGATGAAGCTGTACGCTTATTGCGTCGCTCTCGCGAACGAAGGTGGGGGAGTGCTTCTACTTGGAGTGGCGGACTTGCCTCCGAGGCCTGTGGTCGGCACAGAGGCTTTTCGGGACACCGTCCATACTGCAAAGGCTCTTTTCGAGAAGCTGGGCTTTCGAGTCGAGGTAGAGTCAGTTCCTCACCCCGAGGGGAGAGTGGTCGTGTTTCAAATACCACCCAGGCCCCGAGGCACGGCCTATCACTTGGATGGCAGGTACTTGATGCGGGCCGGGGATGCGCTGGTGCCCATGAGCGAGGATCATCTTCGCCGGATCTTTGCCGAGGGAGAGCAGGGCTGGTTGGAGGAGAGCTCACTCGAGGGGCTGATGGAGCAAGAAGTCGTTGAGCTCCTGGACGTCCAGTCATACTTCGAGTTGCTGAAAGCTCCATTCCCACCAAGCCGAGCGGGCCTCGTGGACCGACTTATTTCAGATCGGCTGATCGACAAGATTGGCGAAGAGTATCGGATTCGTAGACTGGGAGCGCTGCTACTAGCGAGGCGGCTGGCGGAGTTCCCGGACGTTTGCAGGAAGGCGCCGCGAGTCGTCGTATACTCCGGCACTTCCAAACTGGAGACACGTCTCGATCAAACCGGTGGCAAGGGTTATGCGGTCGGATTCCAAGGTCTCATTCAGTTCGTCATGACTCAGTTACCTCAGAACGAAGTCATCCAGGATGCACTTCGAAGAGAGATGAAGCTCGTTCCAGAGGTCGTGATTCGTGAGCTCGTAGCGAATGCACTGATTCATCAGGACGTTTCTCAGACCGGAACTTCAGTTTTGATCGAGATCTACTCCGATCGACTGGAGATATCGAACCCGGGAGAGCCGATTGTTCCTGTCGAGAGGTTCATCGATGGGTACCAGTCACGCAATGAGCGACTCGCCGACCTGATGCGAAGGCTTGGAATCTGCGAGGAGAAGAGCAGCGGAATCGACAGGGTCATCGAGGCCGTAGAGGTTTGCCAGCTACCTGCACCCGAGTTCCGCAAGGACCTCCGTCGGACATCGGTCACGATCTTCGGACCGAGGCCCTTCCAAGCGATGGATCGGAGCGATCGAGTGAGAGCATGCTTTCAACACTGCGCTCTGAGATGGGTCATGGCCCAACACATGACGAATCATTCGCTGAGAAGTCGGTTCCGTCTTGAAGGAGAGAAGGCGGCAACCGTTTCACAGATCATCTCTGCGACGATTGAAGCCAACCTGATCAAGCAGGACTTGACCGTTGGACGTTCTCGGAAGTTCGCCCGCTACTTACCGTTCTGGGCTTGAAACCTCATTTTATCCGCGGAGTTACTCTAGATGCGTGGTGGACCTTAACCTGTTCTGGATTAAGGGGTTACCTTTTTAAGCGTTTGAGCCGGAAGAGCCGATCCCGGCGGACCTCAGCGACTCAGGCGTCGAGGTGGACCGAGAAGGAACGGGCGTTGACCTTGGCTCTCGGGGAGAGCTTGCCCTTCTCGATCAGGACGTCGATCACGGGGCGCAGCTCTTCCTCGTCGGCGCCGGTCCACTCGGTGAGATCGACCATGCGGACCATCTTGCGGCCTTCGGCTCGTTCCAGGATGACGTCGGCGAGCTCGTCCCGGACGGCCGACGCGCTCGCCTCGGCCGCTTCGACGTGGGCGCCGTTCGACTCGGGGTGGGACGGCGCCGGACCGAGGAGCGAGGACCGCTTCGAACCATCGGCCTTCGGAGCGGGCGGGGCTGTCGGAGGTGATGCCTGGACCGGCTCGCTCTCCTTTTCGGCCTCTGCTTTCTCGCGCTCTTCGCTCGGCTCTTGCGGCTTCGCTTCGATCGGGAGGGGCGGCGGCGCGGGACGCTCTCGCCGCTCGCCGAGCGCGATCTCCAGGGCGAGGCGGCTAGCGGCCCGGTAGATCGGCTCGAGCAGCTCGGGCACGCCTTGGTCGTAGTTCCACTCCGGCGGCTCGCCGAGGCCCTTGAGCGGAGCCATCGAGATCTCAGGGCCAGCCATGTGGAACGGCAGCCTATCCTCCCAGGGCTCGGCGTGGGCGAACTCGTCGAGGGTGTAGCGCCGTCGCGCCGGCGTCTTGCGGTCCTCTTCGGCGACGGGCGGCAGCTCCACCTCGGGCATCGCGTCGTGAGCGGCGTGGGAGCGAACACCGCGCAGCGCCTGAAGGACGCGCTCCTTGGGACGACCACGGAGCTGGAACAGGAGGAAGGGATCCTCGTCGACCTTGTCACCGAGCGCGTAGTGGAGCGCGGCGATGTGCTGGCAAGGGGAGATGCGATCCGCGCACGAGCACGTGCCTTCGACCTCCTTCATTCGCCTGGGGAACAAGGACGTCCCGCAATCCGCGAAGGCGCGATCGATATCTTCGGGCATCTCGCCGGCCAAAAGGCGCGCCGCGAAGATCGCTTGGGAGGCGAGTCGGTCGATGATGCGCTTCCACTGGCTGCGTGAGAGCTGACGGAGACGGAGCGTCACGTAGTACGCCCGGCCGTTCTTGCCCTTGACCTGCGCGGTGACGCGACCTTGCTCGATCTTGAGCTTGCCGACGCGCCCGGCTCCGGCGAACGCGCGCCCACGCTGGAGTCGGCTCGCCCACTTGCGGCCACCGAGCTGTCCGAGCGTCGAGAGCCAACGGCGTCCCCACCAGGTCTGGCCGAACTTGCGCCGCGCCATCTCAGGACTCCTCCATCTCTTCGACCGCTGCGTCCTTGCTCAAGGAGAACAGCTCTCTCAGCTCGCCATCGGCCATCTCGGTGATCCAGTGCTCGCCGGTGCCGACAACGCTCTCGGCGAGCGCCTTCTTCTGAATGAGCATGTGATCGATCTTCTCTTCGAGGGTTCCGAGGGTAACGAGCTTGTGGACCTGGACGAGGCGCTTCTGGCCGATGCGGAACGCGCGGTCGGTCGCCTGGTCCTCGACCGCCGGGTTCCACCAACGATCGAAGTGGAAGACGTGATTGGCGCGCGTGAGGTTGAGACCCGTGCCGCCCGCCTTCAGTGAGAGGACGAAGATCTGCGGCGCGTGAGGGTCGTTCTGGAAGGTCTCGACCATCTGATCGCGCTGCGTCGTGCTGACGCCGCCGTGCAAGAAGGGCACCGGCTGGGAGTTGCGCTTCTCGAGATGCTGCACCAGCAGCTCGCCCATCTCTCGGTACTGCGTGAACACCAAGCAGTGGTCGCCTTCGGCGACGACCTCGTCGATCATCTCGGAGAGTCGGGCGAGCTTGCCCGAGCGGCCGCGCAGCGGCTCGTCCTCGCCGAGGTAATGTGCCGGGTGATTGCAGATCTGCTTGAGGCGCGTGATGAGTGCCAGGACGCGACCTTGGCGCTCGATGCCGAGGGAGCCTTCGATCGAGGCCATCGACTCGTCGAGGATCGTCTGATAGAGCGTCGCTTGCTCGCGTGTGAGCGAGCAGAAGACCGTCGTCTCCTGCTTTTCCGGCAGATCGGAGATGACCTTCGGGTCGGTCTTCAAGCGGCGCAGGATGAATGGCCCGGTCAGGCGCTGGAGGCGCTTGGCGGCGTGCTCGTCGTGGTAGCGCTCGATCGGCAAGGCGAACTCGCGCTGGAACTTCTCGAGCGGGCCGAGCAGTCCGGCATTGGTGAAGTCGAGGATCGACCACAGCTCGGAGAGACGGTTCTCGATCGGCGTACCCGTCAACGCGAGACGCGGGCCACCCGGGAACGAGCGCACGGCTTGCGCCTGCTGGCTCGCCGCGTTCTTCACGTTCTGGGCCTCGTCCAAGATGATGATGCCCCAATGGATCTCCTGGAACAGCTTCATGTCGCGCCGGGCGAGCGAGTAGGTCGTCAGACAGATCGTGTGCGCGCCGAGCTGCTTCTGCAGCGCGCTCTTGGTCTTGATGCGATCGGCGCCGTGATGGCGGACGACCTTGAGCGACGGCCCGAACTTCGCCAGCTCCCGCTCCCAGTTGCCGACCACCGATGTCGGGCAGATGAGCAGCGTCGGACGACCTTGCTTCGGCGAGGTCTCCTTGTGCAGGAGCAAGAGCGCGATGATCTGAATGGTCTTGCCGAGACCCATGTCGTCGGCGAGGCAGGCGCCGAGGCCGAGGCCGGCCATGCCGGCGAGCCAGTGAAGGCCGCGCTCTTGATAGGGGCGCAGCTCGCCGCGGAACTTCTTGGGGACGGCGACCTCGTCGAAGCCCTCGCCCTTGAGCCTCGCGATGACGCGGGCGAACTGCCCTTCGGGCAGCACCTCGATCTTCAGGCCACCTGGTGCCAGCCCCGACAGTCCGAGCAGTGCGGCGGTGAGCGCCTCGCGGCCAGAGAGGAACCCCTCGGTCGCGCGCTTGCGGAACAGCGCGGCCATCGCTTCGACCTCGCCAGGATCGACCAGGATCCAGCGGCCGTTCCAGGTCACGAGCGGGTTCTTCAAAGAGGCGATCTCGACGAATTGCTTCTGGTCGATCGGCTCGTTGCCGAGCGCGGCCTCCCAGCGATACGGCACCTGGCCGTCCATGCTGAACTCGGCCTCACCGCTGTCGAGCGGCGCGCCCAGTCGCAGCCGCAGGCGCAAGCGACTCTGCCCCTCGGGCTCGAGCTCGGGCGGGAAGAGCACGCTGATGCCGGCCGCCTTGAGCAGCGGAGCAGCCTCGGACATGAGCTTCCAGACCTGCTTGGTCGTAACGGGCGCCTCAGTGGGGTGAGCGTCGTGTAGGCTCTTCTCGATCGGAGGGTACAGGCGAGAGGCGCGACCGAGACCGCGGAGCATCTCCTCCTGCGGGGACTGGATGACGCGGCCTTCGTAGCGCAGCGTCGTGCCGCGCACCGCCCAGACGACCTCGGCCGGGATGACCAGGTCGGGATCATCGGCCGCCTGGAAGACGTAACGGATGCGCCAGTCCTCGTCCTCGGTCGAGGTGGGCATCTCGACGCGCAAGCCGACCTGATGGGCGGACTCGCCGGCCATGCGACCGAGCGCCGGACCGACCCAGGTCTTCATCATGTCGCTGAGGCGACGGGCGTCGTCTCCCGATGTCACCGGACCCGCGTTCTCGCGGACCAGCGCCTCCATCCAGCGGAGCTCCCACTCCTTGGCACGGTCTTGCTGACGCAGGGCCTCGATGATCACGGGCGGGATCGACTCGCGCACGAGTGTCGACACCGATGCATCGAGAAATGCGCGGAGCAGGCCTTCGGAGTCCCACAGGGTCCGAGCCGGCCGACCGCGATTCTGACGCTGCTTCACGGCTGCGGCGTTCTTCGGGAGACAGTAAGCGGCCGGTGGCAGCCTCTGGGCGAGGCGGCTGTATCGTGCCGCGTCGAGGGGCTCGATCAAGGAAGCGGCCCAGGTCGAGCGCACCTCGTTGCCGGCTGCGTTGATGCGCATTCGCGGCAGGAACTGGTGCCGTGCGATCAGCTCCAGGGCGAGCTTGATGGCGAGGATCCAGGCGCGCACGCTGTCACCGATCTCACGGGAGGCAGCGGCGCGGTCCAGGGATGGGAGCTCGCGAATGGCGTCGGCGAGGGGGAGCTGCCAGCCTTCGAGGCGGTAGGGACGGAGCGGCCGAGCCGAGTCGATCTCCGGCGCCGAGGCAGAAGGCAGGGCCAGGATGCGGCGCGTGCGATCGAGCTGATCGAGATCGATACCGAGCTGAATCGTCCAGCGGCGGATTTGCTCGGGACGGGGCTCGGGTGAGGCCCAGAGGAACAAGAATCCACCATCGAGGCGGGCGGCGGGGATGAAGGTACCCTGGAGGCGACCGTCATCGAGTGGCGGTGGCTCGGGTGCACCGGAGCGACGACGGCGAGACCCGCTGGCTTGACTGCCGCCGCGCTTTCGGTCTGGACCGGGGCGGCCGCGCCGGGTGCGGTTCGGGCCCGGAGCGCCTTCGGAGCGCTTCTGGCCGCTGCGACCCCAGCGGCGGCGACGAGAGCCGCCCTGGCCATCGTCCTCCGTCCGCTCCGTCGGTCGGGCGTCCGCTTCAACCGTGGGGCGTCGGTTCTCGGCAGGCTCACCGCGGCCCGAGCTTTGAGGGCTCTTGCCACTGCGGCGCCACCGGCCATCTCGACCTCCGCGTTGCGATTCCTGAGCCTGACCGCCGTCTCGGTCCCTGCCCCCGCGTTGTGGATTCTGGGAGCGGTTGCCATCCCGGTCCTGGGTGCGGCGATCGTCGGATCGCTTGTTGCCACTCCGCGGTCGGCGCTCCCCCTCACCGCGCGGCTGACGGTCGTCGCGCCGGGAGTCACCTCCGTCTCGTCCAGTGCGTTGGATCGAGTCCTTCGGCTCTCGGCGCTCGCCTTCGGACGGCTTCTGCTTGGGAGGAGGGCGCCTGGTCCGACCCGAATCGCGGGATCCGGAAGGCTTCTTCTCGTCCGAATTCTTCGAGGACGAGGGCTCTTGGCGCTCTTCCTTGGTCGATCGATTCACCGATCGCTTCCGTTGGGGCCGCTCGCCCAATCTCTACTCCGCTAAAAAAACGAGAAGGCGTCAGTCAGGCAGTCACCGTCGGATGTGCTTCCGAGAGCGCGAGCCACTGCGGAAACAAGGCGAGTGCGCGGCTCGATGGCAGGCCGAAGCTCGAACTCTGCCGACGTCTGATCTGGAGGTCCATTCCGGTCGGTCGATGCCGGATTCCTCGATCTAGAGATGCCGAAAGAAGCTCGCCCGAAATGGGCCTCTTCTTCCGAACTCGGCTGGCTGCACCCGAATCGGTCCAACGTCCCTCGATGAGGACCGATTGCGAGCTGGCGTTGTCACCTGCGAGCGATCGCGAAGAAGTCCTTCGGCGATCGAAGCTCTCCCATTGCGTATGGGACGTGCTTCGTTGGGCGGGACACACCTCGAAGGGTGCCTCGCGACATCGAGCGGACCACGGTTCGAAACCGTGGCCGGACGTCCCGGACGCGACGTCCCTCTTACCTCATTTCCCCTTCCGAATGCAAGGGGGCAGTGTCGAACCTGTCGAGCGCCGCGCAGATCTTCTCTTCCTTTCGCAGCGGCCCGACCTGGACATCATCGGTCGAACCGGCGGCGGATCTTCAGCTCCTGTCGATTTCAAAGGTCGGTGAGGTCCTCGAGATCGCTCTCCGCCGCGATACTCATTCACTCAACCGAGCACTGTCGCTCCTTGGTGACTCCAGGCTCCGGCCGGGTCGGGGACCTCGGGCCTCCGCCGCTGACAGGCTGGCTCGTCTCGGGTAAGTTGGATGGCCGGTCGTGACGACCGCAACCGAGAGAGCCTGGCCCATCCTCAAAAACCCGGAAGCTGCCATGAAACGCCGACTGCTCATCGTGCTCTGTTGTCTCGTCGGTCTGACGATGTTGGCCGAGCCGGCTCGCGCCACCTGGTCGATCGTCGTCTTCGATCGCAGAACGGGACAGATCGGCGTTGCGTCGGCGACTTGCCTCAACTCGGTCGACCTGGAGAACGTCCTTCCGGTGGTCATCGTCGGTGTGGGGGCTGCCTGCGCCCAGTCGGCCATCGATGTCGGCGCCGTCAACCGGCAGTTCATCCACAAGGAGCTCCTCGAGGGCACGCCGCCCGAGGTGATCCTCGAGCTCCTCGACGACTTCGACAATCAGCACCGGCAACGGCAGTACGGAATCGTCGATGGGCTCCACGCCGCGGGCACGTTCACCGGCTCTCGAGCCGGGGCCTACGCGGGTGGAATCTCTGGTCAGGTGGGTGACCTCAGCTACGCGATCCAGGGCAACGTCATCACCGGTCCGCCGGTCGTGCTCAAAGCCGAAGAGGCGCTCCTCAGCACGCCGGGGGATCTACCCGAGAAGCTGATGGCCGCGATGGAAGCCGCGATGCGGATGGGCGGCGACGGACGTTGCTCGTGCAACAACAGCGAGCCCGACGGATGTGGCTCGCCGCCTTCCGAGTTCGACAAGTCGGCCCACATCGCGTTCCTCGTCGTCGCTCGCCTCGGTGATCGGGACGGGCAATGCGGCCCGGGCGGCGGCTGCGCGCGCGGGGACTACTTTCTCAACTTGAACCTGCCCTTCCAGGCGTCCTCCAATCCCGACCCCGTCCTCGGTCTGCGAAAGATGTTCGAGGAATGGCGAGTCACCCAATTCGGTCGACCCGACGGCGTCTCGAGCCTGGCGAGCTTCGACCGTCATGCCTTGCCCGCCGACGGATCCAGCGAAGCCGTGCTCCACATCGTGGCGAGGGACTTCCTCGATCGGCCGCTGCGCAAGGGCGGCGCGACGGTCGACGTCCAGCATGCAGACGACAGTACTGGCTCCTCTTCGGTCGTGGACATCACCGATCGTGGAGACGGGACCTACGACGTGCGGCTACGCGCTGGCATCCGGACGGGCCGCGATGTCTTCGAGGTCGTTCTCGATGACGGACTGGGCCGTGAGGTCACGCTGGCGCCGTTCCCGTCGATCGAGATCCTCCCGCCACCGCTCGGACCCAAGCAGCCGCTTCGCTGGATCCGGCGCTGAGCCTCTTTGCTTGGTCTGAAACCATTGGGAACGCCCCATTCGGACCGCCGGCTTCAGCCGGTCTCCGGGTCCTCCTTCGGAGCGCCTCGGAGGGAGCTCAGAGCTCGGGTCCGAAGCTCCGTGTCCAGAGCCGCCGCCTTCAATCAATCTCGGTAACCAGCGCAAGCCTTACAGGCTTGGACCTGTCATGCCGGGATGGGCCCCATTTCCCGGGGCGTTGCCCTGGGATGACGAGTGGCTGCCCTTTCAGGGCGAAGAAACCCGCATTCACGGCGCCGCCCCCGGCCCCAGCTCGCTCATGGATGCTTTCACCGAGAGACATGGTCTCTGACTCGCTCGACTTGGGCACTCCAAGAGCCTGAGCCCGCGCGACCGAGACGGGAAGGAGTTCTCGAGCCGGGAGCCGCTTCCTCGACCTCGCAGACGATCGAGCCATGAGGTGCCGGGCAAGGGGCCAGTCGGATTGCGCTGTCTCGTCGCAACGGTCGCCCCCGGCCCCAGCTCGCTCGCGATAGCTCTCACCGACAGGCTCGGTCACCGACTCGCTTCGACTCGGGCACTCCAATTCCCAAGGCAAAGCCCTGGGAATTGACGTAAGCGACGCGATCTCTTCTCAGACGACCTTCTCGATCGAGAGGATCGTCACCGTTTGCGTTTCGCCCGGCAGCTCGAGCTGCACGGTTTCGCCTGCCGTGTGGTTCAGCAGGCCCAGGGCGACTGGTGAGCGGTAGGAGACGATCGACTTGCCGTCGGAGTCCCACGGGCCGAGGATCGTGAAGGTCTTCTTCCCGCCGGTCTCGAACTCGAGCTCGACGCGGGTCCCTGGGACGACCAAGTCGTCGGGGAGCTGCTCGCCTTCGAGGTTCCTGGCCTTCTCGAGCTCGGCTTGGATCTGGGTGGCCTTCTCGGTGAGGATCTTCTGCTCGTGGATCGCCGACTCCCACTCGGAGTTCTCGCTGAGGTCGCCGAAGGAAGCCGCTTCACCGATCGCGCGGCTGTTCTCGGGGATCTTCTCCTCGATGAGCAGGCGCAGCTCTTCGCGGCGCTTCTCGATGCCGGCTTGGGTGGAGATGATGAACTCGCCTTCCCAAAACGGCGTGTCGTCCTTCTTGCCGAAGAGCGCAGGATGATGCTCGCGCGCAGCGATGTGCAGTGCTGCGGAGATCTCGTCGGGGAAGTCCGGCGTCGTCTCGGCGACTTTGATGAGTGAGGCGACGGCTTCGGGGGATGTCACGGCGATCAGCTCGCTGAGGAGGCGTCCCTGCTGGGAGGTGAGGAGCGAGATCAGCTTCTTCATCAGCTTGACGCGGTCGGGGAGGTCCCGGCGCTTGGAGTTGATGACCGAGGCGAGGGACACCAGGCCCTGCAGGATCTCGGAGCCGGTGAGCCCATGCTCGCCGAGGTCGGCGCTGGCCCAGAGTCCGCCGAGGCAGACCAGGGAGGCCGGTGAGCGCTGGGGCCTCTTGACGAGCTCGGCGAAGAGCGGCGCGAGCCGATGGGCCTGCTTGGCGGAGGCGAGCATGCTTCCGGCGTTGTCGAGGACCTCGGGCGGCAGATTGGTGAACTCCTTCACCAGCGCGTCGGACCATTCGTGCGGGAGCGCTTTTTGGAGGACCTCGAGGGCGGCCGCGCGGCTCTCGACGACCTCGATCGCTTCGAGGAGCGACACGAGGGAGCTGTCACGGACAGCGGTCTCGATGAGCAAGGCGGAGGTCGGCTCGACGGAGCGCTGATGCTCTTCGAGGAGCAGCACGGCTTCGAGTACGGCACTGCGCTGCTCGATGTCGGTGGCGAGCGCCTCGACCTGGCGGGCGATGATGTCGAGCAATGGACCGAGGTCGGGGCCTTGGAGGCCGGTCTTGATGTAGCGGCGGGTGAACTCGACGGCTTGGGCCAGGTTCTCGGCGCGGAAGAGCGTCTGCTGCGCTTCCTCGGCGAGGGTGATCGGGCGCTCGCGGAGGTTGAAGATCGGCCGGGTGGCCGAGCCCTCGACGGCGAGCCAGGGATCCTTGACCGAGGCTGCTTTGGCCTTCTTCCACCAGCCCGCCCACTCCTTGGTGGGGATGATGGTGCCGTTGAGCGTCTCCTTGACCTGCGGCGCGGTGGCGCGGCCGCGGTAGAGCTGGGCCACCTTGCGGATGATCACGCCGGGGCTCTTACGGGCGAGGTCTTGGGTCGCCTCGAGGTTCTGGATCCGCATGGTGCGCAGATCCTCATCGGGCAGCGGCTGAAGCACGTCGTCGGCGTTCTCGAGAGGGAAGATCGTCGAGGCGCCCTTCTCGAAGTCGACCTCGATGTCACCTTCTGAAGGAATGAAGCGCACGACTTGGCCGACCGTGCCGCGATTGCGGTGGTAGACGACACTGCCAGGGCTGAAGCCCTTGAGCTGCTCCCACTTCTCGAGCGACTCGCGAAGCCGGTCCTCACCGGTCAGGCCGGAGCGCTCGAGGTAGTCCTCATACCAGGACTCCTTGCCGTGCGCCTTTTCGAGGACCTTGAGGACCTCGGGACGGATGGCTTCACCATCGGTTCCGAGCTCGACCAGGAGCTTGAGGACCTCGAACTGGTCCTCGGGTCGCCCGGTCTTCTCGAGGGCGGCGGCCAGCACCTTGAGCAGGTCGCAAGCCGGGCCGCGGCGACCGGCTTCGGTCAAGGCTTCGATCGCCTCGAGGTACGGCCCGAGCTCGCCGGGCGACTCCATTCTTTCGAGCCAAATGGCTTCGAGCTGGTCGGTATCGCCAGTCCGAGCCATCTCCAAGAGCGAGTCGGCAGGGGCGTTCACGGTCGTCTCGTGTTCCTTTCTCTGTGCGGGCTTCGTGCGGCGAGATCGCCAGCTCATCCATCGCCGAGGCGCGACATTATGCCAGAGAGGTCAACGAGGTGCGAGTGAAAGGGGGGCTCGAGGAGAGAGACCTCCCAGGAGCCGATGAAGCGGAGGCCCGTTGACCTGGCGGAGAGGCGATTCGGCCGTCTCCGCCCGATGACATGAGTCAACGCAGCGAGCTGAGGAGTCCGGGGACGTCGTTGTCGGCATCGCTCTCGTGGATCAAGTGGCCGGTGCTGATGCCCGAGAGGGACTGCCGGAACGCGGCCAGGAAGGGCGGATCGTCGATGCGCGGTGCGTTCGCCACGACATCGACGGCGCGATCTCCATCGATCCGGACCCAGCCCGTCGTCTGTCCGAGCCCGTTCGAGCGCGGATCGATGTTGGTCGTGGAGAGGAACGAATCGGTGAACACCTGATCGATGTCGGTGAGCGCGGCGATGTACCAGCAACGGAACTCGTAGGTGGCGGAGAACTCGACCTCGTTGTCGTTGAAGACCTCGAAGTCGACGCGCGTCAGGTAGTCGCTGTCTCCGACGAGGGAGAGGAGCACCAGATCCGCGTCAGTGGGTCCGACGCCGAGGAAGCTCGAGATGGCGAGCGTGTCGGGGATGGCCTCGTACTCGGTGCCGTCGAGCTCGAGCATGTCGTCGAGGTCGAGATCGGCGGGCTGTCCTTCAGCGGCCAGCGACTTGAAGGCGATGGCGTCGAAGCCGTAGAGCCAGTTGCCGCTGCCGTCGGCGATGATCTCGTCGCCGATGAGCCAGTTGTGGGCGACGGGCTTGCGGGTCGTCGGGTCGAGAGCGATGCAGTAGAGGAACCCGGTCTCGCTGTTGGGATTGTGGACCGTGGCGACGACGGTGAAGTTGTCGTTCGGCGTCAGCCGCTCGTAGCGATTGAACTCGCTCCAATCGATCCCGTCGATGTAGATGAAGTGGACGTCGACGACGCCGTTCAGGTTCGTGTTGGGATTGAAGGAAGGATCATCCTTCGTATTGGTGATGCTGATCAGCGTTCCGGACGAGGGGTAGGAGTCATACACCGGATAGATCAGCAGGCTTCCCGGCGTGCGGCCTTCGGCGGCGGCGACGGGCGTGAGGCACAGCGCGCCGGCGATGCCGGCCAGCGCGACCGCGGTCAAGCGAAACATGGCTCTCTCCGGGTTTCTCTCCAGCCCGCTCCCCATCCGGTGGTTCCGGACTCCGAGTGCTGGCGGGCTCTGCACTCCTCATCGGCAGGCGCCTCGGCGAAAACTGAGGCGATTCCGGTTTCGGCGGCCGGGAAGGCGAGCGCGCGAGATCGACGCGATGTCGCGTGAGATCGACGTCGCGGCGGGGAGCGGGCCGAGGATCCGTACGGTCCACTCGGAGGTTGAGGTCCTGGCGACCGCGTGGAACGGGGAGATCGGGCGGCGCGCGGGGGAATTCGGGAGAGGGCGGAGCCTGGCGGTCGCCAGTTTGCGCTGAGGATGCCGGACGACCGGTCCGATCCTGCGGGCCGGCTTTCCACCCATTCGTGTGCAACGTCTTTCGACCGAAGGGAAACCGATAGTCATGACGCGTCTCTTCAAGATCTCGCTGGTCGCGGCCGCGTTGCTCGTCGCCTGTGCGCCGTTTGCCTCGGCGAGCGGCCACAAGCCCGGCAGCGTCCTCATCTACCCGGTCTACGACTCCGACCCGGGGAGCGGCACGCTCATCAGCATCACCAATACGAAGGATGATCCTTCCTTCAACCAGAACACGAACCTGAACGGCGTCGTCGACGTGCACTTCGTGTACATCGATGGCGACTACTGGAGCGAGTTCAACCGCTACGAGCGCCTGACGCCGAACGATACGTTCAGCACCCTCGCCTCGGCCCACAATCCGAACAGCGAGAAGGGCTTCCTGTACTGCATCGCGATCGATCCGAACACGCACGAGCCGATGTCGTTCAACCACCTGATCGGTGACGAGATCGTCGCCGACGGCAGTGGCAACTGGCTGGTCGGCTTCGATGCGATCGCCTTCAAGTCGCTGGCCGCCGAAGGGCAGCCGGGCGACATCGATGGCGACGAGAGGATCGATCTCGACGGCGTCGAGTACGAGGCCATCGCCGATGAGATGTACATCTCGAGCTTCGTGGGTGACACGGGCAACATCGTGCCCAGCCTCGTGCTCGTCTCTTTGGTGCCCTCGAGCGACTTCCGTACTCGGATCGATTTCGAGGTCTTCAACGACAACGAGCAGCAGTTCTCGGCCACCTACAACTTCCGTTGCTGGGCGTGGGTCGAGCTGAAGGACATCGACAGCATCTTCACGAGCAGCGCGCTGCTCGGGACCAACGTCGATCCCCGCGCCAACGGCCTCAGCCCCGCCACGGGCTGGGCGCGCCTCGACGGCGACGACGCCGTCGACGTCGTCGGCAATGAGCCCAAGCTCGACGATCCGCCCTTCGTCGGCGCCGTCCTCAAGGCGTACGACTACTTCTCCGCTGGTCACCTCCTCCACGAGAGTGACGACGCGAACGGTCTCGGCGGCGTGCTCGACACGCTGCAGTAAGGCGGGCCTCGAAGCTTCAGAGTCTCGGAGTGAGGCGGGAGTCGGCTTTCGGGCCGGCTCCCGTTCTTTCTTAGGGCGCCGATCTGAAACGAGCGACTTTCGGACCGCCGGCTTCAGCCGGTCTCCGTGTCCTCCCTCCAAACGTCTCGGAAAGGACCCAGACCTCAGATCCGAAACTCCGTGGCGACGTCGACCCGGCCCAAGCTCGCTCGCGAGAATCCTCACCAGAAGACTTGGTCACCGGCTCGCTTCGACTTGGGCACTCCAATGCACTGAGCAGGTTTCACCCCCTGCATGCTCCGACGTCACGCCGGGGGCGCTGCTGATCTGAAACTAGTCACGTCGTCGTTCGGACCGCCGGCTTCAGCCGGTCTCCGTGTCCTCTTTCCAAGCGCCTTGGAGAGGACCCAGACCTCAGATCCGAAGCTCCGTGGCTCGATGCTGCTGCCGCGTGTGATCGCGAAGCAAGGCAAGCCTCTCGCCGAAGTCTCGCTCCGCTCGAGGTTCTTCAAGTCGCGAGACGGGCGCCACCACCGCCCTGGCGATTACCGGAAGGGACCCTCTCCGGACGAAGCATGGACCGGTCGCTGCGCTTGCGGCTCACCCCCTCATGTTTGGGAGGGCCCTTTTCGTTCTGATCTGAAACCAACCACTGGGAACGCGGGCGTCCCGCCCGCCTGGATCGCGGAACAGGCTCGCTGCTCCAAAAGGTTCACGGTGTGCCCCCGGCCCAAGCTCGCTTGCGCAGAGCTCTCACCGACAGACTCGGCCCCAGACTCGCTCGACTTGGGCACTCCACGGTGGCGCCGCTGAGGGGCTGAAGCAACGATCGGATGAGATCTCAGGACGTGGAGGCTTTCGATCTTTGCGCGCTGCGGACCCAAGAGCCTCGACACTCACCCGATCCCCAACCGCGAGCGGCCGAATCCGCCGGGCGGGCGGCCTCATGAGGTGGTGGACTTCCAGTTGCTCCAAAGCGCCGGCTCCGCCGACGCTCCGACCATGGCGAACGGACCGTCGGTGTGCAACGCGTTCAAACACTGGAGGTCCTCGTGATGATCCGCTTTCTCAAGACCCTGGGGACGGCGCTGGCCTTGGCCGCGATCCTGAGCCCCTTCGCTGCCGCAGCGGGCCGTACGCCCGGTAGCGTCCTGATCTACCCGATCTACGACTCGAACCCGGGTAGCGGCACGCTCATCAGCATCACCAACACCAAGAACGATCCGTCCTTCAACCCGGCGACCAACCTCAACGGAGTCGTCGACGTGCACTTCATCTACATCGATGGAGAGGACTGGAACGAGTTCAACCGCTACGAGCGTCTGACGCCGAACGACACGTTCTCCGTCCTGGCCGACACCCACGATCCCAACAGCGATGAAGGCTTCCTGTACTGCATCGCGATCGACCCGATCAGCTTCGAGCCCGTCAGCTTCAACTGGCTCATCGGTGACGAGATCGTCGCCGACAGCAACGGCAACTGGCTCTTCGGTGTCGAGGCCATCTCCTTCAAGTCGCTGGTCGCCGAAGGCACCGCCTCCGACGTCAACGCCAATGGCCTGATCGACCTCGACGGCGTCGAGTTCGAGGCCGTCGCCGACGAGATGTACATCTCGAGCTTCTTCGGCCAGGGTGCGTACGTCACCGCGCCGACCCCGGCTCCCGAGTCGACCCTCGTCCTGCTCTCTCTGGTCGGTGACTCCGACTACCGCACCACGATCGACTTCGCGGTGTACAACAACAACGAGCAGGAGTTCTCCGCCACGCACAAGATCCGTTGCTGGGAGAAGGTCAAGCTCGAGGACATCGATGGTGTCTTCTCCAACTTCTTCCTCATGAACACCAACTGGGATCAGACCAACAACGGCTACATGCTCGGCACGACCGGCTGGGCTCGCCTCGACGGTCAGGTCGCCGTCGACATCGTCGGCAACCAGCCCGCCCTCGACAACCCGCCCTTCGTCGGCCTCATCCTGCAGGCCCTCGACGGGTTCGCCGCTGGCCACCTGCTCCACGAGAGCGATGCGCCGAACGAGCGCGGTGGCGTCCTGGACACGCTCCAGTAAGCCACACGTCGACAGTCCGAATCGAACGCGGGGATCGGCTTCGGCCGGTCCCCGTTCTTCGTTGGGGGGCGAACCTGGCGCGGAGCGCGGGCGTCAGCCGTTTAGCTTGGCTTCTTGCCAGAGCGCCTCGAGCTCGTCGAGGGGGAGGTCTTCGGGGCGTTGATCGCGATCGGCGAGCTTCTGCTCCATGGACCGGAAGCGGGCCGTGAACTTGCGCGTCGCGGCGCGGAGGCAATGCTCGGCATTGAGATCGAGGAGACGGGCGACGTTGACCATCGCGAACATCAGGTCGCCGAACTCCTCTTCGATGCGAGCGGTATCGGCCTTCTCGCGGCGACGTTCGACGGCCAGCTCTTCGAGCTCCTCGGCGACCTTGGGGAGCGCTTCTTCGGGAGAGCCCCAGTCGAAGCCGACCGAGGAGGCCTTCTGCTGGATCCGCTGAGCTTGGAGAAGGGCAGGGAGCGCGACGGGCACGCCGTCGAGGCGAGAGGTGCGGCCCTCCTTCATCTTCAGGCTCTCCCAGCGATCGAGCACGTCCTTCGAGCTCTGGACCTCGGTGTCGCCGAAGACGTGCGGATGGCGTCGCACCAGCTTGTCCGAGATACCCTCGAAGACATCAGCCAGATCGAACGCACCCTGCTCACCGGCGATCTCGGCCTGAAAGAAGACCTGGAAGACGAGATCCCCGAGCTCGCCGCGCAGCGACCCGAGATCCTCCGCATCGAGTGCCTCGACGACCTCGTAGGCCTCTTCGAGGACGAAGGCTCTGAGTGTTTGAAGCGTCTGCTCACGGTCCCAGGGGCAGTCGCTGCGAAGCTGGTGCATGATGCCGGCAAGGCGCTCGGCCTGAGTGCGGATGCGCTCAGCGTTCGGAGGCGGAGGAGACTCGCTCATCGATTCCGGTCGTCTCGAGGGAGAGGGGAATGGCCGACCCGCGTCGACGCTCCGAGAGCATAACCGACTGGCCAGCCCGAAAGGCCTGAAACCAGAGCCCCACGCGACCGAAGCGGGAAGGGGTGATCGAGCGATGGAGGGCGAGAGCTGCCAAGCGAGCCTGTCGCCGAAGTCTCGCTTCGCTCGAAGACTCTTCAAGTCTCGAGACGGGCTGGACCATCGCCTTGGCGATTACCGAAAGGGACCCTTCCCGGACAGGGCGTGGAACGGTCGCGCCCTCGTTGTCAGACCGAATCAGCGGAGACACGAACTTCAAGATCGAGAGTTCGACGTTGAGCCGTTGGACATTCAAAGAGGCCCAAGCTCGCTCGTGGATGCCCTCACCAGAGGACCTCGTCTCTGGCTCGCTCGACTTGGGCACTCTGACGGACTCGGGCGCAGTGTCTCGACGTTCATGCTCCAGGGGCGTTGCCGATCTGACTGCGCGGCTCGATCAGCCGAGCGCCAGCATACGCTCGAGCGGTGCGAGTGCCTTCAGGCGGAGGTCTTCGTCCATCTCCAGGCGCGGCTCGAGGTCGCGGAGACAGAGATAGAGCTTCTCCATCGAGTTGAGCTTCATGTAGGGACACTCGTTGCAGGCGCAGCTCCCATCGCCGAAGGGGGCGGGGATGAGGTTCTTCTTGGGCGCGCGCTTCTGCATCTCGTGGAGGATGCCGGTCTCGGTGCCGACGATGATGTCCTGCTCCTCGGATTCGGCGACGTACTTCAGGAGCGCCGAGGTGGAGCCGATGAAGTCGGCGTGCTGGAGGACGTGGTCCTCGCATTCGGGGTGGGCGATGAAGACCGCGCCGGGATGCTCGAGCTTGAGGGCGACGATCTTCTGCTCGTCGAAGATCTCGTGGACGATGCAGGCGCCCTGCCAGAGCTCCATGTTCATGCCGAGCTTCTTGTTCAGCCAAGCACCGAGGTTGCGGTCGGGGGCGAACAGGATCGGCCTGTCCTTCGGCAGCGACTGGATGACGCGCTCGGCGTTGCTCGAGGTGCAGATGATATCGCTGAGCGCCTTCACGCCGGCCGAGCAGTTGATGTAGGAGACCACCAGGTGATCGGGGTGGGCCTGCTTCCAGGCGGCGAGGTCGGGCGCGGGGCAGGAGTCGGCCAAGGAGCAGCCGGCCTCGAGATCGGGGACGACGACGGTGCGGGTCGGATTGAGGATCTTGGCCGTCTCGGCCATGAAGTGCACGCCGCAGAACACGATGACGTCGGCCTGGGTCTTCTGGGCCGCCTGGGCTAGTGCGAGGCTGTCTCCGAGAAAATCGGCGAGATCCTGGATCTCGGACTCCTGGTAGTAGTGGGCCAGGATGACCGCGTTGCGCTCCTTCTTGAGGCGCAGGATCTCGGCTTCGAGGTCGAGCTGGGTGGGAATCGGCGCACCGACGGTTCCGCTCTCGGGCATATCCAGGGCCTCTTCGTCAGGGTGATCGCCGCCGGGACACGCTCATTGCGGTCTTCGAGGCGGCTCTCTCGGTATTTCGGATCGGGGAGGCGGCTTTCGCCAATCGGCTCCGGCCACAATGTTAACCCGCACCGGGCCGTTGGCAAGCCGCGTCGCGCCACGGGATGGGGCGGATCGGGCTCAGGAGGATGTGGATTCCCCGACGATTCCGCCTGCCGGCCTCGGAATCCGACCGATCGGCATCCGCCTCGAGCTTCATCCAGCGCGGCCCGAGGCGTTCCTGGCCGTCCGGCTCCTGCGGCGCATCGTGCGAACGCAGGATCCGTTCCCCTCGGAACTCCCCGGCCGAATGGGCGTAAACTCGTGATGTGCCCTTGCCCGATCCGCCCGCGGCTGCGAGAGTCGACGGTTCGGATTCCAAGAGGCCGGTCGCGCAAAGAGGGGGCTCTTCACAGCGACTTCCAACCGGAGGAGTTTTCTACGACATGCGACGAATGATCCTGACGGGGCTGCTCGGCGGCCTCCTGCTGCCTGGCTTGCAAGCCCAAGACCCGACCCGCGAGCTCGAGCGCGAGCTCGCCCTCGGCTACGACCTGGACTCGATCCTCGTGGCGTTCCAGCCCGAGGTCGATGCCGACTCGCGCGCCGCGATCGCCGACGTATTCGGCCTGACCCACTCGAAGACGATCCCGGCCATCGGCGTGGACGTCTTCGGCATTCCCCACGGCGAGGTCGAGAGCATTGTCTCCGCCCTCGGGACGCTGGGCGAGGTCCGCTTCGCCGAGCCGAACTACATCCGCCGCACGACCTTCGTGCCCAATGATCCCCAGTACAACCAGCAGTACGGCTTCCAGCGCATCAATGCCGAGGCCGCCTGGGACGTGACTTTGGGCAACGCCCAGGTCGTGGTGGCCGTCATCGACACCGGACTCGATCAAGACCATCCCGACCTCGCCGGACAGCGCTGGGTCAACACGGGGGAGGTCGCGGGCAATGGAGTGGACGACGACAACAACGGCTACGTCGACGACCGCTTCGGCTACGACTTTTTCGGCGATGCGCTCTTCGACATCATCCCTCCTGGCGAAGCCGCCGAGGACAGCAATCCCGAGGACGACAACGGTCACGGCACGCACACTGCCGGCACCGTCGGAGCCGCGACCAACAATGGCGTCGGTGTCGCGGGCACGGCTTCGGGTTGCCGCGTGATGGTGGTCCGGGCGCTCGGCAGTATCCTGGGTTTCGGCTACTCGTCCGACATCATCAACGCGATGATCTACGCGGCCGACAATGGCGCCTCGGTCATCAGCATGAGCCTCGGCTCGACCGCCTTCTCCAACGCCGAGCTGTCGGCGGCGGCCTACGGCGAGTCCCTGGGCGTCTTCATCGTGGCCGCGTCCGGAAATGGTGGCGATGCGACGCTGAACTACCCGGCGGGCTACCCGCAGGTGATGGCCGTCGGTGCGACGGACTCGAACGACAACATCGCGAGCTTCTCCACGCGTGGTGCGAACGTCGAAGTCTCGGCGCCTGGCGTCGACGTGCTCAGCACGTGGCTCTCGGCCGGGTACTCCTCGGTCAGCGGCACCTCGATGGCTTGCCCGCATGCGGCGGGCACCTCGGCGCTCGTTCGTTCGACGGATCTCGGGATGAGTGCCTCGCAGGCGCGCGTCCTGATGCAAGAGACTGCCACCGATCTCGGCGCGGCCGGCTGGGACCAGAATTATGGCAACGGCCGTATCGATGCGGCTTCGGCCGTGACGACGGCTCCGCCGTCGGCGTCCCAGGTGCGTCAGTTCCAGCCGGGAGACGGCTCGACGCTGAACTCGGGCTCGACTCCGTTCGGCTTCGGCTGGACGCGCGTACCGGGCGCGGGCAGTTACACGATCCAGGTGGAGCTCCCGAATCTGCAGAGCCTCTTGCTCTCCAACCTGCCGGAGAACTTCTTCTACACGCCGCAGAACGTGTGGAACAACGCGCCTTCGGGCAACTACCGTTGGCGTCTCGCGGCGGTGAGCCCCTCCTTCCAGGTGATCAGCATCTCGGGATGGTGGTCGTTCACGAAGTGAGGTGATGAGTGGGAGGGTCGCTTCGGCGACTCTCCCGGCTCTGCCGGGGCCGCCTACGCATCGGCCTCGGCGCGAGCTTCCACGGATTACGGACGATCGCGAAACACCACGTCCTCTTCCGTGTAGAGTGGGCCAACGTCATCGCTGGAGCGAGCGGGGACGAAGGCTACGCAAAAAAGGGACAAGAGACCTTCCGGACGAGGTGGACCGGAAGGTCCCTTCTGCATTGTCCCACCTTTCAAACGCACCCTGCACCGGATGGGTCCCCGATGGCTCCACGCGAAAAGCTCATCGCCTCGATCGTGTGTCTCGTTCTGATTCCTCTCCTCGGCTTGGGCATCTGGCAGCTACTGTCGGGTGGCGTCTCGGGCGAAGGCGGTGACGTCCTCGACGTCTCGGACACGAAGGGGGCCCGTGCTTCCTCCATGGCCGAGCTCACCGAGGACCCGCTGGAGGGCATCGCCGCTCCCATTGATCGGACGGCACCCGACGTCGTGACGCGCGGCTTCGGGCGCGATGCGAACGTCCCGAAGGGGCCGATCACGCTGCGTCTGGTCGATGCAGCCACGGGTGCCCCGGCCGTGGGCATTCGCGCTGGGCTGGCCCGTCAGGACCGGCGCCGCATGGACATCGCTCGCCTGGTGCTGTCGGTGATCGACGATCCGGCGCGCTTCTTCTTCGAGGAGCCGCCCGAGGCGCTCGTCGAGGCCGAGTCCGATGAGACGGGCGTCGTCCATCTGGAGAGCATCGATGCGGGCTGGTACGACGTCTGGCTGGACGATCCGTACTACTATCCCGAGAAGCACGTCCCGGTGTGTTACTTGCCAGGCGAGCGCAGTGAGTTCACGATCTCCCTCCTGCGTGGTGGGCGCGTGCTGGGCCGGGTCGTCTCGCCGACTGGCGAGCCGGTCGCCGGCGCGATGGTCGGGTACCTGCCGACGCTCAACATCGGTGAGCTGGCGGACGCATTCACCGACATCGAGAACCTGCCGCCGATCCCGCGGGGTGTCTCGGACGAGAACGGCGACTTCGTGCTCGAGACCGTGCCTCCGTCTTTCAGTGGCATCGTCGCCTCGCGCGCCGATGGCTTCTTGGGAGGGGTGACGCAGGGGATTCGCGTCGAGCCGGGGACCGAGTCCGGCGGCGTGGTCATTCCGCTCGAGGCGGGCGCCAAGGTGTCGGGCCAAGTGGTCGACGAAGAGGGCCAAGGGGTACCTTTTGCCGAGATCGGCGTGGAGCCGGATCTGCGGGAGATGGGATTCCCGACTCAAGAGAAGCTCGACAAGTACATCCAGATCGGTCTGTCGCTGCTCAAGATCACGACCGATGAGAATGGGGCGTACGAAGTGGCTGGCCTTCCGCCGATGAAGCTGCGCGCTCGGGCGCGGTCGGCGGAGTTCGGTCGCTCGGATCGTCAGGAGGTCGAGCTCGAGAACGGCGGTGTCTACGAGGTCGACTTCGTCATCGAGCGCGGGGGCATGATCGAAGGCGTGGTGCTCGACGAGCAGGAGCGGCCGATCAAAGGCGCGGACGTGCGCGTCGGCCGCTTCTCCGGCTTCGATCCGATGTCGGATCTCGGCGGCATGGGGCTCGACAGGTCGCTCGTCGATGACGCGATCGATATCGTCGGCTCTCGGAGCGGCGACGTCTGGCGCACGATCAGTGACGAGCGCGGCAAGTTCCGCGTGGCTGGCCTGCCGACCGAGCGCGACCTGACAGTCGAGGCGCGCGCCGACGGCTATGTGCGCGGGCGAACCGATGAGGCGGTACAGGCGGGTGCCGACGACATCGTCTTGAAGCTGAGCCGAGGCGCTCGGCTCAGTGGGCGCGTGACGGATGCCGGCACGGGCGATCCGGTGCAGATGTACGAGGTCGCCCTGATCGACATCAGCGAGAAGCCGGAGGAGGAAGAGGAGGCGAGTGCCGAGGCCACGCCCGACGATGCGCCTCAGAGCGATCGCGAGCGTCGGCGAGAGGCGTTCCGCCGCCGACGCCAGGAGCGCGGTGGCGAGATGCCGTTCGGCTTCCGGCCGGCCGACGAGATGACGCCGTCCGAGCGCTTGTTCGCTGGCGCGGTGGACCACAGCGAGAAGGTGCTCTCTGTCGATGGGCGCTTCCGTCTCGATACCCTGCCTGAAGGGCAGTACCTCGTCGGTGTCCGCTCTCCCGGCTACCAGCCCTACATCCACGAGACTCCGATCCAGCTCGCCACGGGCGCCGCGGCGCAGAGCTTGGAGATCGCGATCCTCCAGGGTGGAAGCATCGAAGGGCGCGTGGAGGCGATGGACACGGGCGCTCCGATCCAGGACGCGCGCGTGAGGCTCATGAAGTACGATCCCGAGACCGAGCCGGAGATATCGCAAGAGGAGGAGATGGCCGTCTCCTTCATGCCGGCGCTCCTCGGAGTCCTCGGCGGGAATCGCTGGGACGAGAGCGATGAGATCGGGGAGTTCGCGTTCCACGGCCTCGTGCCTGGTCAGTACATTCTCCGCGTGCTGAGTGACGGTTACCTCGAGTCTTGGTCGGACCCGATCGCGGTGCGGGACACGGGCGAGCCTGCGACGATCGTGGTCCGTCTCAGCCCCGGCGGTGCCGTACAGGGCGTCGTGCTCGGTGCCGACGGGCAGCCCGAATCGGGCGCCTTGTTGATGACGATGAGCAGTGAGCGTCCGCAGGGCCGTGGCACGACCGATGTGAATGGCGAGTACTGGATCGGCGGCTTGCCGCCGGGCAACCACAGCCTCATCAAGCTCGGGTTCGGCTCGTCCGAAGGGGGCGCGACAGGCATGATGGGTGGCTTCAACATGCGGCCGTTCTCGATCCAAGGGACCGAGACGATCACCGTCGACTTCAAGCCGGAAGCGGGCGCGACAGGCGTCCTGCGCGGTGTCGTCCAGTTCCGCGGTCGTCCGATCCAAGGTGCGCGTGTGCAGGTGGGTCGCGACGGCAACGGCGGAGACTTCCTGCGCTCGGCGCGGTCAGGCGTCACGAACGAGGACGGTCGGTTCGAGATCCCCTACCTGGCGGAAGGGCACTACCTGATCACCGTCGATGCGCCCCGCGAGTCCGGCTACGAGTCGAGCGGGCAAACGTTCTTCGAGGTGGACATCGCCTTTGGTGAAATCACCGAGACGGTGCTCGACCTGCCGATGGCGACTCTGTCGGGGATCGTGGTCGACAAGGACTCCGCGCAACCGCTTCGCGGTGTGCGCTTGAACCTGTCTCGGGCCGGCAGCGGCCGCATGGATCTCGCGTCGATGGGGCGAGGCGGCATTGCCTCCGAGCGCAGCGACGAGAACGGCTTCTTCGAGATGCGCGGCCTGCCCGAGGGCGACTTCGATGTCGAGGTCGACCCCAGCGACGTTCGCCAGGCCGAGGGAGAGTCGAGCTGGGGGCAGGAGATCCTGCGGGTGTCGATCCCGCGGGACGGGGACGTGAATATGGGCACGGTGACGCTCTCCCGCGGCACGACGCTGTCGGGACGCGTGACTACCAACTCTGGCGTGCCGATCTCCGGCGCTCGCCTGCAGCTCGTGACCGCAGGCGGCAAGCCTCTCAGCGGTGAGCGCCCGCGTTCTCGTGAGGATGGAACGTACGACTTCGACAGCTTGTCACCCGGCCAATACGACCTCGAGGTGGACGCCAGCGGCTACGCCCCTCGCCGGGTCGAAGGCGTGCAAGTCGCCTCGGGCGCGGAGAATCGTCAAGACGTGCAGCTCCTCTCGGGCGGCACCATCGAGGTCTTCGTCGTTGAGCGCCCTTCGATCCCGTTGGAAGGCATCAGCGTCGACATCCTCGACCCGGCCGGTAAGCCACCCGCCGCCGTGCTCGGTGATGACAACTTCATGGAAGTGCTCTTCGGCATGGTCACCAACGCCGACGGCTTCGCGCGCAAGAACCGCATCGACCCGGGTACCTACCAGGTCCTCGCGCGCCGAGGTCAGGAGATCCTCGGCCAAAAGTCGGTCACCGTCACCGAAGGCAAGACCGCGTCGGTGAAGATCACGATCGAGTGAGGGGGCAGGCCGAGCGAGCCGGTGACCGGGTCGGTCTGCGAGGGCTCTCACGAGCGAGCTTGGGCCTTCCCGAACGTCCAACGGCTCGACGTCCAACTCTCGAGGGCGATGGAGTGCCCAAGCCGAGCGAGCCGGTGACCGGGTCGGTCTGCGAGGGCTCTCACGAGCGAGCTTGGGCCGGGGGACAGCGTTGCGGCGACGGCGCACTCCGA
>JAVJTD010000303.1:0-5690 GCA_040219065.1 Planctomycetota bacterium
CAGTCACCCAGTCACCCAGTCACCCAAGCACCCAGTCACCCAGTCACCCAGTCACCCAGTCACCCAAGCACCCAGTCACCCAGTCACCCAAGCACCCGAGCACCCCAGCACCCAAGCACCCAAGCACCCAAGCACCCAAGCACCCAAGCACCCTAGCACCCAAGCACCCAAGCACCCAAGCACCCCAGCACCCAGCCTCCCGAGCACCCAGCCACTTTTCGGTTCCGTCCTGACGGTGATCGCATATAATCGTCGCCTTCTCGCGGGGGCCGGTGATCAGTCCTCGCGTGCGCGTTGACCGTTGAATCGATCGAACCCTGGATCGTGCAAGGACCTCGGAGCTCTCATGGCGAGGCGTCCCCTGGGCCCGCTGTTGGGGCTGGGTATCGGGTGGCTCTGTGGCTGCCATGGAGTCGGCTACGATCTCGATTCCCTCGAGTACGTCCGCGATCCGAGGGGCGGCTACGAGCAGGAGATCGAGCGCGACGTCCCGGTTCTCGGCTGGCTCAACTTCATGCCGTTGATCGAGGTGCGTTACGGCGCGGACGTCGAAGATCCTGCCGAGCTCTTGGTCGAGGCGTTGGGCTGTCTCGGGGAAGCCGAGTTCGCCGATGACGACTTGCGGCGGTTTCAGGTCATCGCGCTCGCAGCCGAGTGCTTCCAGAAGGATGCGCACACCCTCGTCAAGACGACAGCTCTGGCGGCGATAGGGCATCAGCTCGAAGGCCGGCCTCCGGCCGTGTTCCTCGGCGATCTGCCTTTTGCGACCGAGGCCGGAGCCAAAGAGCGCTTCCTGCGCTTTCGGAACGTCTACGAGCAAGTTCGCTCGGGAGATCTCTCGAGCGACGACGAGGTCGTTGCCGGAGCGATCCTCGCCTTCGGGCGTGTCGGCTACAGCCAGCTCGTGGACCTCTATCCGATCCTGAGGCTGCTGGTCGAAGCGGGAGACGTGCTCAGCGGCAAGGCCCGCCAGGCGATCGACGAGGTCTTGCCAAACCTTGCCTATCAAGCCGCCTGGGTCGGTGTTCGGCAGGGGTTGTCGCGAATCGAGCCCGAGATCCGGCATGCCGCAGTCGACCTGAGCTTCGCGCTCGCCGATCCGGACGTCGTGCTCCTGCTCCTTCGGGCGCTGGAGGTCGAGCAGCGAAATGCCCAACGAGACGAAGGCGTCTCGATGAGGCTGCAATATCGCCTCGATCAGTTGGATGAAGAGTGGTTCGTGCGGGAGCTGGATCTGACGGGCGAAGGCCTGCAGCGCTCGGCGCTCGAGCTCATCGTGCGGGGAATGCAGTCGTCGAACGAGATGGTGGCGACGAGCGCGATGCGCGCCCTGAGCCGCCGTTACGAAGGCCGCATCCTCCTGGACCCGGAGTACTGGACGAGTTGGTACCGGCAGCGAGTGGCAGCCGAGGCGGAGCAGAATGGCGGATAGGCGGAAGCGCTGGCTGACGGTAGCCAAGCTGGTCTTGGCGGCCGGACTCATCGCGTGGGTCTGCACGATGATCAACTTCGAAGATCATCTGGTGCTCGAGACCTATCCCAAGGGGGATCCCCGGGGAGACTGGATCGGCGAGATCGAGCGGCCCGAGAAGGGGATCTGGCGTTTCACGCCCGAAGCGGGCGGAGAGGCGCTGACGATCCCGGGCGACGAGCCGCAGGGTGAGCTGGCCGGAGGCGCAGGAAGCTGGACCGTCGCGCTGGATGACGGCTCGACGATCGCTCTGCCGACTTTCGGAGACCAAGACCCCGAGGGCATCCGCGCCGGCGAGCGCGTGGTGGTCATCGTTCAAGAGGGCCTGCCGACGCTCCTCCAGCGGGCGAGGTACGAGTGGCTGCTCGTCGGCCTCCTCGCCTTTGCCTTGGCCACCTTGGTGGCGGTCGCCCGCTGGCAGCTCCTCCTGCGGGCGCAGAACATCCTCGTGCCGTTCCGCCGGGCCTACTCGCTGACGTACATCGGGTACTTCTTCAACAACATCATCCCCGGTCTCACGGGCGGTGACCTGGTGAAGGCGTTCTTCGTCGCGCGCGACACGGATCGCAAGACCGGCGCCGTCGTGAGCGTGATCGTCGATCGCGTGGTCGGCCTCTTGGCCTTGGCCTTGATCGCGGCAGTGATGGTGCTGCTCGACCCGGATGACTTCAAGCCGGTGGCTGTGATCATCTACGGCTTCCTGGGCGTCTCGGCCCTGGGTGGCATCGTGCTCTACAGCCGGCGCATTCGCCGCTGGCTGCGGCTCGAGGTGCTCTTCGAGCGCTTGCCGGCGAAGAAGGTGCTCCAGGAGATCGACGCCGCCTTCTTCATCTACCGCAACCAGAAGATGGCGCTGGTCATCGCGCTCCTGATGTCCTTCGTCAACCATTTCGGCGTCATCTCGATCTACGTGTTCGCCGGCATGGCGATCGGCGTCGATGCGGACATCGTCTCGTACTTCATCACGGTGCCGGTGATCAACATCGTCACCGCCATTCCCCTAGCGCCTGGTGGCTGGGGG
Organism: Planctomycetota bacterium; assembly: GCA_040219065.1. Taxonomy (GTDB): domain Bacteria; phylum Planctomycetota; class OFTM77; order OFTM77; family OFTM77; genus OFTM77. The sequence goes on from JAVJTD010000303.1 coordinate 2,493, forward strand.
CTGGGAGAGTGGGCTTCAGTCGAGTTCCTGGAGCTGGCCGGTATCGGAATGACCCAGGCGTTCACCATCTCCCTGCTCTTCCGGTTGAGCCTGCTCGTCTCGAGCCTGCCGGGCGGGATTTTCCTCGCCGTGAGCGGATCCCGGGTGAGTGAGGAGGAGATCGAGCGAGAGCTCTCGACAGATGCGCCGGACGAAGCGCGCCCGGCGACCGAGGCGGACGCGTCACGAGACGCGACCGCCTGAAGCGGCAGACAGGCCGCGATCCCGAAGGAGGAATCATGTCACTATTGGTGGTCGGATCGATCGCGCTCGACTCCGTCGAGACGCCGCACGGCAAGGTCGACGACGCCCTGGGTGGGTCGGCGGTGTACTGCTCGGTCGCGGCGAGCTTCTTTCACCCGGTTCAGCTCGTGGGCGTGGTGGGACGGGACTTCCCCGACCAGCACGTGAAGCTGCTCGAGAGTCATGACATCGACCTCAGCGGGCTCGAGGTCAACGAAGGGGAGACCTTCCGGTGGAGTGGCCGCTACTCGGCGGACTTGAACCATCGCGACACGCTCTCGGTGCACCTGAACGTGTTCGGCAACTTCCAGCCGAAGGTGCCCGACTCGTACCGCGAGAGCCGGTTCGTCTTCCTGGCGAACGGCGCTCCGATGACGCAGATGTCGGTGCTGGAGCAGGTGGAGCGGCCCGAGTTCGTCCTCGCCGATACGATGGATCTGTGGATCGACACGGCGCGCGACGACCTGGTCGAGCTGCTGCGGCGGGTGGATGGTCTCGTCCTGAATGACGAGGAGGCGAAGCAGCTCACCGGCGAGTCGAACCTGATTCGCGCGGGCGACCAGATCCTGGAGATGGGTCCGAAGGTGGTGATGATCAAGAAGGGCGAGCACGGCTCGTTCTTGTTCTCTCCGAGGATGCGCTTCGCGATCCCGGCGTTCCCGGTCGACGACGTGATCGATCCGACCGGGGCGGGGGACTGCTTCGCCGGCGGCTTGATGGGGTACCTGGCCGGTCAGGGGCGCTGGACGAACACCGAGCTGCGCAAGGCGATGGTGTATGGGACGGTCGTGGCGTCGTGCTGCGTTCAGGGATTCAGCCTCGATGCGCTGCGGAAGACGAGCCGCGAGGAACTGGATCGAAGGTACCGGGAGTTCATCGACTTCGTCACGGTCGAGCCGTCTTCGACCGCATCCTAAAATTTTCCTAAAATCCCTCTTGGCTCTCCCGGACCTTCATTGCGATAATCGCCGCGGTCGGGAGCGGCCGAAGAGCCGAGACCGTGAGAGCCCATGCGCACGCTTCGAACGTTCATCGCGATACCGATTGCCCAGAAGATCGCGAGTCGTCTGGAGAAGGCGCAGCAGTCTTGCCGCGAGATGGCGAGGCTGCGAGTGAGCTGGGTCCCTCCCGAGAGCATGCACGTGACGTTGAAGTTTTTGGGAGAAATCGCATTTGAGCTGCTTCCGGACGTGACCCTGGTGGTGCAAGAGGCGACTAGAGGTATGCCGCCCCTTCACATCCAGGTCGCTCGGCTGGGGACGTTCCCCGAGTCGGGTGACCCGAAGGTGATCTGGGCGGGAGTCACGGACGAGCCGGGAGGAAGCCTCTCGCGGATCGCCGAGCGTCTCGATCGATCGTTGGTGCCGTTGGGTATCCGCCGAGAGCGGCGGCCATTCGAGGCGCACTTGACGATCGGACGGGTGAGGCAATTCGACGATCCAGCGGGCTTCGAGCGGTTCATCCGACGTCGTAAGCAGAACGAGTATGGCCAGCAACGAATCGAGGAGGTCCACGTGATGTCGAGTGAGCTCTCGCCGAAGGGGTCGATGTACGACGTCGTGGCGCGGGTGAAGCTCTGATCACGCGGAGGCTTCGAGACTCGGGCGGTTCCTGACGGAGGGATTGAGGACATGGCGGGTAGGACGAGCGACGGCGGTGAGAAGCAGCGTCAAGCGGCGCTTGGCACGGCGATCTCGCAGATCGAGAAGCAGTATGGCAAGGGTTCGATCATGAAGCTCGGCGCCGAGGGGGCGCGGCTGCAGATCGAGGGGATTCGCACGGGGTCTCTCGCGCTGGATCAGGCGCTCGGTGGGCTGGGCATGCCGCGAGGCCGCATCGTGGAGATCTTTGGGCCGGAGTCGTCGGGAAAGACGACGCTCTCGCTCCACGTGGTCGCGAACGCGCAGAAGGCCGGTGGCATCGCGGCGTTCATCGATGCCGAGCACGCTCTGGATCCGGTGTACTCGCGCAAGCTGGGGGTCGACGTCGACAACCTGCTCGTCTCGCAGCCGGACACGGGTGAGCAGGCGCTCAAAATCGCCGAGATGCTGGTGCGCTCGAACGCGATCGACATCGTCGTGATCGACTCGGTGGCGGCGCTCGTTCCGCGCGCGGAGATCGAAGGCGAGATGGGGGATTCTCACGTCGGACTCCAGGCGCGGCTGATGTCGCAGGCGCTGCGGAAGCTGACGGCCGCCATCTCGCGATCTCACTGCTGCATGATCTTCATCAATCAGATTCGCGAGAAGATCGGCGTCATGTTCGGTAACCCCGAGACGACGAGTGGCGGTCGCGCTCTGAAGTTCTACGCCTCGATCCGGGTCGACATCCGTCGCATCGGCTCGATCAAGGACTCCGATCAGGCGATCGGCAACCGCGTTCGCGCCTCGGTGGTGAAGAACAAGATCGCCGCGCCGTTCCGTCGCGCGGAGTTCGACATCATGTTCTCCGAGGGCATCTCCCAGATCGGCGAGCTGATCGATCTGGGCGTGGAGCACAACATCGTCGACAAGAGCGGCGCCTGGTTCTCCTATGGCGACGTGCGCCTCGGCCAAGGAAAGGAGAACTCCCGGACCTTCTTGCGAGAGAACCCTGACATCAAGGACGAGATCGACCGGAAGCTCTGCGAGGTGATGGGAGTCGGTGGCCTGAAGCCTCCGGTCGAGACCGAAGTGGCTCCTCCGCCCGCCGCCGAGGCGACTCCGGAAGCAGATTCAGAGTCTCCCGAGGCCAAGAACGGTTCGGATACCACCGGGTCCAAGCGCAAAGGCACTTCCAACGCCAAGGCCAAGGAGCAGCCCGCCGGTTGACTGGTTCCCGAGCCCGTTCCTCGTATCCCCCGGCTTCAGTCGGGTTGTGTCCCTGGCTTCAGCCGGGTCGTATCCCCCGGCTTTAGCCGGGTTGGGTCCCCGGCTT
>JAVJTD010000556.1:0-11266 GCA_040219065.1 Planctomycetota bacterium
CGATGATGATCAGCACACCCACGACCACGAGCGGCAGCGCGGCCACGATGTCCCGGGCGTACTCGAAGAGCCGATCATCATCGGGTTCTGGATCCTCGGCAGGTGGATCGAGCGCTGGAACGGCCTGTTCGACAAGCTCACCGACAAGCGGCTGATCAGCGGTGTCTTGAAACAGACGATGCGCATGGTCCTGCTGCTCCTCGGCATCTTCCTGGCCCTCGAGGTGATGAATGCGACCGCACTGGTAGGAGCGGTCCTGGGGACGGCGGGTGTCGTAGGACTGGCCGTGGGCTTCGCGTTCCGCGACATCGTCGAGAACTACCTGGCGAGCATCATCCTGAGCATCCGGCAGCCGTTCCGCTCGAAGGACTACGTCGAGATCGGGGATTACGCGGGCACGGTCATTCGCATGAACCTGCGCGAGACGGTCTTGATGAGCGTCGACGGTAATCATCTCACGTTTCCCAACGCGCACGTCTTCAAGAGCACGGTGATCAACTACACGCGGAACCCTTTGCGGCGGTTCGAGGTTGTGGTCGGTGTCGGTACCGACGTCGACCTGAAGAAGGCCTCCGATCTGGGCTTGGACGTCCTGCGTGCGATGGCCGGTGTCGTGGACGACCCCGCGCCGAGCTCGCGCTTCCAGACGCTCGGAGACTCGAATGTGCTCCTGAGCTTCTACGGGTGGGTCGATCAAGAGCTGGCCGACTTCATCAAGGTCAACAGCGAGGCGATTCGCTTGCTCAAGGCCGTGTTCGATCAGAACGACATCGACATGCCGGTGCCCACCTATCGCGTCGAGCTCCTGCGCTCGGCGGGCAGCGACGCCTTCGAGTCCCTGAAGCGGCCTCGTCAGAGCGCCCAGGACGAAGCAAAGAGCGTCGACGTCGTGGTCGAGAATCACATCGAGGAGCAGGTCGAGCAGGAGATCCGGAAATCGAGTGAGACCAACTTGCTCGAGGACGAGAAGGGACCGAAAGCAGGCAAGGAGGCTCCGCCAGAGGACCGGCGGAGCTTCGAGTGAGGCAGGGTGCGAGCTCGGGGCCGAGGCCATGGACAATGGTGCGACTACGAGTCGCTCGGCGGTGCTTCGGCCAGCTCAGAAGGACGGGATGCCGACGGAGGGGAAGTAGTCGACCGCGCCTTGCCAGTCGTTCACTTGGTCGGCGAGATCGTTGAGAGAGTTGACGCTCGTGCTCGGCACCCCCTTGCCATTGAAGAAGACCGCGATGTCGATGTCGTCGGTGCGATGGATGATCACGCTGGTGACGGTGGCCGAGCCGCCTTTGCTATAGGAGACGACGCGGTGGTCGAGGCCCTTCATGGTCATGCCGCCGTTGGAGATCGATTCGCCATCGACGGTGAGCATCGAGAAGAAGTGCTCTCGCCAGGTGCTGTTCAGGAGCGGCTGCCGGCCATGGGAGATGCCCGCGAGGACCTTCACCATGTCGGGGGCGGCGACGAGGATTCCCTTGGAGGCGTCTTCGCGCTCGATGTTCGAGCCGTACTGCACCGGCAAGAGCGGCTGGTCGGGGCTCATGTCGCTCGGCCGCACGTCGAGGCGCCAATCGTGATAGCGGAGCTCGTCGGCGTACTTCTGCGACAGGAGGGTGCGCGCCGGACGCGGCCGGGTCAGCTCTAGCCGGTCGTAGATCTGTTGCTGCATGACGTTATTGAACGAGCCGGGATTCACCTGATCGACGACGCGGCTGACGAGGGCGTAGCCGAAGTTCGAGTACACCTTCTTCGTGCCGGGCACGTAGTTCAGAGGCTCACTCATTCGATAGGCGATGGCGTGATCGCGGTTCACTGGCAACGGCTCCCAGTGATAGGCACTGATCTCGACGTCATTCGGATTCCAGGTGCTGCCAGCAGTGTGAGTGATGAGCTGCTGCACCTTGACCGCGCTCCAGTCGGGGTGGGCGTCCGAAGGCGACATGCCGATCGCGCTCATCAGATTGGCGGCCGGCGAGGTCTTGGCTTGTTGGTACTGCAGGTGGAGCGCCAGGCTGGCGAGGACCTTCGAGCAGCTCGCGATGCGGGTGACGTCGGTCGACTGGGTGATCGGATATCCCGGCTCGGCCCAGGTGTAACCGCGAGTCGCCTTGAGGCGCCCATCCTTGGCGATGGCCAGCGTCGCGGCCCGAGTACCAGACGCCTTCATCCTCTGCACGATCCAGCTATCGAAGCTCTCGAGCTCGGGGATCGTCAACCCGGTCACGTGGAGCTCGCGCTCGACCGGCACCTCCGAGAGCGCGAACATCGCGGTCAATCGGGTCTCGCCGCTCGAAAGCCTCGCGCCCTCGAGACGGATCGGAACCGCGCCGTATCGATTCATGTGCTGGTTGAGGGTGGAGTACTGCGACTTGGTCAGAGCGTGGTAGGTGGCGTAGGGACCGATCACGTCGTCGCGGAAGATCACCGAGTAGCGGAGCCCGCTTCCCTCGGAGCGCATCGCGGTCAGGTGAGGCCGCGCCCAGGCCAGCGTGGTCGCATCGAAGACCTCTTGGTACTCGGCCGCGGTCAGGTCCTGGTGCACGCTCCAGGCGGAGGATCCAGGGTTCTTCACGAGCAGCATGGTGTACATCGGCTCGCCCGACGAGCTCGGCGAGGACGACAGCCACTCGGGCCAGAAGCCGGTGCCACGTGCCTGCTCGAGTCGGTCCTCGAGCTCGGAGCTGCTCAGACGGACGTACCCTTGGCTAGGGATGCCGTCCTTCAGGAAGATCGCGGTGTAGCGCTCGTTCGGGACGTCTCCCGTCACCGAGAGCGTGGCGAGGCGGAAGCCCTGCGCCTGACGTGCTTGGACGGTGAAGGCGAGGGAGGCGAGGTTGAGGTCGAAGTCGGTGGTCCATTCGGTGCCGGGGTCGAGCTTCCAGATCACGGCGTACCGCAGGGCGTGGATGGGACCCCAGACCGAGATCGAGGTCGGGCGCCAGTCCGTCCCGCTCGCCAGCCGCTCGATGTGCAGGTGCTCGGACAGGTCGACGTCGTAGTAGGAGAAGGATTGCGCGTGGGAGGACGCCGGGGTCAGAGCGAGGAAGGAGAGCGCCAAGACGGTTGGGCAGAGGAGGGAGGAGAAGCGGTGCATGGTTCGGATTCCATCGTCAGGGATTCGGTCAGGGCCACACACGTTCGAACGAGCGCCATGAGTCCTGAATCCGAGACGAGGCCGATTGGTTACACCGGGAGTTTGAAAGAGCGCCGGCCGGAGCCCTCGACCAGCGCCGAAGTAGTCAGAAGGGCGGGATGCCGAAGGTCCAGAAGAAGTCGGTGCCGGGCGACCAGCTCGTCACGTCGCTGGCGATCTCGTTCAGTGAGCTGACGCTGGGGACGCCCACGGAGTTGAAGAAGACCGCGATGTCGATGTCATCGGTGCGGTGGATGATGACGCTCGTGACCGTCGCCGCGCCACCCTTGCTGAAGCTGAGTTCTCCGCTGTCGAGCTCGGTGATCGACATGCCGCCGTTCGAAAGGTGGCTGTCCTTGAGCTCGAGGCGAGAGAAGAAGTGATCGCGCCAAGTCGGCGAGAGCAAACTCTGCTTCCCGCGGTCGAGAGAGGCCAGGATCTTGACGAAGTCGGGAGCAGCGATGAGGACACCTCCTGAGGCATCCTGACGCTCGATGTTGGTCGCGTACGGACCCGGAAGCCACGGCTGGTCGGGGCTCAACACGCTCGGCTGCACCGCCAGGCGCCAGCTATGGTAGCGGAGCTCGTCGGCATACTTCTGGCTGAGCAGCGATCGCGCCGGGCGCGGCCGGGTGAGACCCAGACGATCGTAGATGCGCTGCTGGACGACATCGTTGAAGCTGCCGGGCGAGACCTGGTCGACGACTCGGCTGATCAAGGCGTAGCCGAAGTTGGAGTACACGGACTTCGTGCCGGGGGTGTAGTCGAGCGCGTGGCTGATGCGATAGGCGATCGCTTGATCGCGAGTGATCGGGAACGGGATCGCGTAGGCCGCCGCGACATCGGCGTCGTAGGGGTTCCAGGCGCTGCCACCCGTGTGGGTGATGAGCTGCTGGATACGGGTCGCCATCCAGTCGGGGTGCGTCGTCAGGGGGGACAGGGCGGCCGTGGGGACGAGGAGGTCCTGCGGGGCGGCGAGCCCGAGCTGGTAGCGGTCGTGCAGCGCCAAGCTGGCCACGATCTTCGAGCAGCTCGCGATGCGAGTGACGTCGGTCGGCTGGGCAATCGGGTAACCGGGCTCCGCCCACGTGAAGGCCTTGGCCATCTTCATTTCGCCGCCTTGGGCCACCGCGATGGTGGCCGCCCTCGCTCCGCGGGCCTTCAGGCGCTGGATCACGAGGTCGTCGAACTTCTCCAGCCCAGGGATGCTCTGGCCGGTGACCGTGAGCTGCCGCGCGATCGGGGTCTCGGAGGCGGCGAAGGTCGCGGTCAATAGCGTGCCGCCGTTGCCCTCGATGACACCTTCGAGTCGGATCGGCTCCAGCCCGCGCTTCTTCAGGCTGGCCTTGTGAGACTCGTACTCGGCCGGCGTCAGGTGATGGTAGGTGAAGTACGGTCCGATCTGATCGTCGACGAAGATCGAAGCGTATCGGACGCCGCCGCCTTTCTGGCCGCGCATCACCGTCAGGTGAGGCCTCCCCCAGCCCATCCGGGTGGCGTCGAAGATCTCCTGATACTCGCCCGCGATCATCTCGGTGCTGACGTTCCAGGCGAGGGGCACCGAGTCCTTGACGAAGACCGCGGCGTAGAAGGCACCGAGGGAGACGTCGCCCTGGTAGGAGGAGATCCAGGCCGGGCGGTAGCCGTTGTCTCGGGCCCATTCCAGCCGACTGTCGAAGGTGGTCTGCGTCATTTCGAGGAGGGGCTCGGTCGTTACGCCGTCCTTCACGAACACCCCGGAGTAGCGCTCGTGGCCGGGGGCGCCCGTGACCGTGACGACCTTCAAGCGGAAGCCTTTGCCCTGCATGGCCAGCGCCGCCCAGGAGAAGTCGGTATCGTCGAGCGCGTACTCGGCATGCCACTCCGGTCCGTCCTCGTCCTTCCAGATCGCGGCATAGCGCGTGTCGTCGATCGGCCCGTAGGCCGACAGCGAGGTGAGCCGCCAATCACTGCCCTGGACGAGGTTCTCGAACTGCCGGTGGGTGTGGAGGTCGACATCGTAGTAGGCGAACGTCTTCCCCGAGCTCGCGATGGCCGGAGTCGTGAGACCTAGGATCCAAAGGGCGACCGCGACCGACAGCCGCGTGATGAGGAGTGAGGCGAGGCGCTTGCGAAGCATGGATTCGAGTCCTGTCGAGTGTATGAGGAGAAGCCTCCCGAAGGCTCCGTTCCGACCCGAATCCGACCCGGACGCGCGACGTTACACCCGAAAGTCGCCAATCTCCCGCGGACCGTGCTCGAACCGCCGAGATCGCGAGCGGCGCTCCGAGAATTCTCGAAAGCACTTCCACTGCTCACTGTTGAAATGCGTAATCATATTTCAACAAAGGAGGACCCCGTGCCTTTTCCCATCGAGCGTGAAGACCAGATCGAGGCCCTGAGCTCGCCCGTGCGGCAGGAGATCGTCGACCTCGTCCAGGCGTCGGGCACTTGCTCGATCGCCGAGATGGCGACCTGGCTGGGGCGACCGGCTGACTCCCTCTACTACCACGTTCGCCTCCTGGAGAAGGTCGGCCTCCTCGTCCCGAAGGGCACACGGCCTGCCGGTCCGCGGCAGGAAGCGCTCTACGACGTTCCGGGGAGACCGCTCGCGCTCCGCCCCACGGAGCCCGAGCAGATCGACCGCGCCCTCTCGGCGGCGTTGCGCGTCACCCAGCGCGATGTGCGCGCCGCCGTCCACGAAGGTCGCGCCGTCCTGCGCGGTCGCCACCGCAACATGACCGGGGGTCGCATCAAGGGCTGGCTCACTCGACAGGAGCTGGACGAGGTGCAGGCGCACCTCACCCGGATCCTCGAGATCTTCGAGGCCAGCGGCGAAGAGCCCAAGGGACGCCTGACTGCCTTGACGTACGCGCTGGTTCCACTCAAGGCCCGCTCGCGCGGGCGAAACCCTCGAGGAGAGGACTGATGTTCCACCGCTCGCTCATTGCCCGCTCGCTACTGCTGATCCTGTCGGTCTCGTGGACGACTCCGCTGGCGCTCGCCCAGGCGGATGTCGACGACATCCTGGCGAAAGTGCGCTCCTCTCTGGGCATCACGGAAGAAGCCCAGAGCTGGCAGGTGGAAGGAACGTCCCGTGAGCTCGGCCTCGAAGGCCCACTCGTCGCCGCGTTCGACTCCGAGGGGCGCTTCGCGACTCGCACGGGTGATCGCCTCCGTCGATTGACCGGGTTCGACGGCGAGACGGCGTGGGAGGTCGGCTGGAACGGGACGCGCCGCATCCTCGCCTTGATGGAGCGGGAGAGAGCTCTCGCGATGAACTGGATCTGGACCGGGCATTGGAGCCGGGAGGCGGCACCGTTCGATATCGAGCGCGTCTCCGAAGAGCCCCTGACTTTGGCACTGTCCATCCAAGGAGGTCACTTCCGCATGGAGATGGTGCTCGGGGACGACTTCCGGCCCGAGGAGGCTCGCTGGAGCGATCAAGGTGTCGACCACCGTCTGGTGTTCTCGGATTGGAAGAGCTTCGGCGCTCTCTGGATCCCGGGCGAGGTGTCGCAGAGGGCCAGCGTCGGCGAGAGTGGCGCTTACCGGCATACCGGCGGTCATGCCCACGCTTCGTGGGTGGTCCCGCCCTGGCAGGTGCCGAACGGAGACCCGATCGCGACGGAGTGGACCGGGGCCGGTGGCCCGCTCGAGGTCCAGCGCGCGAAGACCGGCCACCTGTTGATCCCGGTGCGGCTGAATGAGGGGGAGCCCTGCTGGTTCATCTTCGACTCGGGAGCCGGCTCGATGTGCATCGACAAGGAGTACGCCGGAGGGCTGGGGTTGCAACCGTTCGGCCACGTGACCGCGACGGGCGTCGGTGGCCCGACACCCTCGGGGTTCCGGCAGGCCGACTCGATTCAGGTCGGTGACCTCCGTTGGGAAAGCCCGATCTTCGTCGAGCTCGACCTGGCCTTTCTCACGAAGATCTTCGGCATCGAGGTGGCCGGCATCTGCGGCTTCGAGGTGATCGCCCGCTCCGTAGCCGACATCGACCTGAAGGAAGGTCGCATCGGGCTCTACGATCCCTGGCGCTTCGCTCTGAAGGGAGCCGAATGGCAGGGACTGGTTCTTCACGAGCGGCACCCCGTCGTCCTGGCCAAATTCGAAGGCGACCGGGAAGGACTCTTCAAGATCGACACGGGCGCCGTCGGAACCGTCAGCTTCCACGCTCCTTTCGTGAAGGAATGGAATCTCCTCGAAGGCCGCGACGTCGAGCGCCGTCACGATGGCGGCGTCGGCGGCAAGATTCCGGTGATGTACGGTCCCATCGAGTACTTCGAGCTCGGAGGCCGCCGCTTCGAGAGGCCAAATGTCGGATTTGCGACAGAGGACAAGGGCGCCTTCGCCGACCAGTACACCGCCGGCAATCTCGGCTCGACCTTCTTCGAGCCCTTCCACCTCGTCCTCGACTACGGCCGCAACCGAATGGCGCTGGTGCCGAGGGATTGAATGTCAATCATCAGAGCTCGCGCGACCGCCCGAGTCCAAGGGAGTACCCAGGTTGAGCGAGCCAGAGGCCGAATCTTTCGGTGGGAGCCTGCACGAGCGAGCTTGGGCCGGGGGCATGCCGTTGCAGCGAGACAGCGTGCTCCGACTGGTCCCGACTCGATCGTCGACGGAGTCGAGATGGCGGCTTCCAGCTCCATAATCTCTTCCCGTCTCGGCCGCGCGGGCTCTGATTCCTTCACACAGAAGGCCAAGCCTGTAGGGCTTGAACTTGGGATGTGAGGACTGGGTCCTCTCCAGAGCGCTGGAATGGAGGACACCGGGAGAGGCTCGAGCCGGCGGTCCGAATGCGGCGGCACTCTCCGAGAGTCGTGGGGATCCCGCGAGCTCAATCCGTGTCTTCGGTCAGGACGGAGGCGGTGCTCAGCTTGGCGTCCAGCCTCTCGAGGCGCTTCGTGTCGACTTCGGTGCAGTTGCCGGCTTGCTGGAGGACTTCGATCTGGGTGCGGCTCTCACGGTACCAATGCTGGGCGGCCGTGACTTGGTTCAAGGCATTCGATTCTCCCAGCAGGTCGCCGAGGGACTCGGCGGCTGCCGACAGTCGGGAGCGAGCAGCGGGATAAGCGCCCGCTTCCTGGCGAATGGCAGAGAATCGCTCCACGGCCTCCAGGAGATGCTCGCGGGCCCGGGCCCTTTTTCCGAGAGCGACGTACGCTTCCCCGAGATCCTGGTGCACGACGGCGAGCTCGAACTGACGCTCCCTATTCGTCGGGTCTTTCTCGAGCAATTGCCGGCGCCTTTCGAGGCAGGGCCTGAGAAGCTCGATCGCCTCTTCCGATCGGCCCAGTCGAATCAAAACGCTGCCGGCACGTTCCTCGGCGATCGTCAATCGCCGGAGCGTCCCGGCATCCTCGGGGGCGGCGGCGACCAGCGGCTTCCTCAGCTCCATCGCCGAGCTGTAGCGCTCGAAGGCTTCTTCCAGGTCATGAGAGACGATGAAGTCGGCCGCCAACACATGGTAGTGAGCCCGATCGTGACGAGCGGCGAGGTCGTCCTCGGCCGGTGCCGGCAGAGCGGAGACGATCTCGAGGAAGCGCTCGAAGTGCTCCCTCGCCCGGGGCAGTCGATTCGCCAGGAGCACGGCGAGCTCGATGTTGACCGCCGCGAGCTTCATCGCATAGGGCGCTTCGCCGCGCCGGCCGGTGACGAGGGTCTCGGCGATATCCAAAGCCCGCTGGAGCGCTTGGCCCGCTTCGACGATGCTACCGGTCGCCGCGGCCAGCCGTGCTTCGATTCGGGCGTGATCGACTTGGGCGAGGCGCGCCTCGGCCGAGAGGTGCTGTGGCCAATCGCGCGCGAGGCTCTCGCTCGCCAGCTCCAGCGTGGACACTGCCGCTTCGGCCTGGCCGGCCTCGAGCTGCAGTGAAGCCAGATGGAGCTCGACGTTGACTAGCTCCAAACTGACATCGGGCTGCTCGAGTGCGGCGAGCGTGCGGTAAAGCTCGATCGAGCGCTGATAGCTCGCCAGTGCCTCCTCGGTGCGACCCAGGTGGGAGGGCGAGCCGCCGCCTAGCAGGTCGCCGAGGCGCGACCAGGCACGAGCCAGCTCGATCCGAGACGGCGCATGCGACACCGACAGCTCGTCGAGATGCTCGCGGAACCGCTCGACGAGCTGCTCGCGCGCGCTCAAGGTCCCGGGGATGCGCTCCATCGCTGCATAAAGATCCCGGAGCACCCAGCTCGAGAGCTCGCGGCTCCGCTGATACGCATCCTCGAGCGACTGTCGCGCGGCCGCCTCGCGCCGCGACCGACGCACCTCGGCCTGGCGAGCTTGCTCCGTCTCGAGCGCGAAACCGATGCTCACGAACGTGGCCGCGACCGAGGTCACTGCGACCAGACCCATCGCCGCCGCGACCGCTCGGTGCCTTCGGATCCAGAGCCGGGCCCGGCGGAGGCGCGATGGCTGCCGCGACAGGATCGGCCGATTGGTGATGATGCGCTCGATGTCCTCGCGCAAGACTCCGACCGAGGCGTGACGATCTTCGGGGTCCTTCGCCAGCGCGACGCGCAACACCGTCGTGAGCTGGACGTCGAGCTCGCCCGAGCCGATCGGGGGAATGACCGTGCGCGTCTGATTGAGAACCGCCGAGACCGACCCTTGGGCGGAGAAGGCCGGCCGATCGAGCAAGAGCTCGTAAAGGACCAGCCCGAGCGCGTAGACGTCGCTGCGCACATCGGGCCGTCTGCCTTCGGCTTGCTCCGGCGAGAGGTAGCGCAGCGTGCCCATCAGCTCGCCAGTCCGCGTCAACTCGGAGTCCGCGTCGATGGGACGCGCGATCCCGAAGTCGATGACCTTGAGCTGGCCTTCGGCGTCGACGAGCAAGTTCTCGGGCTTGATGTCCCGATGCAGGATTCCCTTGCGATGCGCATGCTCGATCGCCGAGCACGCTTCGAGGAACAGTTGCAGCCGCTGCCGTCTGGGCAAGAGCCGAGCCCGAGCGAAAGCCACGATCGAGCGCGCTCCGAGGACCAGCTCCATCGCGATGAATGGCAAGTCGGCGCCACGATCATCGGTCGCCGTGCCGGCCGAGTACACGCGGGCGATGGACGGGTGCTCGAGCGAGGCGAGGATCTCGGCCTCGTGCTCGAAGCGGAGCCGCTCCTTTTGAGAGGGCCACGGGCTGGTCAAGAGCTTCAGGGCGATCCGGCGCTGAGGACGATCCTGCTCGGCCTCGTAGACGACACCCATGCCGCCTCTCGCGATCCGGCGATGCAGCCGGAACGGACCGACCCGTGCCGGTGCCGTGCCAGTGCTGGGGCTCTCTTCGAGAAAGTCACCGGCAGATTCGTCAGCGGCGAGGAGGGACAGGACTTCGCGTGCGGCGTTCGGCGGCAGTTCGGCCAGGAGCGCCTCACGCTCGGACGGCGCGAGCGCGCGTGCTCGTGTGAAGACGTCGACGACTCGAGCCCAGCTATCGCTCACGGCTTGTCCTCGTCGCTGAGCTCGCGGAAGAGGAACGCCCGCGCGACCGCCCAGTCTCGCTCGGCGGTCGCGGTCGAGACGGACAGCGCCTGCGCCGCCTCGGCGATCGACAGCCCGCCGAAGAACCGCAGCTCGACGAGCTGCGCCTGCCGGCCATCCCGCGCGGCGAGCTGCTCGAGACCCGTGTCGAGGGCCACGAGATCCAACGCCCGATCTTCGAACCACGCCAACGCCGCGTCGAGAGACACTCGCCGGCGCCCACCGCCTCGCTTCTCGGCCTGACGACGACGCGCATGGTCGACCAGGATCTGTCGCATCGCCTTGGCGGCGAGCCGCACGAAGTGCATCCGGTCGGAGGGCGCAGACTCGGCATTCGCGAGCCGCAACCAGGCCTCGTGGACGAGGGCCGTCGGTTGGAGCGTATGCCCGGCCGGCTGCCCCTGCATCAGACGATTCGCAAGCGCCCGTAGCTCGTCATAAAGGCGAGCCGTCAAAGCGTCTGCGGCTGCCGGGTCTTTCTTGGCCGAGGCCAGCAGACCGGTCAGATCATCCGGATGAGGGGTCAGGGTGTCGTGCATGGGTACCAAGCTAACATTCGTGACCCATCGCGCCAGGGGTATGTCCGTCGGGCTGGGTGCTTGGGTGCTTGGGTGCTTGGGTGCTTGGGTGCTTGGGTGCTTGGGTGCTTGGGTGCTTGGGTGCTTGGGTGCTTGGGTGCT